>JBGTSD010000086.1:0-13442 GCA_041940385.1 Phycisphaerales bacterium | reverse complement strand
GGCGTCGATGTGCTGGACCGTCTGGGCCGGGGCGTGGCGCTGACGGAGGCGGGGCGGGCGCTGTTGCCGCGGGCGCGGCGGATCCTGGCGCAGGCGCACGAGCTGGAGTCGAGCGTGCGCGCCGAGGTGGAGGAAGGGCGCGGGCGGCTGGCGGTGGGCGCGATTCCGACGATGGCGCCGTACCTGGTGCCGGCGCTGGTGGCGCGGCTGCGCGAGGAGCATCCGGAGTGCGAGGCCCACGTGCGCGAGGACCTGACGCAGCACCTGCTCGAGGCGATCGAGGATCACGAGCTGGACGTGGCGATCGTGAGCACGCCGATCGATCACGATCTGATCGAGGTCGAGGTGCTGGGCGTCGAGCCGATGTTCGTCGTGGCGCCGGTCGGGAGCCCGCTGTGCGCGGCGCCGGAGATTTCGTTGCCGGACCTGCGTGCGCAGGCGGCGGTGACGCTGCACGAGATGCACTGCCTGGGCGGGCAGATCGCGGAGTTCTGTGCGGCGCATCGCGTGGCGGGAAACGTGGTGTGCCGCATGACACAGATCGGGACGCTGCTGGAGTTCGTGCGTCTCGGGCTCGGTGTGTCGATCGTTCCGCGCATGGTTGCGGCGCACGATCGGGACTCGGGGCGGCGGTACCTACCGTTCAAGCGGAGCGGGCCGGCGCGGGAGATCGCGCTCGCGTGGCGGCGGGGGCGGAGCCGGTCGCGGCTGGCGCGGCGGTTTGCGGCGCTGTTGCGGGAGCGGCTGGCGGAGATGGAGGATCGCAGCCTGGAAGGCTGATGCGCACTACGCTTGGTCATGGTGCGAACATTCCTGCTCATCGTCCTCGTCTTGCAGGCCTCGTGCGCGTCCGGGCCGCGGGGCGCTGGTCGTGCGGAACGGCATCCGGCTTATGGCGCGATTCTGGAGGCGAACCGCGAGTTGGAGTCACGCTTCGAGCGCGGCGACAACGCCGGCGTCGCGGCGATGTACGAAGACGATGCGGTGTTGCTTGGCGCGGACGGGTATCGCGTGGAGGGGCGCGAGGCGATCGACGCGTACTGGGACCGCGCGCGAGAGAATCCGGGGTGGACGCTCGACATCCTGAGTCTCGAGGGCGATGTGTCGTTGCCCGTGCAACGCGGGCGGTCGGTGCTCGAGTATGACCGGGACGGCGCCCGGCGGGTGAGCGACGTGCAGTTCCTTGTCATCTGGCGGCTGCAGCCGGACGGCACGTATCGGATCGCGGTGGATGCGTACTGGTCCGAGCCGTGATCGGCGGCCGCGTTATGGGCGCGGCTGCGGCGATGCGGATCGGCGGAGCAGCCACGACGCGGCGTAGAGGAAGCCCGGCGACGCGAAGAGCAGGAAGTACGGTCCTGCGGGCAGTCCGCCGCCGAACGCGGCGAGGTAGAGATAGAACGCGGCGAGACTCCCGAGGGTGACGATCGCGCCGAGTCCTTCGCGCCACCAGCCGAGCGCCAGGCCGAGGATGACGCCCGCGGGGAAGAAGGTGAGGCCGATCCATTCGCGCGGCGTGGGCGAGCCGAACTCTTCGCCGAACAGGAACGACGCAAGGACGGTGATGCAGAGGACAGCGGCGATGCGCGCGGTCCAGCGGACGGCGTTGTGGGCGACGCGGCGCATGGGAGAGTGGCTCCTTTCGAGCGCGATGTTCGCGGCTCGATGAGTTGTTGGCATCGACTAACGTCGGATTTCAGCGGCGTTCCGGGATTCCGACGGCTGCGGGCCATCCTTTGGACGCCTGGGCGAACCAGATGGGTCAACCGGCACGCGTGCGATCATGCGCAAAACAGAGGTCGATGCGCCGGTGAACGCGCTGCATTGATCGATGGCCGCCGTGAATTCACGCTCATTGCGCCGAAGCGGTGGATGCGCCATCTCGCTGCTCTAGCATGCGATGCGCGTCCGTCACAGGAGACGACCTCATGGCGAACACGAAACTGGATGGCAAGAAGGTCGCGGTTCTCGCGACGGATGGATTCGAGCAGAGCGAGCTGGTGCAGCCGGTCGAGGCGCTGCGCGATGCAGGGGCGACGGTGGAAATCGTGAGCCCCAAGAGCGGCACGATCCGCGGCTGGGAGAAGGGGAACTGGGGGAAGGAGATCAAGGTGGATCGGACGCTCGATCGCGCGAAGGCGGACGAGTATCACGCGCTCGTGCTGCCGGGCGGGGTGATGAATCCCGACAAGCTGCGCATGCGTGAGGATGCGACGTCGTTCGTTCGCGAGTTCTTCAAGGCGGGCAAGCCGGTGTCGGCGATCTGCCATGGGCCGCAGGTCTTGATCGACTGCGGTGTGCTCGAGGGGCGGACGGTGACGAGCTACCCGTCGATTAAGATGGACCTGAAGAACGCTGGGGCGCGATGGACGGATCAGGAGGTCGTGGTGGACGAGGGGCTGACGACCAGCCGCACGCCCGACGATCTGCCGGCGTTCATCAAGAAGACGATCGAGGAGATCGCGGAGGGCCGGCACGCGGCGCAGGCGACGGCGTGAGCGATGCAGACGGTTCAGGCGCGTCGGCGGGGCCGATAAACTGCCCCCCGGCGCGGGCCCCGGGCCTTGAGAGGACGTGATTGTCCGTTGACTGGCGACGAGCATCTCGTACACTTTTCTCTGGCAGGAGCTTCCTCCTCAGAGAAAGGTCATTCGTGCATCTCGGATCTGTTATCGCTTTTGGTTTTGTCGCGGCGACGGCGCAGGCCGGCGCGATCGTGTTCGATCTGAACACCAACACCGGTTCGGCCCCCGTCGACTACAGCATCACGGTCACCGACAACACGCCGGGCTATTTCCACTTCGCCGTGGAAGTCGCGTCGTCCTCGACGAACAACGCGGACATCGTGGCTCTGTACTTCGATTTCTCGACTGCCGGGGCGAACTCCGGATACAGCAGCGCGGACTTCAGCGGATCCGCCATCACGAATGTGGCGTTCAACAGCTCGAACGTGCAGAACGGCAATATCGGCCAGTCGTTCCAGTTTGCGCTGGCGATCGGCACGCCTGGGGCGGGCAACGACTTTTACGACTCGTTCACATTCGACATGTTCGTGCGGAACGGCCTGACGCTGGCGGACCTGGACATGTTCGGCGTGCGCGGCACGAGCGTCGGCGTCGGATCGTCGCAGTCGAATCCCGGCGGCGAGAGCTCCAAGACCTTCGTCGAATTTGATCCGAACCAGACGCCGATGGTGCCGCTGCCTTCGGGCGCGGGGCTCACGTGCGCAGCGTTGCTCGCCGCGGGCGCGCGGCGTCGGCGCTGAGCTGACGAATCTTGGTTGACTTACCTGCGATCAGGGTCGTCGGGCGTCGTGCGCGACGTTCCGGGCGGCGCGTTCGCGCTCCTTGGCGCGAAGGATGGAGCCCCAGACCGCGGGGTTGAGGAAGAGCAGGAGGATGGCGAGCGCGCCCACGGCGACGCCGGCCTCCCAGCGGACGGTGAGTCCGACGAACACGGCGCCGGCGATGAGGCCAAGGGCCAGCCCCATGATGAGGAACGCAATGGTGCGGCCTCCGGCGGTCGGGTCGCCGGGCCGTCCCTCGGGCGAGTGACGAGCGATCTCGTCGCTCATCTGCTCCGGGGGCAGGTCTTCGGCGTGGGGCTCGCGCGGCGCGTCGGGCGTGCGACGGGACTGTGCAATGCGATCGGTCTGGCTTGTGAAATAGGTCATGGCACCTACAGAATTCGCGCTGGACGTGACCTTGGGGTGAATGCTCGATGAGACGGCGTTCATGCACCGCGGAGAATGCGGACGCGAGCACGGCGATCGGGACAACCAAACAAAACCTGTAGATTCTGTTAGCATTTGCCCGGCCCTGTTCGCTCGGCGGCGACGCCGGGCGCACGCGGGGATGGCCTCAACGTGGTGAGGCGGCGCAATGGCGACACAGATCACGGCGACGCACGACGCGGAATCGGCGCATGTCGGCGCGGATCGCTTCTGGCCCATTCTGCTCGGACCGCTCGGGATGTCGTACTGCCTGGCGGCGGGGACGCTGTCGCTGCCGGCGATCCATGCGAAGAGCGTGCAGGAGGTCGTGGCGATCGCGGTGACGGCGTGCGCGACGGCCGCGGGACTGACGCGGGCGCTGCGGACGCGCGAGGCGATCGCGATCCTTCTGACGGCGGTGGCGGCGACGACGCTGCTGCGGGAGATCCACTGGGAGTGGACGACTCGCGCGGTGTACGTGATCCTCGCGGGGATCGCGCTGTGGGGGTTCGCGTGGCGGAAGCGGGTGCTGCCGTACCTCGAGGCGCATCAGCGTGAGGGGGCGTGGCTGATCTGTACGGCGGCGACCTATTTCCTGTCGCAGTTCATCGCGCGGAAGGGCTTCCAGCACATGCTGCCGGAGTCGAGCACGCTGCACCAGATGTTTCAGATGACGTACGACGACATGGAGGAGGTCGTCGAGAATGTCGCGCACGCGATGCTGCTCGTCACGATCCTGCACGGTGTACGAAGGTGGGCGCCTGGGCGCGGACGTGACTCAGACGCTCGGCGATCTGGATCGCATTGAGCGCGGCGCCCTTGCGGAGCTGATCGGCGCAGACGAAGAGCTGGAAGCACTTGAAGCGATCGCCCGGTGCGCCGTCGTGCGCCGGGTCGGGGCGGATCCGCCCGACGAGCACCTCGTCGCCCCCGGACGCCTTGAGCGGTGTGGGGAAGTCATTGCGGGCGCGGTCGTCGAGGATGCGCAGGCCGGGCGCGGCGAGGAGCGCGGCGCGGACCTCGGCTTCGGCCGCGGGACGCTCGAGGCGGACGCGGATGGATTGCGCGTGCGCGCGGAGCGTGGGTACGCGGACGCAGGTGGGCGAGATGCGGAGCGCGGCGTCGCTCCAGATGCGCCGGGACTCGTGGATGATCTTGGACTCTTCGCCGTTCAAGCCCGTCTCGGGATCAACGGGGGCGTCGTGGCTGAAGACGTTGAAGAGGCAGGGCTCGCGGAAGAACCGCGGTTCGATCGGTTCGCCTGCGGCGAAGGCGCGCGCCTGCTGCTCGAGGTCGGCGATCGCACCGGCGCCCGCGCCGGAGACCGCCTGATAGGTGGAGACATCGATGTGCTCGATGCCGAAGGCGCGGCGGAGGGGGTCGAGCGCGAGAAGGAGGATGATCGTGGAGCAGTTTGGATTGGCGATCAGTGTGGTCTGAGCGCCGAGCCCGTCGCCGTTGATCTCGGGGACGACGAGGGGGACCTGCGGATCAAGACGGAAGGCGGAGGAGTTGTCGATGACGACGGCGCCGGCGTCGAGCGCGGCGGGCGCGAGGTCGCGCGCGGCGTCGGCGGAAGCGCAGAGAAGGACGAGGTCGGCGCCGTCGAGCGCATCCCGCGTGGCGCCGATGACGGGGAGCGGTTCTCCGGCGTAGTCGATGACGGCGCCGTCGGAGCGCGCGGAGGCGAGCGCGATGATGCGGTCCGGCTCGACGGCGCGGGACGCGAGGATGGAGAGCGCCTCGGCGCCGACGAGGCCGGTGGCGCCGACGACGGCGATGCGTTCGAAGGATGACAGCGCTGATCGTCGGACGATGGTCGCGGGTGCGGCGGCGATCATGAGGCGGCCCTTTCCGCGGTGGCGCTGTGGGCGCGGAGTCGTGCTAGGGAGAGGAGGTCGGCGAGCGCCGCCTGAGCGGTGGGCCAGCGTCCGGCGCCGCGGCCCAGGACAATGTGCGCTCGCCCGTCCTCGTCCTTGATGAGCGCTCCATTCCATTCATCGTGCAGGGCGGCGAGGTGGGTGTCTCGATCGAGCGTGCGAATCCCGACGGTTGCGCTCCATGCGTCGCCGTCCCTGCGAATCGAGGCAACGGAGCGAACGCGCAATGACTGTGTGGTGGCGAGGGCGCAGCCGTCCGGTGTGACGCCGCGGATGGAGCCGCGCGCGACCTGTTGCGGCGCGAGTCGGCCTCCGAGACAGGAGGCGACGATGATCGACGCCTTCTCCGCCGCGTCGATGCCGTCGATATCGGTAGATGGGTCCGCTTCGGCGAAACCGGCAATCCGGGCCTCGCGCAGGGCGTCGTCGAGGGTCAATCCCTCGTGCATGCGATCGAGGACGAAGTTGGTGGTGCCGTTGAGCACGGCGTCTACGGAGCGCACGCCGCGGGTTCGGTGAATCGCGGCGATGGAGGCGAGAATCGGCGCCGCGCCGCCGACGGCTCCGGAGAAGCGCAGTTCGCCTCCGCCGATCGCGCGGGCGCGATCGAGTCGATCCCAGTGGCGGCTGAGGGCGGTCTTGTTGACGGTGACGACGTCGCACCCGGTCCGGAGCGCTCGCTCGAGCATCGTCGCCGCGGGTTCGGCGGCGCCGATGGCCTCGACGAGGACGTCGTACTCCGCGTTGTGGACAAGGTCCTTGATGTCGGTGCGCACCAGGCACGACGGAACACCGGCGTTGACGGCCTTGACCGCATCCCGGCAGGCGACGCCGACGATGTCGAAGGTGTCGGAACGCTGCTGGAGATGACGCAGAACACCGAGCCCGACGGTCCCGGCGCCGAGGAGCGCGACCCGCAAAGGAGGCCGAGGGGAGGGAGGCGACGCCTCGAGCGTCGAGTCTTCGCCGACGAGCGTCGCGGCGTCGAGATCGGGAGCGCCGACCTCGAAGCGCAGGTTCGCTTCGAACGCGAAGCGGAGCGCCTTGGGCTGAAGGATGCGGCCGCCGAGCGCGAGGGCGTCGCGCCAGGTGATGGCCGCGAGCCGTCGCGCGCCGGGTAACGCGGGATCACGATCGAAGACGCCGGCGACGTCTTTGAGGAGGCGACATCGGGCGTCGAGGCGCTGGGCGATGAAGAGGGCGGAGTAGTCGGATCCGCCGCGCCCGAGGAGGACGATCTCGCCGCGCCGATCCCGGGCGATGAAGCCCGGCACGACGGAGACGGTGTGGCGGGAGCGGGCGCGCTCGAACGCGGCGGGATCGATCGAGGCGAGCGTGGCGTCGAGTGGATCGCCGTCGGCGCGTATGCCGGCAGTCGCCGCGTCGAGAAGGCCGGACGAGACGCCGGCGCGGTCGAGCGCGAGGACGAGTGCTGCGGCCGCGGCCTGCTCGCCAGTCGCGACGAGCGATGCGAGCGCGCCGGGATCGGGCCGGTGGCTGAGACGGCGCGCCTGCTCGAGGAGCTGATCGGTGCGCCCATGGAACGCGGACGTGACCGCGATGACGGAGAATCCTTCGCGCACCCAGCGGTCGATCTCGGACACGGCGCGGTAGAGGTCGTCCTCAGCGCGCAGCACCGAGCCGCCGAATTTGAGCACGATCAGGCCGTGGCGAGGCATGGCGAGCTCCTTTCCTGCGTCGAGGCGAGCGCGGCGTCGATGGCCTGGTCGAGGTCGGCGATGATGTCCTCGGCGTCCTCGAGGCCGACGGAGAGCCGAAGCAGACCATCGGTGACCCCCACCGCTTCGCGCTGCTCGCGCGGGACGTCGGCGTGGGTCATGCTGGCGGAGTGTGTCAGCAGCGTCTCGACGGAGCCGACGTGCTCGACGAGCGAGCACAGGCGCACGGAGCGCGCGAGCGACTTCGCGCCCTCGAGGCCGCCGGGGGCTTCGAAGGAGAGGACGGCGCCGTGGGCGCCCAGGTGCTGGCGGCGCGCGAGGTCGGCCTGCGCGAAGGAGCGGAGGCCGGGGTAGTGGACGCGTCCGATGCGCGCATCGGACTCGAGGAGGCGCGCGATGCGTGCGGCGGTGCGCGACTGCTCGGCGAGACGGAGCGGGAGCGTCTTGGCGCCTTGGAGGGTCTGCCAGGCGTTGTGGGGCGTCTGGATCGTGCCGATGCTCTTGCGCGTGCGCCGGATGCGCTCGGCGAGGGCCGCGTCGCGCGTGACGATGGCGCCGCCGACCGCGGCGGAGTGGCCGTCGACGAACTTGGTCGTCGCGGTGACGGTCGCGTCGGCGCCGAAGTCCAGCGGGCGCTGGAGGACGGCGGTGAGGAAGGTGTTGTCCACGACGAAGAGTGCGCCCGCGGCCTTGGCGACCTGTGCGGCGGTTTCGAGGTCGGTCAGCGCGAGCGTGGGATTCGCCGGGGTTTCGACGAAGACGAGGCGCGTGTTCGGACGGATGGCCGCGGCGAGCGTGCCGACGTTGGTGGCGTCGAAGAACGTGGTCTCGACGCCGAGTCCGGCGAGGGTTTCGCGCAGGAGGCGGACGGTTCCGCCGTAGGCGGCGCGCCCGCAGGCGACGTGATCGCCGGCGCGGAGCGTCGCGAGGAAGAGCGTGGTTTCCGCGGCGAGGCCGGAGGAGAACGCGATGGCGTGGTCGGCGTCTTCGAGCGCGCCGAGCTGGGCTTCGAGCGCATCGACGGTGGGGTTGGAGACGCGCGAGTAGGCGTGGGGCGCGTCGGCGTCGATGCTCGGACGCACGTAGGTGGTGGACGGGACGATCGCGGGGACGAGGGCGTGCGCGACGGAGGCGCGGCCTCGGGCGCCGTGGAGCGCGACGGTGCTGGGGGATGGAATGGGCCTCGACATGCCGTGGGTCTCCTCACGGCATCGAGAGCAGGACGCTGCGAAGCGGGAGCGACGAACGCTCGCGAAGAGCGGTCGCTTCTTTTGCCCGGTCGAGCACCATGCCCGGCGGGCCGCATCGTTCCCCTTTCGGGGCTCGCCTCGGCACCGCGGCTCGACATGGTCGGGCTCGGTTGCCGCCCGGGCTCTGGAAGCTGCCCGGGACTCTGGATGCAGGACGGCAGGATACCCGCGCCCCCGGGATGGGCAAGGGAGGAATTGTGATTTTGTGATCAGCGCCTAGCCGCGCCACTTCTGAAGGACGACGCCGTCGCGGACATGGACCATCGTCGTGAGCTTGGCGGGGTGCTTCTCGCCGCCGAAGTCCACGATGTTCAGGCCCGAGCCCTCGACCTCGGTGAGGTTGTACTCCCAGACGAGGAGCATCGTGCCGTCTTCGAGGTCGCTGACGCGATCGGGCTCGCCGAAGGCCGCGATGATCCAGGACTCGCTGGTCTCGCCCTCCTTCACGACGTCGAAGAGCGCCTCGCTGACGTAGGTTCCTTCGTAGCGCACCGACGGGCCCTGGACCTGGATCGTGATGGGGCCCTTGAGGTCGAGCGCGGCTTCCATGCGCAGCGGCTCGGAGGTATCGCAGCCGGCGATCGATGCGAGCATGGTGATGAAGACGGGGGCGACGCGCGTGGTGCGTGCAAGCGCAGCGTGCGGCATGAGCATGACCTCCACTCGGGCGATGAAGAATGGGCGGACCACCGATGAAATGTTCGGCCTGCGGGCTGAGCAGGCGATGAGCGGCAGTTGAAAGCGCCTTCATGCCGACCGAAGAGTCCGGCGGGCGCGCCCGACCGGGGAGCGATCGTGTGCCGATTGCAGATCGTTATACTTTTCTCATTCGGAAGGGCCGGGCGTTTTTCCGGCGGAATGGGAGTGGGTCACTTGAGTCCAACGCCGCGGGCCGTTCTCGCATTCGCTGTGCCGCTGGCGGCGCTCGCCGTGGCGAGCGGCTGCATGGTGGGCCCTGACTACGAGCGTCCCGAGGCGGCGGTGGCGGACGCCTGGCTGGAGTCACCGGCTGACTCGGCGAGCGCGGACGAATCGCTCGTGATCGACTGGTGGACGCTCTTCGACGATCCGGCGCTGACGGCGCTTGTTGATGCGGCCATTGCGCAGAACCTCACGTTGCGGGCCGCGGGGCTGCGCGTGATCGAAGCTCGCGCGGCGCGCGGGATCGCGGTCGGGCGGTTCTTTCCGCAGGTGCAGGAGGCGATCGGCGGCGCGGGCGCGGTGGCGAACAGCGCGAACGGCCCGGCGGCGCAGAGCGATCGCTTCTATTCGTCGCTGGATGTCGGGCTTCAGGCGGCGTGGGAGCTGGACTTCTGGGGCAAGTTCCGCCGCGGCATCGAAGCGTCGGACGCGGAGCTGCTCGCGGCCGTCGCCGACTACGACGCGGCGCTGGTCTCGCTCGTGGCGGACGTGGCGACCAACTACGTGCTGCTGCGCTCGTTCGAGGAGCGACTGGCGCTGGCCGAGTCGAACCTGCGGCTACAACGCGACACGCTGGACCTGACCGACGTGCGGCTTCGCGCGGGTGCGGTCTCCGAGCTGGATGTCGCCACGGCGCAGGCGCTGCTGTCGACCACGCAGTCGCTGATCCCGCAGTTCGAGGACGGGCGACGGCAGACCCTCATGGCGCTCAGTGTGCTGCTGGGCCGGACGCCCTCGGAACTTACGGAGATATTGAGCGGATCCGCCTCGGGCGTGACCCCCGCCGCGCCGGCGTCCATCGCGCTCGGCGTGCCGGCGGACCTGCTGCGCCGCCGGCCGGACGTGCGCAGCGCGGAGCGGGCCGCGGCGGCCGCGAGCGCGCGGATCGGCGTGGCGGAGGCAGAGTTCTATCCGTCGATCAGCATCACGGGCGCCACCGGGTTTCTCTCGACGGACATCGACTTCGCCGGGCAGAGCTCCGATCTGGGGAACATCTTCGATGCGGACTCGTTCCAGGGGTTCGTGGGGCTGAGCTTCTCGTGGCCAATCCTCAACTACGGTCGGATCGAGAACGCGGTCCGCGTGCGCGATGCGCAGTTCGAGCGGGCGGCGACGCTGTACCGGGAGTCGGTGCTTCGCGCGGCGGCCGAGGTCGAGGCGGGGCTCTCAAGCTTCCTGCGCAATCGCGAGCGGACGACGGCGCTCGAATCCGCCGTGAATGCGCAGAAGCGGGCGGTGGAGCTTTCGCTGATCCAGTATCGGAACGGGGCGATCGACTTCATCCGCGTCAACAGCGCGCAGACGGACCTGGTGACCCAGCAGGACCAACTCTCGACGTCGCGGGCCGCGACGGCGATCGGCGCCATCAGCACGTACCGCGCACTCGGCGGCGGATGGGAGACGCGGATCGACCGGGAGTTCGTGCCGAACGAGACGGTCGAGACGATGCGGGAGCGCACCGACTGGGGCGACCTGCTCGCGCCGGGGTATGACGAGGGCGCCGACTTCTTCTTCGCTCGCCCGAGCGAATCGCCGGAAGGACAGACTCCATGAGCGGATGGATGCAGCGCACACGTGCGGTGCGAAGCGTATCGGTGTTGACGGTGGCGCTGGCGTCGCTCGCGGCGGCAGGCTGCGGCCGGGGCGATGACTCGAACACGTACGCGCCCCCACCGCCGCCCGAGGTGATCGTGGCGCGTCCGGTGGAACGCGAGGTCGTCGAGTATCTGACCTACACGGGCGTGGTCGAGGCATCGCAGTCGGTCGAGCTGCGGGCGCGCGTCGAGGGATTCCTCGAGCAGGTGCTGTACCAGCCGGGCCAGATGGTGAGCGAGGGCGATCTACTCTTTGTGCTCGACAAGCGCGAGTACGCGGCGGCGGTGGAGCAGGCCGAGGCCGCGGTGCACGCGGGCGAGGCGAGTCTACAGAGCGCCGAGGCGGAGGCGAAGCTGGCGCGGGAGCTGGCGGATCAGCGGGCGGGTCCGGAGATCGACGCGGTCATCAAGGCGGCGCGGCGCGATCAGATCGCGGCGGAGCTGGACCTGGCGCGGGCCCGCCTTGATCGCGCCCAGCTCGATCTTTCGTACTGCGAAGTCCGGGCGCCGATCGGCGGGCGCGTGACGCGCAACGAAGTGGACGCGGGCAACCTGGTGGGGCGCGGCGAGCCGACGCTTCTGGCGAAGGTCGTGCAGGCCAAGCCCGCGTACGTCTCGGTGGATGTGAGCGAGTCCGACGTTCTGCGGGTTCGGCAGACCAGGTCCGAGACGGCGCCGCCGGGCACCGAGCCCGGCCAGGTCGCGCCCGGCGAGTGGCGCGCCGCCGAGCTGTCGCTCGCGAACGAGACGGGGTTCCGGCACACGGGGCGCATCGACTACGTGGCGCCGGAGCTGGACCGGATGACCGGCACGCTGCGTGTGCGGATGGTGTTCGAGAACGCTCAGGAGGAGTTCGCGCCGGGCTACTTCGGTCGCGTGCGGGTGCCGATCGCATCGGCACGGTCCATCGTCGCGCCGGAATCAGCGCTCCTCAGCGACCAGCAGGGGCGTTACGCGATGGTGGTGAACGACGCAAACGAGGTCGAGGTTCGACGGGTCACGGTCGGCGCGCTGGACGGCTCCATGCGTGTGGTGACGTCCGGGCTGACGCCGAACGATCGGCTGATCGTGCTGGGCGTGCTCAAGGCGCGTCCGGGTTCGAAGGTCACGCCGAAGCTGCAGCCGGAGCAGGCGACGCCCGCGAAGGAGTGAGGAGCCTCGATGTTCGCGAACTTCTTCATTCGCCGGCCGATCGTCGCGATCGTCATCTCGATCCTGATCGTGCTGATGGGCGTGGTGTCGTACCCGACGCTTCCGGTAGCGCAGTATCCGGACATCACGCCGCCGGTCATCCAGGTGACGACGAGCTTCCCCGGCGCGAGCGCGCAGGTCATCGCGGACACGGTCGCGGCGCCGATCGAGCAGCAGGTCAACGGCGTGCCGGGGATGATCTATATGGAGAGCACGTCGTCCAGCGACGGCTCCTACACGCTGAAGGTGACCTTCGAACTGGGCGTGAACATCGACATCGCGTCGGTGCTGGTGCAGAATCGCGTCAACACCGCGCTGCCGAAGCTGCCGGACGATGTGAAACGCAACGGCGTCACGACGGACAAGGTTTCGTCGTCGATCATCACGGTGAGCGTGCTGGCCCCGGAGGACGAGGAGGTCGCGAAGAAGTACGACGACCTGTTCCTCGCCAACTACGTCACCATCAACGTGCTCGACGAGGTGAAGCGCATCCGCGGCGTGGGCGACGCGAAGGTCTTCCCCGCCAAGGACTACGCGATCCGGGTGTGGCTGGACCCCGACAAGCTCGACGCCCGCAACCTGACGGTGATGGACGTCATCAACGCGCTGCGCGAGCAGAACGTGCAGGTCGCGGCGGGCACGATCGGGCAGTCCCCGGCGCCGGAAGGGCAAGCGTATCAGTACAACGTCTCGACGCTCGGTCGGCTGCGCGACCTGGATCAGTTCGAGGCGATCGTCGTCCGGGCCGATGGCACAAGCATCATCCGCGTGCGCGACGTGGCCCGCGT
This sequence comes from Phycisphaerales bacterium, assembly GCA_041940385.1. Taxonomy (GTDB): domain Bacteria; phylum Planctomycetota; class Phycisphaerae; order Phycisphaerales; family UBA1924; genus JACVCK01. The sequence continues at coordinate 426 of JBGTSD010000086.1, read as the reverse complement.
CGAGCTCGGCGGCAAGTCCTACGACACGCTGGCGCGCTACAACGGCCGGCCCGCGGCGGCGCTCGTGGTGTACCTGGCGCCGGGCGGCAACGCGGTGCAGGTCGCGGAGGATGTGACGTCGCTGCTCGATGGCAAGAACGCCGCGCTGCCCGAGGGCCTGGGATTCCACATCGTCTACAACACGGCGGAGTTCGTGCTGACGGCGATCGACGAGGTGTACCACACCTTCTACGAGGCGCTGGTGCTGGTGCTCCTGGTGGTGATCATCTTCCTCGGGTCGCTGCGCACGTCGCTGATCCCGATGCTGGCGATCCCGGTGTCGATCATCGGCGCCTTCTTCTTCGCGAAGCTGCTGGGATTCTCGGTGAACATGCCCGTGCTCTTCGGGCTGATCGTCGCGATCGGCATCGTCGTGGACGACGCGAT
>JBGTSD010000085.1:0-13585 GCA_041940385.1 Phycisphaerales bacterium | reverse complement strand
CCACAACTGGCTCGACATGGCGCGCGAGCGTATCCGTTTCCAGGGGCTACCCGCGCGCATCTGCTGGGTGGGGCTCGGCGACCGCCACCGGCTGGGCCTTGCGTTCAACGCGATGGTCGCGTCGGGCGAGCTCAAGGCGCCGGTGGTGATCGGCCGCGACCATCTCGATTCGGGCTCGGTCGCCTCGCCGAACCGCGAGACCGAAGCGATGAAGGACGGCTCCGACGCGATCAGCGACTGGGCGATCCTCAACGCCATGGTCAACATCGCCAGCGGCGCATCGTGGGTCTCGTTCCACCACGGCGGCGGCGTCGGCATCGGGTACTCGCAGCACGCTGGCCAGGTGATCGTGGCGGACGGCACTCCAGAGGCGGCACGCCGGCTCGAGCGCGTGCTGACCAACGACCCCGCCATGGGCGTCTTCCGTCACGCCGATGCGGGCTACGACGACGCGCGCGAGTGCGCCGAAGAGCAGGGCCTGGACATCCCGATGAAGTCCTGGTGATCGATCGGAGGATGCTCATGAACCGTCCGATCCATTTCGAGTACCACTCGACCGATCCCGAGAAGGCCGCGAAGTTCTTCGCGGATGTCTTTGGCTGGCAGACGAACAAGTGGGACGGGCCGATGGAGTACTGGCTCGTCGGCACGGGCAAGGGCGACGGCATCGACGGCGGGCTCATGCGGACCAGAGACGGCCAGCCGCGCACGGTCAACACGGTCGAGACCGACGACGTGGACGCGGCCTGCGCCAAGATCCAGAAGTACGGCGGAACGATCGTCGTGCCGAAGATGGCGATCCCCGGCATCGGCTGGATCGCCTACGCCCTCGAACCGACGGGCAACCTCTTCGGCGTCATGCACTCGGACCCGAACGCGAAGTGATCGGCTGGTTTTGCGCCCATTGATCTGAGCCCGATTTCATCGGGATGGATCATTGCAAGCGCTGCGCAGCGAGGTACGCTGACGTGGGCGCGCGGCTCGGTTCGCGCATCCCGGCGAGCGCACCAAGCGCCGCCGAAGCACAGGGTGAAGGTCGGCCGTTCCAGCGCACCCACGGCCGGCAGGAGTCGAGATCATGACTATCCGGGACTTCTCGGTCGCGTCGGCGCTCAGTCTGGCGCTCGGCGCGGTCCATGCGTCCGCCGCGATCATCCGATTTGACAACTCCGCGGACACCTTTCAATGGCGTGCGTCCGTTGACGGCAACTCGTCGATGGCGACGTGGCTGGACGTGACCCGTCCGGCGACGCAGTCGGGCGTCGCATCGCCCGACGCCTTTGGCCTCAGCCGATTCACCGGCCAGAGCACGCCCCACTTCAACGAGGATCGAATCGTCGGCGTCTCGTCCGAAGCGCGCCTCGCGCGCCGACCGACGCTGGTCACGCTCGAGGACGAGGAGGGAATCCTCAATGCTTTCGGCTTCGCGCGTTCATTCTCGCCCGGCGCGGTCATCGGATCCGGGCTGACGTACCAGCAGAGCGCCCACATCGCCGTCACCAACTACTACACCTCCCCTCACGTCTCGCGCATCCTGCCGCGCGGCGTGCTCGGTGTGTCCGTCGTGCTCGACGACGGCGTCCATTACGGCTGGATCGAGCTCGCCCCGATCCTCAATCCGGCGGGCTTCTACCTCGGCTATGACCTGCTGGGATGGGGTTACGAAACAGTCGCGAACACTCCGCTGATTGTCCCCGCCCCCGCCACGACGGGCCTTCTCGCGCTTTCGATCCTTGCGGCCAGACGTCGCCGGCACGCGGGCTGATCACCGATTCCCATCGCGTCGCCCGCGGCCCGCTACATTGGTCGCAGTGGTCCCGCATACGACGCCGCCGGCCTGGCCATCCGTTCGCCCCGGACGCTTCGCGTCCACGATCCGCCGCGACTCTGCGGACGGCTGTCAAATCGCGCTCCTGGGTCTGCCCGACGAGACGGGTGTTCGACTAAACCACGGCCGTCCCGGCGCCGCGGATGGGCCCCGCGCGTTCCGAGCTGCGCTCGCCGCGATCGGGACCGATTTCGACGCCCCGGACTCCCGCTCGCTGGCGGGCTTGGTGTTCGATGCGGGCGACGTGCCGCCCGCCGAAGCGTCCTCGCCGCTCGAGGCGATGCACGCCACGCACGCGCGCGTCACCGAGGCCGCGCTGGCGTTGCACGAGCGAGGCCTCATCGTCGTCGGCGTCGGTGGCGGGCACGATCTGTCGTTCCCGGCCATCCGAGCGCTCTCCAAGCACACGGGCGCCGCCGTGGGCGGGATCAACGTCGATCCCCACCTCGACGTGCGCGATCCGAAGACCGAGCCGGGCAGCGGCATCCCGTTCCGCGCGCTCATCGAAGGCGGCCACCTCGATCCGGAGCGATTCGTCGAGTACGGCGCCGGGCGGTTCGCCAACAGCCGCGAACACACCGAGTGGCTGACCTCGCGCGGCGCCACGATCATCGGCATCGACAACGCGCTCCAGCACGGATCGGCGCTCCGCCTCGCGTTCGAGCGCATCTCGCGCAGCGCGAGGAACGAGCCCACGTTTGTCTCGTTCGACCTCGACGCCATCGATCAGGCCTTCGCCCCCGGCGTCAGCGCGCCATGCCCCATGGGGCTCAGCTCCGGCGAGGCGGCGCGGATTGCACGTCTCGCGGGCGAGCATTCCTCGGTCCGGCACTTCGACCTGATGGAGCTCTGCCCGCCCAACGACCACCCGGCCGAGGGCGTGGGCCGTACGGCTCGGCTCGCGGCGTTCCTCTTCCTGACCTTCGTCTCCGGCGTTCTGGAGCGCAGCGCATGAGCATCCTCATCCGCAACGCGCGCGTGCTGACGATGGGCGCTGCACCGGGCGCGCGGCGCGGCGCCGACCTCAAGAAACTTCATGCCATCGACGGCGCTGATGTCCTGATCACCGGCGAGCACATCGAGGCCGTGGGCAAGTCCGTCGAGGCGCCCGATTCCCCGGAGCGCCGCGTCATCGACGCCGGCGGGCGCGTGCTCATGCCCGCATTCGTGGACTGCCACACCCACGCCTGTTGGGCGGGCGATCGTCTCGACGAGTGGGACCAGAAGCGCGCCGGCGCCACCTATCTCGAGATCCTCGAGAAGGGCGGCGGCATCATGTCCACCGTCCGCGCCGTGCGCGGGGCGACGGAAGAGGAACTCACGATCTCCCTGGCCTGGCGCCTCTGGCACATGCTGCGCGAAGGCACGACGACGGTCGAGGTGAAGTCCGGCTACGGCCTCGATCTCGAGACCGAGCTCAAGATGCTGCGCGCCATCCGCGCCGCGCCCGTGCACTGGCCGGGGACCGTCGAACGCACCGCGCTCCTCGGACACGCCATCGATCCCGATCGTCGCCACTTCGTGCAGCGCACCGTGGACGACACCCTCCCCGCGGTGCGCGACGCGTTCGGCGAGTTGACGATCGATGCCTACTGCGAGAAGGGCGCCTGGTCGGTCGAGGACTGCGTGGAGCTGTTCGAACCGGCCATCGCCGCCGGCCATCCGATTCGGATACACGCCGACCAGTTCAACTCGTTGGGCATGGTCGAGTGGGCGGCCGACATGGGGCCGGCCGCGGTCCGCAGTGTGGACCACCTGGAAGCGTCCTCCGCCGCGACGCTCAAGCGGCTCGCGAAGTCCGGCGTCTTCGGCGTCGCGCTGCCGTGCTCCGGGTTCCACACCGACGGCCGCTACATGGACGCCCGCACATTTGTCGACGCCGGGGGCGCCCTTGCCATCGCCACCAACTGCAACCCCGGCTCGTCTCCAACCCATTCGATGCCGATGGCGATCGCGCTCGCGGTTCGCTACTGCGGCCTGACCCCGGCCGAGGCGATCACCGGCGCGACGGTGAACGCCGCGGCGCTCCTGGGCTTCGACGATCGCGCCGTGATCGCCCCCGGCCAGCGAGCCGACCTCGTGCTTCTGCGCCACCGGGACGAGCGCCTCCTTGCGTACGAGTTCGGCGGCGACCCGACGGACGTGGTCATCTGCGCCGGCGAGGTGATCAAGAACTCAGACGCTGCGTAGGCGACGTGATCGCGGCGGCAAGGGGTATGATCCCGGCCCCATGGTTCCCAAGGTCACCGCCGCCGAAGCAGACCTCGCCCGCGAGGCCGCGCAGAAGGTCGTTCGCACGCACGAGCGCCTCGTGGAGTTTCTGCGCATCGGCCAGACGTTGGCGCAGATCGACGCGTTCGTGGCGCGAACGCTCGAGGACCTGGGCTGCCGATCGGCGTTCCTCGGCTATCGAGTGCCCGGCTCGCCCGCGTTCCCCTGTTACGCGTGCCTGTCGGTCAACGAGTGCATCGTTCACGGCACCGTCGCGTTCCACGAGGCGGCGCTCAAGCCCGGCGACATCGTCAAGATCGACATCGGCGTCTTCCACAAGGGCTGGGTCGGAGACGCCGCGTGGACCTACGCCATGCAGGAACGCACCGACGAGGCGCAGCGACTCATGCGCTGCGGGCAGGAGTCGCTGCGGCGCGGCGTGCAGACGCTCCGGCCCGGCGCCACCTACCTCGAGTGGGCGAAGGCCGTGCAGGGGCACGTCGAGGGCGAGTGCGGGTTCCATCTCGTGCGCGGGCTTGGGGGGCACGGCTACGGGCGCAAGCTGCACTCGAGGCCGTTCGTCTCGAACACCATGCCCCTCACCGCAGGTGAGTGGGCCGACGCGCACACGCCGTGCGTGCCGGGCACGCTCGTCGCCGTCGAGCCCATGATCGCGGTCGGAACCGGCGAGACTCGGCAGCGTCGCCTGCGCTTCGGCGGACACGACTGGCCCATCGTCACGGCGGACGGCTCGCTCGCCGTGCACTACGAACACGACGTGCACATCGCCGAGCACGGGCCCGAGATCCTCACCGAAGGCCTCGACAATCTGCCCGAAATCGTGGGCTGAAGGCCAGGGATCGCGGGTGGCGTCCGTCGCCGTCCTGCGGCATACTGGAGACAGGACTGTCGCTGTTCCGTGCTCGTTGGCGCCGGCTCAAGCCGGCGGGAGGCGCGACATGCGTGTGCGATTGCTCGACTACACCGACAAGCGACCTCATTCCGAGGCGCCGGAGTGGGCGCAGGCCGACCTCGACAGCCCCAAGGCGCAGAAGATCGCGGAGACCTTCTTCGTCGAAACCCAGATGCGCGACGACGGAACCGCGACGCTCCTCTACGGCGCTCGCCACTCCACGCCCGAGTTCCCCTGGCACCACGTCGCCGCCGACGGCCAGGGCGAATACTCCGACGAGGAGGTCTCGATGACGATCCGCATCTGGATGTACGAGACGTTCGGCGACGCGTTCCCCATCACCCGCGATCTGATCGAGGACATCCTCCCGATCCTGGCGGCGATCACAATCCGGCACGAGCGGGCGCGACTCGCGAAGCAGTCGCACGCGTCGTCGTCGAATCGCCCCGCGGCGCCGTGATCTTCGCCGAGTTTCGTGAATGGCCCCGGAGGGAGTTGAACCCTCATGTTCCTTTCGGAACCGCGGATTTTAAGTCCGCTGCGTATCCCATTCCGCCACGGGGCCGCCGCCACTCCATCGTAATGGGGCCGCGCGGGCCCGCTTCTTCGGGACTTTCCCTTGCCCGTGGGCACTCGAACCTGTAGTCTCGGCCTTGCGGCCCGCACAGGCGGCGTTCGGCGTCGAATTTTGTCGCCGTTCACTGTGAGTTGACAGCACAGCGAGGAGAGTCATGTCGCGATCGATTCGTCCCCACCGTCACCGCGCCGGCAGCGCGATCGCCCGTTCCGCACTGATCGCCGCCGCCGCTGGGCTCCCTGTCGGCGCCGGCCACGCGATCGCCGGAGGCACGAGCTACGGCTGGGCCGCCGCCTCCAGCGGCAATTTCAGCGACACCTCCAGGTGGACGCCTGTCGGGGCCCCGTCCGACATGGCCGACAGCGCGTCCATCGAGATCGACGGCGTCTACACGGTCACCGTCGACACCAATCTGACCATCGACTCGCTCACCATGGACGCCGTCGGCGCCACGCTCTTTGCGCAGAGTCGCACGATCGATGTCGCCGGTGAGCTCACGCTGCTCGATGGAACGATCGAGTCCTGGAGCTCCACGTTCACCGGCGTGAACCCCATGACGATCATGGGCGGCACGTTCCGAGCCCGCGGCACGACCACGTTCGGCGCCGGCGCGACCAACGACGGTCTCCTCTGGGTGAACGGCGCCAATACGACCGGCATCGCCTCGCTCGTGCTCTCGGACGGCTTCACCAACACCGGCACGCTCCGGATGGAATCCTCAAACACGAGCTGGCAGAGCAACATCAACATCTCGGGCGGGACGCTGCACAACCTCGCCGGCGGCTTGGTTGAGGTGAATCAGGGCTCGAGCGGCGACCGCCTCTTCACGGGCTCGCTCACCAACGATGGAACCATCACGGTGAACGGAAGCCGCGTGCTCTCCATATCGGACGCCGGCGCATTCACGGTCCGCCACCAGGGCGGCATGATCGACGGCACGGGCGAGGTCCGCGTCAACAGCGGCGCGTTCGAATGGACCGGCGGCGACATCGATGCGACCGTCCGCGTCCTGAATGGCACGATCGACGTGGATTCGACCGCCGGATCCGGCACGGTGATCGCCGGCGGCGCGACGTCGCTCGTGGACAATTCCCGCACCGCCGCGACAGTCTGGGTCCAGGGCAGCAGCACGGGCGGGGACGCCACGTTGGGACTCACCGGGAACGCCGAGAACCGCGGCACGATCCGGCTGGAGTCCATCAACACCTCGTGGGAGTCGTCCATCAACACCGGCGCGTTCACGCTCACCAACCGCGCCAGCGGCACGATCGAGGTCAATCAGGGTTCGGGCGGCGCCCGCACCTTCACCGGCACGCTCGTGAACCGCGGCGAGATCGTCACCAACGCCTTCCTGACCTTCGATGCGACGAGCTACACCGCCGACGGCGGCGACATCGGCTCGCTGCACAGGTTCCGCAACTCCACGATCACCGTCGCCGATGCCACGACCGGCGGCACGACGCTCAACCTCGAGGGCACGAACACCCTCGCCACGGACAATCTCGAGAGCGTGACGCTCTGGCTTCGAGGCGCCGGTGGCGCGGGCGATGCAACCCTCCTCGTCAGCGATGGCACGGTGAACCACGGCGTGCTCCGGCTCGAGTCGATCAACACCAGTTGGGACGAGACGATCAACGTCGCCGGCGGGACGCTGCACAACGCCGCGACGGGCGTGATCGAGATCAACCAAGGAACCGGCGGCAGCCGTGATCTGATCGGTTCGCTCACCAACAACGGCACGATTCACATCGATGCGTCCCGGCTCCTCTCCCTGTCGGACGCCGGCGCCTTCACTCTCAGGCACGAAGGCGGCCTCATCGACGCCCAGGGCGAGTTCCGCGTGCAGCCCGGCGGCGCGCTCGTCTGGACCGGCGGCGATATCGCCGGCACGGTGCGCGTCGACGACGGGACGATCGATGCGCAGGCCACCGCCGGCACGGGCACGGTCATCGCCGGCGGCGTCACGCAACTCGTCAACAACTCCGCCGCGACCTCGACCATCTGGGTCCAGGGCTCGGGAGCGACCGGAAACGCAGCGCTCGGCCTGACGGGCGACGCCGAGAACCGCGGCGTGATCCGCATGGAGTCGATCAACACGAGCTGGGACTCCAACATCGACACCGGCGCCTTCACACTCACCAACGAGGCCGGCGGGCTCATCGAGGTTAACAAGGGCACGAGCGGCGACCGTCGCATTCTCGGCACGATTGTCAACCGCGGCGACATCGTGGTCGGCGTCGATGAGTTCCTCGACATCACGGCGGATTACACCGCCGACGGAGGTCATGTCCTCGGCGATCACGCCTTTACCGGCGCGTCCGTGCTTCGAACGACCACGGCGCCGACGTTCCGCGGCGATCTCTCCACACTCGTGCTGTCCGGCGACCAGATCCAGTTCGAAGGCGACCTGCTCTCCGGCTACGAGCTGTTCATCCGCGGAGGCGCCTCCGGCGGCCTTGCGCTCACCACGATGACAACCGACGGCGCGGTTAACCGCGGCGACATCCGCCTCGAGACCGTCAGTTCAAGCTGGAACACCAACCTCGTGGTCGCCAGCAACTTCACCAACGCGACGACTGGTCAAATCCGCGCCCTTCTCGGAACCGGCGGCGACCGCACGATCACCGGCGATTCCTACACCTTCACCAATCGCGGCGAGATCTTCGTCGAAGCCGGCGAGACGCTGACGTTCAACTCCGTCAACGGCTTCACGCTTCGCCAGGCGCAGGGCGAGATCAACGCGGACGGGCTGTTGGACGTCGTCGGCGGCACGTTCCGCATGACCGGCGGCGACATCGACGGCTCGGTGCGCGTCAACGACGGCGCGATCGATATCGGCGCAGGGCTCGCCGGCGAGAGCACCGTCATCGCCGCGGGCGACACGACGCTGCAGGACAACCTCTCGACGCTCGGCACGATCTGGGTCCAGGGCGCCGGGGCGACGGGCGCCGCGCGGCTCGCCGCGGACAATCCGACGCTCAACGAGGTCACCAACCTCGGAACGATCCGTCTCGAAACGTCGCAATCCACGTGGGCTTCCGAGATCGTCGCCGGTCCCGACACGCTCGTGAACGGATCGACGGGCGTCATCGATGTGCAGCCCGGAACCGGCGGGCCGCGCAGAATCGCCGGCTCGCTCCGCAACGAGGGCCTCGTCACCGTCGCGGCCGGCGCACTGCTCGAGTTCCTGAACGCCGACTACATCGGCGCCGGCGGCTCGATCGTCGGCGAGCACGTCTTCGACGGCACGGGCACGATCTCGTTCACCGCCGACGCCGGCACGACGCACGCGCTCACGGTGACCGGCAACGGCATCACCGTCCTGACGGACGTGACCGCGGGCCACGAAGTCTGGTCGCGCGGCGGAGGTGGCTACGGCCCCTCGCTGGTCAACTTTGCCGCAGACACCGTCAATCACGGCGTCGTGCGTCTCGAGTCGTTCAGTTCGACCTGGTCCTCCGGCATGGCGGTGGATGGCAACGACCGCTGGACCAACGGCGCGAATGGCGAGCTGATCGTCGCCGGCCAGTCGGGCGGGCCGCGCCCGATCTCGCTCCTCCTCGACAACGCCGGAGTCGCGACGTTCGAGATCGGCGCCGTGCTGACCGGCGACGCCGACCTCGGCGATGTCCTCAACTCCGGCCAGTGGAACATGCTCTCGACGGAGACGGTCGCCGCGAACAGCAGCAGCGCCGAGACCACCACGACCTTCCGCAACAGCGGCTGGCTCGGCGGCGTGGGCACGCTCGCCCTCGACGGCGGCGACGGGCTCTTCATCAATTCCGGCGAATTGAGCCCCGGCCTTTCCGTCGGCATGCTCACCATCGACGGTTCGTTCGAACAGACGTCCACCGGCTCGCTGACGATCGAACTCGCGGCGCCGGGCACGTTCAGCGGCGATCGCATCGCGATTACGGAGGCCGCGACGCTCGATGGCGCCGCCAATGTCGCGCTCCTTGACAGCTACATCCCCGACTGGGGCGATCGCTGGTCGATCCTCACGTACGACTCGGTCAGCGGCGACCTCGACGTGTTGGCGCCCGCCCTCGCCGACCCGCTCCTGCGCTGGTGGAGCGAAGCGACGGCCGATTCCTTCGACATCGGCGTGCGTCACATCGCGGACGTGAACCACGACGACTTCGTGAACTTCGACGACCTCAACACGGTCCTGTCGTTCTTCAACATGTCCGGCGAGGACCTCCCCGGCGATGCCAACGAGGACGGCGCCGTGGACTTCGCCGACCTGAACCTCGTCGTGTCGTTCTTCAACACCCAGGCGCCGGCCAACGTCCCCACCCCGGGCGCAGCGATCGCCCTCGCCCTCGGCCTCCTGGCCCGCCGCCGGCCCGTTCGGAACCGCAATCTGTAAACGCCCCCCAAAACACCCCGAAAGAAATGGGCAGTCCCGGACTTGAACCGGGGACACCGGCATTTTCAGTGCCGTGCTCTACCAACTGAGCTAACTGCCCGTCTCCCGCGTCGAAACGCGGGGAGGAAACGTAGCAGGGGTCCGGGGGGCGGGCAAGCCGATAAACCCGTCTCATGTTCCCGGACCCGGGCCGGGTGCGAATCCTTCCCGCTGGCGGCAATCTCGTGCCGCGCGAGGCGTTCTGCTGGAGGCATGAAGGCGGTGACCGAGCCGACGAGGCCCAGGGAGGTGGCGCGGGCAGGTCCGGACGAACCGGACCTGGCCGAGATCCTGCGCCTGGCCGCGGCCAGCGACGAGGACGCGTGGCGGAGCATCATCCATCTGTACTCCCACCGTGTGTTCGCGCTTGCCCGCTCCCGCCGCCTGGTCCCCGATCGCGCCGAGGAGGTCGCGCAGTCCGTGTTCGTCACCGTCGCCACGCACATCCGATCCGGTGAGTACACCGAGCAGGGCCGCTTCGAGGCGTGGCTGTTCCGCATCGCGATCAACCGCGTGCGTGACGAGATCCGCAAGGACCGCCGACGACCCGTCGAACTCACCACGCAGAATCAGCGCGTCAACGACTCCACGGAGTCTCCCGGCGCCGATCCGGCCGACCTTCTCTCGCTCCGCGCCGCCGTCGAGCAGCTCGGCGAGGCCGATCGCGAGATCATCGAACTCCGTCATCACGCCGAGATGGGCTTTCGTGAGATCGCCGAGCTGCTTGCGCAACCCATCGGCACCGTGCTCGCGCGGCACCATCGCGCCCTTCGCAAACTCAAGGACCTGATCGAGCGGTCGGCCCCTGGCCGCTCCGCATTGTCTCCCGATGGAGGCCCCAGCCATGCATAAGTCCAATCACGATCCTGACATCGCCGACGTCGAGTCTGCCGTGCGCACCCTTGCGCAGGCCGACGCCGCCGATGCGTCGCGCGGCCTCGAGGACCGCATCTTCAACGCCACCGTCGATCGGTTCCGCGAGACCCAACCCGTCGTCGTCGCGCGCCTCGGCGTCTATCGCGCCGTACTCGCCGTCGCGGCCGCGATCGGCATCGTGGCGCTGGCCTCGGTGTGGTTCACCGCATCTCCGACGCCGCCCGTTGCCCCCGACGCCGTGGCGCACGCGGCGACGCTCGACGCGATCGACGCGTGGCTCGGCGAAGGCCCGCTCGCCGCTCAGGAAGACGATTTGGACGACATCTTCCATGCAATCGTGTCCTTCGATCCGCGTTCTGCTGACGACTGGACCGTGGACGACCTGATTACTTCGGAAGGGGATTCTTTGTGAAGCACATCAACCGACATCTGCGCCTGCTGCCCGCCGTCGCCGGCCTGACCCTGATGGCCGGCCTCGCCGTCGCGCAGCCCGAAGCCCGGCGCGAACGGACGCCCGGCGGTCCGGACAAGGTCGCGGCGCCCGATCGCGCCATCGACCCGGCCGTTATCCGCGAGCGCCTCGAGCGCCGCGCCGCCGAACTCGAGGGCGAACTCGCCCGTCTGCACGAGGCCATCGGCGCCGTGGACGAGGGCGCCCCGCCGCAGGACGTCTTCCGGATCCTGCGTCCGCCGATGCCCGAGGGTCGGCCCGACGGCTTCAATGCTCGCGACAAGCGCCACGACTGGCGCCCGCAGGGCGGCCCCAACGACCGTCGTCCGATGGGCGGCATGGGTCCGATGACGCCCGAGGAGCGTGAGCGCATCGTCGAGTTCGTCAAGGTCAACATGCCGCGCATCGCGGAGCGTCTCGAACAACTGCAGACCGACCGTCCGGAGGTGGCGGAGCGCGTGCTGCAGGGCCTGCGCGATCGGGTCGCGGAGTTCCGCCGACTCGCGGAGGAGAATCCCGAAGCGATCGGGACCCGGCTCGATGCGCTGCGGACAGACATGGAAATCCGGCACGTCGCGATGGAGTTTGTCGAAGCCCGTCGCGCCGACGACCAGGCGGCCGTCAACGAGGCCCGCACGGCGCTCGAGGGCCTTGTCGCCGAACGCGTCGAGATCTCGCTGAAGGAGCGCGAGCGTGAGCTGGTGATCCTTCGCGAGCGCATCGACCGCCTCCAGGCCGAGATCGCCGAGGCCAGCGCCAACCCGCAGGAGATCGCCGCCCGGCGGCTCGACGAGCTCCTGACGCGTCTGGAGAACGCCCCGGCCAAGGCCGACGACGGCCAGCGCCGCTTCCGCCAGCCGAAGCCCGAATAGCAGCAACCCCGGGGCCCACACACCCCGTAGGTCGTTCACCGCGGCGGACCGCAACGTGCGATCCGCCGCGTTTTCCTGCGCCGGTATGCTGCACGGGTCATGGACGCCGGACCCCGCGCCAGGGAAGGTCGCGAAGCCCGGGAGCCCTCGCTCCTGCGCCGCGCTCTGTCCACGCCCGGCGGAGCGTTCGGCGCCGTCCTCCTGCTCGTCATGTCGCTCGCCTGCTTCGGCTCGCTCGGCTGGACGCTCTCCGCGCCTTCCGGCTCGCGCACTGCGCGCTTCGCGCTGACCGACCTCGACGCGGCGCGGCTCCCGCCCGCCTGGGCGCCCCACCGCGCCGACGAATCCCAGCGAGCCGCGGCCTCGTCCCCCACAGCGCTAGGAACCGACAATCTGGGGCGGCACATGCTGCCGCGAGTCCTCCTGGGCGGCGCCGTGTCGCTCGGCATCGGCCTCGCCGCCGCGGCGATCAGCGTCGTCATCGGCACGGCCTACGGCATGATCGCCGGGTACGCCGGCGGACGCGTGGACGCGGTCATGATGCGCATCGTCGACGTTCTGTACGGCCTTCCCTACATCCTGCTGGTCGTGCTGCTCGCGGTCGCGGTGGACGCCCTCGCCGATCGTGCCATGGCCGCACGCCTCGCCGCCGGCGCCTCGGTCGACGCCATCGACCGCCAGCGTGCCTGGATCAACATCGCGACCCTGCTTGTCGCGATCGGCGGGGTGTCGTGGCTCACCATGGCGCGTGTCATCCGCGGTCAGACGCTGAGTCTCAAGTCCCGCGCATTCGTCGAGGCCGCAAGGGCGATGGGCGCTCCGCGTCGTCGCATCTTCATCGCGCATCTCTTGCCGAATCTGCTCGGACCGATCGTCGTCTACGCGACCCTCACGGCCCCGCAGGCGATTCTTCAGGAGTCCTTCCTCTCGTTCCTCGGCATCGGCGTCGCGCCGCCGGTGCCCTCGTGGGGCAACCTCGCGGCGGAGGGCCTGAGCGAACTCAACACGTTCCGCATCCGCTGGTGGCTCCTTCTCTTCCCCTGCCTCGCGCTGGCGCTGACGCTCATCGCGCTCAACTTCCTCGGCGAGGGCCTGCGCGAAGCGATGGACCCCCGTCGATCGAGGCGCCGCGCATGACCGACGCCCTCGTCATCGACCGACTCGCCGTCTCCTTCCGCGCCGATCACGGCTGGGCGCCCGCCGTCCGCGCCGCATCGCTCGAGGTCTGCTCCGGCGCCACCACCGCGCTCGTCGGCGAGTCCGGCTCCGGCAAGTCCGTCACGGCCATGAGCGTGCTCCGTCTTCTTCCTCCACGCACCTCACGCATCGACGGCGGACGCATCCTGCTCCGCGAGCACGGGCAGGAGACCGATCTTCTCACGCTCGATGACGACGCCATGCGCCGCGTTCGCGGCCGGCGCATCGCCATGATCTTCCAGGAGCCGATGA
>JBGTSD010000084.1:0-13691 GCA_041940385.1 Phycisphaerales bacterium | reverse complement strand
CCGCGTCCTGCTCGATCGAGCCCGACTCGCGCAGGTCGCTCATCCGCGGCTTGTGGCCCTCGCGCTGCTCCGCCGCGCGATTGAGCTGCGACAGGCAGATCACCGGCACGTTCAGCTCTCGCGCCAGCGCCTTCACGCCGCGGCTGATCGCCGAGACCTCCACCTGCCGGCTCTCGTTGGATCCCGGCGCGGTCATGAGCTGGAGATAGTCGATCATCAGGCACTTCACGCCGTGGCGCGCCACCATCCGCCGCGCCCTCGCCCGCAGCGCGAGCACCGACAGCGCCGGCGTGTCGTCCACGTAGATCGGCGCCTCGCGCAGCTCGTCCATCGCGCTGCCGAGCATCGCGAAGTCGTTGTCGCTCAGCCGGTTCGTCCGCACCGCGTGCGAGTCGATGCCCGAGCGCGCGCACATGAAACGCTGCGCGACCGACTGGCGCGACATTTCCATCGAGAAGAACCCGACCGGCCCCGGCGCCGCCATCTTCACGCCCGGAGCGCCGCCCAGCGCGATCTGCTCCGCGAGGTTCAGCGCCAGCGCGGTCTTGCCCATCGAGGGACGCGCCGCGATGATCAGCAGCTCGCCCGGCTGCAGACCACTGGTCATCTCGTCGAGGTCGTAGAACCCGGTCGTCACGCCCGTGACCAGTCGGCTCCCGCGGTTGTCCTCGAGCGCGTCGTAGATGTCCTGCAGAAGGTCCGCCAGACGCTGCGCCTCGCCGCCTTCCTTCTGCTCCGCGATCTCGAAGATGCGCTTCTCGGCCTTGTCCAGCGCGTCCGCGGCGCCTTCCGCCCCCATCTCGCCCGCGTGGAACGCCTCGTACAGAATCTCCCCCGCCGCGTCGATCAGCCGGCGCAGCCGCCACTTCTCCGCGACGATCCGCGCGTAATGCGGCGCGTTCACGCTGCTGGGCACCTGCTCGGCCAGACGCAGGAGGTACTCCTCGCCGCCGATGCGCTCTAGCACGCCGCGATCCCGCAGCCGCTCCATGAGCTGCACGAGGTCGCCCGACTGGTGCTTGTCGTACAGCTCGACCAGCGAATCGAAGATCGCCCCGTGCTCCGCCGAGTAGCACGCCTGCCCGTTCGGCACCAGCGAGATGATGTCCCCCGCCACGCGCGGATCGAGGATCATTGACCCCAGCAGCGACATCTCCGCTTCGAGGGAGTGCGGCGGGAGCCGGTCGAAGAGCTTGCGGACGTCGACCGCCGGACGGCCCCCGCCCTTCTCGCGCCCGGAACGACGACCGTCGAACTCCAGCATGCCCGCATCCATGCACATGGCGACCAACACTAGCCCGCGCCCGGGCGCGCGGAAGTTCCCGACAACCCTTCGGGGGTTGTCCACGGCTTCTCCGACGCCGCGATCCGCGCTTGACACCGACGCGGCGCCGCCCTTCTCCCTGCATATCGTCCGGCATGGCCTCGGAGACCCGCTACACGGCTCATTCCACGCCGGCGCCGCAGTACAACGCGGAGCGCCTGCTCCCCGATCCGCTGCCCGCCGATCCCTTCCCGATCCTTCAATCCTGGCTGGACGAAGCCACGCAGAAGGCGCAGACGCCGAATCCCAACGCCATCACCCTCTGCACCATCGATCCCGACGGCCGTCCCGCGGCCCGGATCGTGCTCTGCAAGTCGCTGAACATCGACAAGGGCCTGGTGACGTTCTTCACCAACCGCCAATCACGCAAGGGCGCGGCCCTCGAGGCCGATCCGCGGGCCGCGATCGTGTTCCACTGGGATCACCTCGGCCTCCAGGCGCGCGTCGAGGGCGTCGCGTCGCGGACGACCGACGCGGAATCGGACGAATACTGGCGGACGCGCTGGATCCTGTCCCGCCTGGGCGCGTGGGCGAGCGACCAGAGCCGGCCGGTGGAGTCGCGCGAGGCGATGCTGAGGCGCGTCCAGGACGCGGCGAAGAAGTTCGGCGCGCCGATGGACGGCTCCGCCGATGCGGCGATCCCCCGCCCGCCGCACTGGGGCGGGTACGACGTCTGGGCGGATCGCGTCGAGCTCTGGATCGGCCAGCCGGGGCGCATCCACGACCGCGGCGACTGGACGCGCTCCTTAACGAAGAAGGGCGACGGCTTCGAGGCGGGTCGCTGGTCGGCGGTGCGGCTGCAGCCGTGATCTAGCCGCCGAACCGCGTGCCGAAGCGTTCGAGCAGCTCGTACGGAACGCCGATGTCGCCGACGACGACCTCGCCGAGGTAGTCGTCCGCCCCTTGCGCAAGGAAGCCCTGCTTCACGCCACAGAGCGCGACGGTGACGTCGGCACGAACGGCGCGATCGGGCCCGCCGAGGGCTTCGCCGGTGTCGCAGTCGAGGCCGCTGGGCGCATCGACGGCGAGGACGAAGACGCCCTTGGCCTCCTGCGCGTTGATCCACTGCACCGTCTGGAGCGCCGCGCCCTCGAGCGCCCGGTCGAGACCGGTGCCGAAGAGGGCGTCCACGATGAGCGCCGGATCGCCGTGCGCGCGGACCATCGCGTCGAGATCGGCCGCCGATTTGATCTCGCGGATCGGTAGTTGCATCTTCTGCGCGACGCGCAGGTGCGTCGCGGGATCGCCGCGGAGCGACGCGGGGTCGGCGCAGAGGGCGATGGCGACGGTGACGCCGGCGTTGTGAAGCCGTCGCGCCGCGGCCAGTCCGTCGCCTCCGTTGTTCCCCGGGCCGCAGCAGATGAGGACAGGGCCGTCCTCCTCGTCGAGCGCTTCGAGGACTTCGGCCTCGACGGCGCCGGCGGCGTTTTCCATGAGGACGATGTTGGGCAGGCCGAATTCTTCCACGGCGGCGCGATCGACGGCCCGCGAGCTTTCGCGGGTGAAGATGAAGATGGCGTCGCCGAGGTCGTCGTGGCCTGCGTCGGCTTGGGTCATGGGCGACTTTAGGCGGGTACCATCGCGGCCCCCGGGGCTTCACAAGGGGCACAGGTCCGCGATGCCGATGGTTCGCCTCCTCTTCATCCTGATCGCCGCACTGCTGCTCGCGCCCGTCGCGGGCGCCCAGAACGGCTCGCCCTCTCCGGCGGAGGCTGCGGCGCCGGCCGACCCGCGGATCGCGACGCTGGAGTCTGCACGGGCGCGCTTCCTCGACGACAAGGGCGAGCCGACCGACCAGGCGCTGGTCGCGCGCATCAACGAGGCCATCGCGCGGCTGCGGGCGATCCCGCAGTTGCGTGAGCAGGTGCGCACGCTGACGACGGAGGCGGACGGCGCTCCGGCGCAGATCGCGGCGTTCCAGGCGGAGCTCAACGCCGCCGCGCCGGCGCCGGAGTCGTTCCTTCCGCCGCAGGGCTCGGGGCTGACGGAACTGGAGACGGCGCAGCGGCAGGTGGACGACCGATTGTCCGCCGTGCGGGCGCGGATCGAGTCGATCGGCCGTCAGCGCGTCGAGCGCGCGGGGCGGAGCGAGGCGATCCCGACGGAGCTGGCCGCGGCGCTGGCGAGCTTGGACGACGCGGAGGATCGGCTCGCGGCGCTGGGCGGAGGCGCATCGCCGCCGGAGAGCGCGTCGCTGCAGCGGCAACTGCTCGATGTGCAGCTCGAGCATGCGCGGGCGCAGATCGAGAAGCTGGAGGCGGAGCGGCGGTTCCTGAAGGAAGTGGCGCCGCGACTGGAGCTGCGCTCGCGCCTGGCGGATCGCGAGGCAGCGGCGCTGAGTCGCGCACGCGAGCTGCTCTCGGACCGCGTGGCGGAGGCCCGTCGGCGTGACGCGACGCGCCAGCAGGAGGAAGCACGTCGCGCCGCGTCGGACGTTCCGCCGGAGCTCGAGCCGATGCGCGACGAGGCGCTGGAGCTCGGCGCGGAGAACACCCGCGCGGTGTCGCGGCTGAATTCGATCGAGTCTGAGCTGGCGACGGTCCGGGCGCAGACACAGCAGATCGGCGAGCGCGACGCGCAGATCCGCGCTCGCGCCGCGGGTTCGGCGGGCGGATCGCAGATCGGCCAGTTGCTCCAGCGGGCGAAGGAATCGCTCCCGGACCCCGCGAAGCTGCGGGCGGACGCGGCGCGGCTGGGGCGCGAGGCCAGCGCGCTGGACGATCGGCTCTTCGAGCTGGACACGATGCTCGAGGACCTGCCGATCGACGAGCGGGGCGTGCGCGAGACGCTGCGCTCACGCCTCGAGGTCCGTTCGCCGACCGACGAACAGGTCGCGGCGGCGCAGTCGCTGGTGGAGTTGCAGCGGCAGTCGGCGCGCGAGCTGCGGCAGACGCTCGGCGGCGCCGGGCGGCTCATCACGCAGACCCAGGAGCTCGGCGCGGCGAAGCTGGACCTGGCGATGCGCGTCGATGCGCTCGCGACGTTCATCGACTCGCGGATTCTCTGGATCCGATCGGACCCGTCGATCGCACGGGTCTCGCCCCGGTCGGCGCTGCGGGGCGTGCAGGTGCTCGTCGACGACGCGCAGTGGCGGGCGCTGTGGGACGCGGCGATGGACCGGCGCGATTTCCTGATCGCCGTCGGCCTGCTGGCGCCGCTGTCGGTCGTCGGCATCGTGATCGTGCGCGTGCACGCGCGCAAGCGGCTGCGCGCGGTGAACGACCGGGTGATGATGCCGTCGACGGACCGGCTCTGGTTGTCGTTCGCGGCGATCGCTCTGCTCTTTGCTCGGGCGGGCGCGTGGCCCCTGGGCATGATCGCGCTCGCGCGGGCGCTGCGCACGTTCGACGGCGAACCGGCGCCGCTGGCGACGTGGATGTCGGCGGGCCTGGCGCGATCGGCGTTCGCGATCTTCGTCGGCGCCTCGCTGATCGGGCTGTGCCGCACGAACGGCATCGGCCAGACGCACTTCCGCTGGCCGCGCAGCGTGACGGCCTCGGTGGCGCGGCACTTGCGCTGGTTCACGCCGACGGTCGCGACGATGGCGTTCCTGATCGCCGGCGCCCGTGCGGTGGGCGGCGCGGACGCGCTGGCGATGCTGCGATTCCTGTCGGTCGCGGCGCTGCTGACGAGCGCGACGTTCTTCGCGCTGCTGCTCCGCCCGCGCGGCCCGCTGATGGGGCACGTGACGCAGAACAGTCTCTGGCGCGGCTGGCGCGCGCTCTGGCCGCTGGTGTACGTCGCCATCATCGGCTCGTTCCTGGCCCTGGCGGCGTTGCACGCGCTGGGCTGGACGTTCTCGACCGCGATCCTGGCGCGCCGGCTGTTCGACACGGCGCTGGTCGTGGCGGCGCTGGTGCTGGTGCGGGCGATGCTGCTGCGATGGCTGGCGCTCGCGCGTCGTCGTCTGGCGTTCGAGCAGCACCGCAAGATGCTCGAGCGTCTCGAGGCGGAGCGCGAGGCGGCGAACAAGGCCGGCGAATCGCACGGCGACGAAGACGCGTTCGTCGCGCCGCCGGAGCCGGCGCCGGAGGTGGACCTGGGATCGATCCAGCGCCAGACCCGCCAGCTCGTGACGATCGGCCTGTGGACGCTCGGCATCCTGCTGGTCATCCCGATCTGGCGCGAGGTGTTCCCGGCGCTCGAGCGGCTGGACGAGATCCGCCTGTTCCCGCTGGCCGCGTCGGACGGCGCGTCGATGGCGAATCTCCGCGAAGGAGGGCGGTGGACGCTGTCGCTCGCGGACCTGCTCGGCGCGCTGGCGGTGGCCTTCGTGGGCGTGGTGGCGATCCGCAACATCCCGCCGCTCTTCGACGGCTTTGCGCTCAGCCGCACCAAGCTCGACATCGGCGCCCGCTACGCCGCGACGACGCTGGCGCGGTACCTGCTGATCGCGGTGGTGATCCTGATGTTCCTGTCGTCCGTGGGCTTTTCGGGCAAGAGCCTTGGCTGGGCGATCGCGGGTCTCTCGGTGGGTCTGGGCCTTGGATTGCAGGAGTTCGTCGGCAACCTCGTCGCGGGCTTGTCCCTGCTCTTTGAGCGCACGGTGCGTCCGGGCGACTGGATCACGGTGGGCGGCGTCGAGGGCATTGTGAAGTCGATCAGCATCCGCGCGACGGTGTTGACGGACTTCGACCGGCGCGACGTGGTGATTCCGAACCGGAACCTGATCTCCGACATCGTCGTCAACTACACGCGCAGCGACACGACGGGGCGCACGATCATCAAGGTCGGCGTGGCCTACGGCAGCGACACGCGCCTCGTGGAGCGCCTGCTGAGCGAGACGGTCAAGGGTCATCCGCTGGTGGACGATGCGCTCGTGACCTTCGACACGTTCGGCGACAATGCGCTGAACTTCACCATCCGCACGTACGTCAAGGACGTGAGCCAGCGATTGGCGATCATCAACGAGATTCACCATCGCATCGCCTCGGAGTTCCGGCAGCACGACATCGAGATCTCCTTCCCGCAGCGCGACCTGCACATCCGGGACGGCGCGCTCGAGGTGCGGCTCGTCGGGGCCGATCCCGCGCCGACCACCGATTGACATGGCTTCCAGCGCGGACACGATCCTCGGAGTCGTCCAGGGGCTCGCCGGCGCGGGCGCCCTCGCCGGCGCGCTCTACTGGGGCGTGGGGTTCTCGCGGATCCAGCGGACGCTGCGCGCCTTCCCGACGGCGGAGGCGGGGCTCGATCTGCCCGGAGCGGCGGAGGACGACTCCGTCTGCATCGTGATCCCGGCGCACAACGAAGCCCACGCCATCGCGGAGCTGGTCGGCTCGCTGCGGGCGCAGACCTGGCCGCGGCTGCACGTGGTGCTGGCGCTCGATCGATGCACGGACGAGACCGAACGCGTGGCGCGCGAGGCGATCGGCGGGGACGAACGGTTCACGGTGCACACGATCGAGGAGTGCCCGCCCGGCTGGGCGGGCAAGGCGCACGCGGCGTGGCGCGGGGCGCGCGACATCGACGCGGCGCGGCGCGCGGGGCTCTTGCTCTTTGCCGACGCGGACACCCAGTTTCACGCCGAGTGCGTTCGTGCGTGCGTGCGCCTGCTGCGTAATCGCGGACTGGGGCTTCTGAGTCTGCTCAGCACGCTCTCGGCGGACCGGTGGTACGAGCGCATCGCCCAGCCCGCGGCGGTGCTCGAGCTGATGCGCCAGTACCCGCTCGCGAGCGCCAATCGATGGCCCAATCCCCGGGCTTTCGCGAATGGTCAGTTCATGCTCTTCACGCGCGAGGCGTACGACGCGTCGGGCGGGCACGAGGCGGTGAAGTCGCACCTGCTCGAGGACATCGCGCTGGCGCGGCACACGGCGCGGGCGGGGCATCGCGTGGGCGTGCTGCGCGCGGGAGACATGCTCCGCTGCCGCATGTACGAGGACTGGGCCGCGTTCCGGCGCGGGTGGAAGCGCATCTTCACCGAGGCGTCGAATCGGCGCTCGTCGCGGCTCGCGGCGGCGGCGCGACGGCACCTCCTGCTGAGCGTGATGGCGCCCGCCGCGGCGATCGCGGCGATCGGCGTCGGGATCGGCGGCGGCGGCTGGCTCGGGTGGCTCGCGGCGGCGCTGGGGGCGGCGAGTCTGGCGACGTACATGGCGTCGATGGTCTGCATCGTGCGAGCGCAGCAGGCGCCGACGTGGTGCGCGGCGACGATTCCGGTCGGCGGCGTGCTGGTGGTCCGGACGCTGTGGGAGGCCCGGACGGATCTGCGGCGGGGCCGCGCTTCGTCGTGGGGCGGGATGTCGTACAGCCGCGCCGATCGGGATCACCCGGACGACCCGGGCACGACGAACCTATAAACGCCCCAGCCATGACCACGCTGCTCACCAAAGTCGACGGCGCCGACCTGATCGGCGCCCCCGCTCCCAGCACCCGTTCCGTGCAGCGCGCCGTGGAGGCGCTCTTCCGGAAGCAGCACGAGGACGGGCACTTCTGCGCGGAGCTCGAGGGCGATTCGATCCTGAACACCGAGTACCTGCTGATGAAGTGGATGCTCGGGCACGAGGGCGAGCCGGGGCGGCAGGCGCAGTTCGCGAAGATGGCGGCGTACCTGCGGATGATCCAGCGCGAGGACGGCACGTGGGGGCAGTACCCGGGTGCGCCCGCGGACATCTCGGCGTGCGTCAAGGCGTACTTCACGCTGAAGCTGATGGGCGACGACGTCGCGGCGCCGCATATGACGAGGGCCCGCGAGGCGATCCTCGCGCTCGGCGGCGCGGAACAGATCAACACGTTCTCGATGTTCTATCTCGCGGGCCTTGGGCAGGTGTCGTGGGACGCGTGCCCGTCGATCCCGCCGGAGATCGCGCTCCTGCCGCGCTGGTTCCCGTTCCACATGGACAAGGTGTCAGCGTGGACACGGACGATGATCCTGCCGCTGGCGATCTGCACGGCGCTGCGCCCGGTGCGCCGCCTAAAGCCGTCGCAGGGGATCGACGAGCTGTTCATCGATCACACTCGGCGCACACGGCTCAATCAGGACTGGAACACGGACAATCCGGCGGACATCCGGAACGTGTTCCTCGCGATCGACCGGATGCTGAAGGTCGCGCAGAAGGCGCAGGTCATCCCGACGCGCGAGCGGGCGATCAAGGCGGCGGAGGCGTGGATCCTCGATCGCGTGCGCCCGGAGACGACGGACGGGCTCGGCGCGATCTTCCCGCCGATGGTGTACATCCAAGTGGCTCTGCAGGCGCTCGGGTACGAGCGGCACCATCCGGTGGTGCGCACGGCGGAGCGGGAGCTCGACCGGTTCATCGTGGAGGAATCGGATCACGTGCGGATCCAGCCGTGTTTCTCGCCGGTGTGGGACACGGGAATCGCGCTCTACGCGCTGACCGAGGCGGGGCTGACGGAGGAGAACGACCCGCGGATCCGCGCGTGCTGCGACTGGTTGCGCGAGCGCGAGGTGCGGATGAACGGCGACTGGGTGCGCAACCTGCGCGCGGGGGACCGGTCGATCCGGCTGGGCGTGGACGGCGCCGCGTGGGCATTCGAGTACCGCAACGACTGGTACCCGGACGTGGACGACACGGCGATGGTGGCGATGGCGCTCCGGCGGGCGGGCGATTCGGAGGAGGCGCACTCGGCGTCGAGCCGCGCGGTGCGCTGGATCCTCGCGATGCAGAACGACGACGGCGGCTGGGCCGCGTTCGACCGGACCAGGGACCGGGCGTGGATGGACAAGGTGCCTTTCGCGGACCACAACGCAATGCAGGACCCCTCCTGCGCCGACATCACGGGGCGGACGATCGAGTCCCTGATCACCTGCGGCGTCTCGCGCACGCACCCGGCGATCCGGCGGGCGGTGGAGTTCCTGAAGCGCGAGCAGTGCGCCGACGGGTCGTGGAAGGGACGCTGGGGGGTGAACTACGTCTACGGCGCCTGGCAGGCGGTGGGCGGGCTGGCGTACGCGGGCGAGAGCGTGCGCGAGGCGTACCTCCAGCGGACGGTGGACTGGCTGAAGTCGATCCAGAACGAGGATGGCGGGTTCGGTGAGACGGCGGACTCGTACCTGGACGAAGCGCTCAAGGGGAAGGGTCCGAGCACGGCGTCGCAGACGGCGTGGGGCGTGATGACGCTGATGTTCCTCGTGGGTCACGAGGACGAGGCGGTTCGCCGCGCCATCCGATGGCTGGAGAAGGCGCAGCTCGAGAATGATGCGCCGCCGGAAGGGCCGCGGGTGGTGGAGCGGGCGTGCGCGGACGCGTGGACGGAGCCTGGCGGGGCGCGGCCGATCGTGAGCCATCCGATCGCGGAGCCGGCGGGCGCCTGGCGCGAGGGGTGGTTCACGGGGACGGGGTTCCCGAAGGTGTTCTACCTGCGGTATCACCTGTACCGGCACTACTTCCCGCTGATGGCGCTGGCGCGTCACGCGCGGCTGTCGCGGGCGGCGCGTTGACGGCGGCGCGACGCGAGCGGACGATGCGCGGATGCCCGTGATCCCGCCGTCGGAGAACCCGGACCCGTGCGTCGTCGTGATCTTCGGCGCGTCGGGCGACCTCACCCATCGCAAGCTGATCCCCGCGCTCTACGAGCTGGCGGGTCAGGGGCTGCTGCCCGCCAAGTGCTGCGTCGTCGGTGTGTCGCGCACGCCGATGTCGGACGACGACTTCCGCGACAAGATGCGCGAGTCGGTCAAGAAGTTCGCGGCGCACTTCGACGAGAAGACCTGGCCGGCGTTCGCGAAGCGGCTGCACTATCACGCGGCGGACGCCTCGAAGATCGACGACTACCCGGGGCTGAGCAAGCGGATCGAGTCGCTGGCGGACGAGCACGGCCTGCCGCACCCGGCGGGGTCGCCGAACATCCTGTTCTACCTGTCGGTGTCGCCGACGCTGTACGACCCGATCATCACCTGCATCGGCCACGCGGGCCTGGTGAGCGAGGGCAAGCGCTGGTGCGTGATCGACAAGGGCGATGTGCCGTGGCAGCGGATCATCGTGGAGAAGCCCTTCGGCGAGGACCTCGACTCGGCGGTGGCGCTCAATCGCACACTGGGGCAGGTGTTCGAGGAGGAGTCGATCTACCGGATCGATCACTACCTCGGCAAGGAGCTGGTGCAGAACATCCTGGTGATGCGCTTCGCGAACCGGATCTTCGAGCCGCTGTGGAGCCGCGATCACGTCGATCACATCCAGGTGACGGCGGCGGAGACGGTGGGCGTGGGTTCGCGCGCGGCGAACTTCTACGACACGTCGGGCGCGATGCGCGACATGATCCAGAGCCACCTGCTGCAGGTGATGGCGATCGTCGCGATGGAGCCGCCGACCTCGTACCTCGCGGAGGCGATGTCGCGCGAGAGGATCAAGCTGTTCAAGTCCATCCGGCCGATCGCGGCCGAGGATGCGCACCTGCACGCGGCGTTCGGTCGGTACGCGGCGGACGCGAAGGAGCCGGCGTACGTCGACGAGAAGGGCGTGGACCCCAAACGCAAGACCGAGACCTACGCCGCGATGTGCGTCTACGTGGACAACTGGCGCTGGAGCGGCACACCGTTCTATCTGCGCAGCGGCAAGAAGATGGCGCGGAAGCTCACCGAGGTGGTGGTGCAGTTCAAGCAGCCGCCGGCGTGGATGTTCCGCGGCGTGGGCGAGCGTCCGGCGAACCGCGTGGTGATCAACATCGCGCCCGACGACGGCATCGCGATCCGACTCGAGGCGAAGGTGCCCGGGCCGAAGCTGCTGATCGACTCGGTCAAGCTCGACATGGACTACAGCGCGACGTTCAACTCCAAGCCGGTGGAGGCGTACGGGCCGCTGCTGCTCGACGCGATGCGCGGCGACCGGATGCTCTACAAACATCGCGAAGAGGTCGAGGGCGCGTGGACCGTGTGCCAGCCGCTGCTCGACAGCGCGCAGCTCCGCAAGGACATCCAGACGTACGAGGCGGGCACATGGGGGCCGGCGAACGCGGATGAGCTCCTGGCGCGCGACGGGCGGACGTGGCACAACCCGATCGCCGCGGAGAAGCGGTAGCCCTCAGCGGCCGTAGTGCTTCAGCCAGTGGACAACGGTCTTGGCGATGACATCGCCCTCGAGGTTCACGCGCGAGCCCTCGCGCAGCGCGCCGAGCGTCGTGAGTCCGAGCGTGGTGGGAATCAGCGCGACGCCGAAGGTGGCGCGTTCCACGTTCACCTCGGCGATCGTCAGCGAGACGCCCTCGATGGTGACCGAGCCTTTGGGTGCGACCCATTCCATGAAACCGGCGGGCGGGCGGATGGTCAGGCGCCAGTCCTCGGGGTTGGCCGCCACGCGCTCGACGGCGCCGACGCCGTCCACGTGGCCCTGGACGATGTGCCCGCCCATGAGGGTGTCGGCGCGGCAGGCGTGCTCGAGATTCACCTCGGCGCCGGGGCGGAGATCGCCGAGCGTGGTCTTGGCGAGGGTCTCGGGGATGGCGTCGAAGGCGATGGTGGAGCGGTCCGCCGCGGCGACAGTGAGGCAGCAGCCGGAGACCGAGATGGAGTCGCCGAGCGCGGGCCGGTGGGGCCAGCCGCCGAGGTCGACGGAGAGGCGCACGCCCCGCGCGGTGGGCTCGACGGTGGAAACACGGCCTTTGGCCTGGACCAGTCCGGTGAACATGCGGGCCAACCATAGGATGTGCCGTCGCGAGCCCTGCGGATGGGCCCGCCGGCCGCGCCTTGACCGCCCCACCGCCACGCACCCATACTCCGCCCCCGCCGAATTCCGGTCCCGGGGGCAACCCGGCCGGCCCGACCCACGGAGATCCACCCATGACCCGCAACCACATCCTCGCCCGCGCGCTCCTGCTCTCCCTGGGCTTCGCCGTCGCCGGCTGCTCGTCGAACGACGGCGCGCAGACCTCGACCAATGCCGGCCCCACCCGCGCCGTCGCCGCCGATGACCGGCCGGCGCCGACGACGGAGATCGACAAGTTCGCGGCCCTCGGCTACCGGCTCGAGTGGCGGGGCGTCGGGCTCGTGTCGCGCGGGGCGCGGACGGCGGACTTCGAGGTGTTCGACGACATCATCCTCTACATGGATACGGGCAACGTGCTGACGTGCATCGAGGCGTCCACGGGGCGCAGCCGCTGGGCGTCGGAGATGGACACCGAGCTGGCGCGGTTCGTCGGCATGACGCGCCGCGATGATCGCGTGTACGCCGCGAGCCAGGGCGAGCTGTTCGTGCTGGACGCGCGGACGGGCGAGATCGTGGAGCGTCACCGCCTGGCGGTGGTGGTGAACACGCCGCCGCTGATCATGGGCGACATGGTGATCCTCGGCGGCGCCGCCGGCGAGGTGCTGGGCCACAATCTGCGCAGCACGTACAAGCAATGGGGCTACCGCCTGACGCGCAGCATCCAAGCGCAGCCGGTGCAGGCGGGCGATGCGGTCGCGGTCGTGAGTCAGGGCGGCGACGTCCTCATCCTCGACCCGCAGACCGGCGCCTCGCTCGGGCGGAACCGCATCTTCGACGAACTCGAGAACAATCCCGCGGCGGACGAGGACGCGGTGTATGTCGCGTCCACCGACCAGTCGGTGTACGCCTTCAAGCGCCTCGGCGGCGAGCTCCTGTGGCGCGATCGCAACGAGCGCCCGATCACCGATCACCCGGTCGTCCACAACGGGCGGCTGTACGTCTCGATCGCGCAGCGCGGCATGGTGTGCTTCGACGCCGCGACCGGCGAGGCGCTCTGGACCGCGAAGGACGTCAAGGGCCACATCCTCGGCATGAGCGACGGCGACCTGATCGCCTGGGACGGGACGGACGCGGTGCTGCTCGACGCGAGCAACGGCGATGAGATCATCCGCGTGCAGTTCCCGGGTTTCGCCGAGATGATGATGGAGGGGTTCGACAACGGCCCGATCTACACGGTGACGTGGGACGGGCGCATCGCGCGGTTCTCGCCGCGGTTCTGAGGTCTCCGTATGCCCGATCTCGTTCCCGTCCGCCGCGCGCTGATCTCCGTCTCGGACAAGTCCGACCTGACGCCGTTCGCGCGGGCGCTGGCGGACCGGGGCGTCGAGATCATCTCGACCGGCGGCACGGCGCGGGCGCTCGAAGAGGCGGGCGTTGCGGTGACGCCGATCGACGCGATCACCGGCTTCCCGGAGATCATGGACGGGCGCGTGAAAACCCTGCATCCGCTCGTCCACGGCGGGCTTCTGGGCGTACGCGATGATCCCGAGCACACAGCCGCCATGCAGGCACACGGCATCCGCCCTTTCGATCTGGTCGTGATCAACCTCTACCCGTTCGAAGAGGTGCGTTTTGCCGGCGGCGACTACCCGACGACCGTCGAGAACATCGATATCGGCGGTCCGGCCATGATCCGCGCGGCGGCGAAGAACCATGCCTATGTCGCGGTCGTGGTGGACGCGGCCGATTACGGCGCGGTGCTG
>JBGTSD010000083.1:0-13747 GCA_041940385.1 Phycisphaerales bacterium | reverse complement strand
GACTTGCCGCAGCCCGAGGGGCCGATCAGCGCCGTCACCTTGCCCCGCGGCACGGGCATCGTGATGTTGTGCAGCGCCTTGGCCGGGCCGTAGTGCAGGCAGAAGTCCTTGATCTCGATGATCGCGTCCTGCGCCAGCACGTCCTCGTGGATGGCCGGCTCGAAGGGACGATTGTTGCGGATCGCGTCGATGACCGTGAACTGCGCGCCGGTCGCGGCGAGGGACTCCAGCCCCGTCTCGACGGCGTGCCCGCTGGTCGGGCCCCTGGCTGGTGCGGGAGTGTGGGTCATCGGGGGCATTGTTGTACGCGAGGCGGTCATCGTGCGACTCGGGGGTTGAGGAATCTGTCAGAACGCTCCGGTGACGAACCGCCGCCGCAGCCGCGCCCGAAGGGCGATGGCCGTCATGTTCAGCACGGCGATGATCACGATCAGCAGCAGCGTGGTCGTCCAGGCGAGGGGGCGGGAGGCCTCGGAGTCCGGGCTCTGGAATCCCACGTCGTAGATGTGGAAGCCCAGGTGCATGAACGACCGCTCGAGATGGATGAACGGGAAGTGCGTCGAGAACGGCAGCTCCGGCGCCAGCTTCACGGCGCCCACGAGCATCAGCGGCGCCACCTCGCCGGCGCCGCGCGCCATCGCCAGGATCATCCCCGTCATGATCCCCGGCGCCGCGCGGGGCAGCACGATCCGCTGGATCGTCTGCCACTTCGAGGCGCCGCAGCCGTACGAACCCTCGCGCAGGGACCGCGGCACCGCGGAGATTGCCTCCTCCGTCGCCACGATCACCACCGGCAGCGTCAGCAGCGCCAGCGTCAGCGACGACCAGAGCAACCCCTTCGTGCCGAACGTGGGGTTCGGAAGATTCGCGCGGTAGAAGCCGTGGAAGAACGGGCTGCGTGCAAACAGCGCCACCAGCAATCCCGCGGCGCCGATCCACAGGATCCCCGCCGCCCACATCAACGCCTTGTGCTTCCGCTGCGGCGGCTTGCCGGGAATCGGCCGCGCGATGTATCCCGCCACCACCGCGATCGACGTCAGCACGAGCAGCCCGATCAGGCCGAAGACCCACGTCCCGCCGGTCCACGTCTGCGTCGGCCCCGCGTCGATGTAGCGCCCGATCGTGTAGCAGAAGAATCCCAGGCCAAACACGCCGTAGACGATCGACGGCACGCCCGCGAGGTTGTTCACCGCGATGCGCACGATCGAGACGATCACGCCCTGCTTCGCGTACTCGCGCAGATACAGCGCGGCGATGACTCCAAGCGGCACCACGACGATGCTGAGCAGGATCGTCAGCAGCACGGTGCAGAAGATGACCGGGAACACGCCGCCGGCGGTGTTCGCGTCGCGCGGCGGCGCGGTCAGGAACTCGCCCCAGCGCGAGAAGTACACGCCCAGCCGCCCGGCGAGCGTCAGATCGTTCGCCGGCACGGCGCGGACGATCTGCGAGAGCCGCAGGTACTCGTCCGGCTCGGTCTGCCGCGCGGGCGCGAAGCGGTCGTACGTCGGCTCGGTGACGACGATGCGCCAGCGGTCATCCTCGCGCTGGATGCTCGCCACCTCGGCGCGGACCTCGTCGTACTCCGCCTGCAGCTCCGCGAGCCTCGCGTCGTGCTTCTCCGCCGATTCCTCGAGCGCCTCTTCCGAAACGCGGCCCTCCGCGAAACGAAGCTCCATCTCGCGATGACGGAGCCGCTCCTTCTCCATGCGGTGATTGATGTCGCCGATGACGACTTCGTTGAGATGGTAGAGCCGGCCCCATCGCTTGTGGGCCGCGGCGAGCGCCTCCTTCATCGCCTCGCGCGTCTGCTCCGGGCCCTCCGCCATGTACACGCGCTCGCGCACCGCCGGACCGTCGCCCGTCTGCACGATCGCGCGCTCGACGCGCACCGTCGCGCCGTTCAGCTCGTACTCGCCCGATTCCTCGATCGCTTCGCCCTCCGCGGGCGGCGCGAGAATCTCCTGACGCACGATCGCCTGCGGCACGCCGATCCATACGCCCCACTCGCGCCGCTCGAGCAGCAGCGCGTGCTCCGGCATGTCCAGCGACCGCACCTCGTACAGCGACACCCAGCGGAACCCGTCGCCGCCGACCTCGCGATTGCCGACGCGGTACAGCCGCCGGATCGGTTGCCCGTTCTCGTCGAACGCCCCCTCCGGAACCGCGCCCGACGCCTTCGCGTCCGCGACGACCTGCTCCTCCGCGCCCGCCGCAACGTACGACTCCTCGCGCACCGGCGCGCCGAGCACTCTCGAACCGTCTACCAGCGTCAGGTCATGAATCCGCGGCTGCCAGAACGTGATCGATCCCTGCCACACCACCGCCGTCAGCAGCGCCGCGATCATCAGCAGGCACACGCCCAGGCACGAGCCGGTGAGCCACACCATCGGCTCGCCGCGCGCCGCCAGCGGAGTGCGCCGTCGCGGCGAACGAGAAGCTCCGGGCTTGATGGGCGTCGCGTCGGACATGGGCTACAGGCTCGCGCTCCGCTTGCGGAACCGTTGACGCACGATCTCCGCGAAGGTGTTGATGAGGAACGTCATGGCGAAGAGGACCAGGCCGCAGAGGAACAGCACGCGGTAGTGCGTGGAGTCCTTCGGCGCCTCGGGCAATTCGACGGCGATGTTCGCCGACAGCGCGCGGAACCCGGAGAAGAGATTCCACTCCATCTCCGGCGTGTTGCCGGTCGCCATCAGCACGATCATCGTCTCGCCGACGGCGCGCCCGAGGCCGATCATCAGCGCCGAGAAAATGCCCGACATCGCCACCGGCACGATCACCCGCACCGCCGTCTGCCAGCGCGTCGCGCCCGCGCCCAGCGACGCCGAACGCAGATTGTCCGGCACGCTCGAGAGCGCATCCTCGCTGATCGTGTAGATGATCGGGATCACCGCGAAGCCCATCGCGATGCCCACCACCAGCGAGTTCCGCGGCGTGAAGGCGCCCAGCACGCTCTCGCGCGCATCCAGCCCCACCGCCGTCAGCACGCTCGCCAGACCGAACGCCAGCGCCACGCTGCCCAGGACCACGACGAAGAAGGAGGTGATCTCGATCACGCCCGCCGCGCTCTGCGGCAGGCGCGAGGTCCACGGCCTCAGCAACGGATCGATCGTCGCCGTCCGGAACAGCGACAGCACGATCACGCTCAGCGGGAACCCGAGCACCACCCAGCCCGGCAGCGGCGTGCCGATGACGCCGTTGAGCCACTGCGTGATGCTCGGCTGATCGAGGTTCTCCTGACGGATGATCGACGCGATCGCCGGATCGGCGATGTCGCCCGCCGGGCGCACGACCGAGCCGTCGCGGAAGTAGAGCCCTTCCTTCTTCAGGCGCCGCGCCTCGTCCGGGCCCATCGTCTTGCGGTTCGGACCGACCCACGCCGGCCATTCCTCGACCGGGATCGGCTCATACGAGCCCGCGAGCACCAGCATGTCCGCCTCGCTCGGGCGGAACAGCACGCGCTCGACCGTCGGCCCGACGAGCATCGCGGCGCCGCCCGACGCGACCACGATCACCAGCACCGCGATCAGGCGCATCGACGAGGTCATCCGCGTCGCGATCCGCACCGGCACGCACTGCCAGAGCAGCCCCGCCAGGAGCGCCGCGAGCGGCACGGCCACGAACATCAGGAGCAAGCCCGGCACGTGCTCGGCCAGATACGGCGCGATCACCAGCGCCGCGACGAACCCCAGCACCACCGACGGCAGCGACGCCATGATCTCGACGACCGGCTTGACGACGGTGCGCACCCGCGGGTGCAGGAACTCGCTCGTGAAGATCGCCGCGAGCACGGCCAGCGGCGCCGCGAAGAGCATCGCAAACACCGTGGACTTGAGCGTGCCGAAGATCAGCGGCGTCAGGCTGTACTTGATCTCCGCCGCGTCGTCGCCCGACGACGACTGGTAGACGTACGCCGGCTCCGGCTCGCCCTCGTACCAGATGCGACCGAAGAGCGAATCGACCGTCGCCTCCGGATGGCCGACCTCCATCGTCCACGACTTCCAGCGCCCGTCGGCGCCCAGCGCAAACACGCCGTCGAGCTTCGGCGTCACCAGCGCGCCCACGACCGGCACGTTGAACCCGGTGTCCAGGTCCGCGACGTGCTTGTGGCTCGTCACGTGCCGGACCTGCAGCGTCCCCGCGTCGTCGCCGACCGCGATGATGCGGTCGCGATCGCTCACGCCGAACGTCCGCACCGCGCCGCCGATGTCGCCGAGGTCGTGCCCGAGCACCCACGTGCGCAGGTCCGGCGACTCGGAGAGATTGTCGCGGGCCGCGAACCACGCCGTCACCCCGCCCTGCTCATCGCCGACGAGCAGCGTCAACGCGCCGAGCAGCATGCGGCACGAGGTCACGCGCACGCCCGGCGGCGTCAGGCGCGTCGTCTGCGCCAGCACGATGTTCTCGCGATCCGACGCCGCGTACCGCTGGCAGACCCCGCTCCGCCAGACCGCGAGCACCGTGGCCGAGTCGGACGTCACGAACAGCCAGTCCGGCCCCGTCGTCTCTTCCTCCGGACGCTCGAAGGGAATCGGATAGTCCGTCAGGCGCACCCGCGGCTCGCCGCCGCCCAGCGGCCGGATGATCCGCACCGCGCTCAGCGTCGCCGTGCCGTCCTCGCGCAGGATCGCGAGCAGTACGCCGCTCGGATTCTCCGCGTAGTCGATCGCCGTGATCGCCCCCGCGCCGACCTCCACCTGCGCCGGCGCCGGCAGGTCCACATCCACCGCGATGATCCGCGCGCTCAGTTCATCGATGCGCTCCGCCACCGCGCCGTCCGTCAGCCGGCGCTCGCCGACCGGGATCTCACCGAACGCCGGGTTCGACGCCACCGGCGCGATCCGCGAACGGAATCGCACCGAGCCGAACTGGATCGTCCCGTCGTCGTAGCCGAACGCCGTTTGCCCATAGCGCGGGCCGCGGCTCCAGGCCGTCAGCGTCTTGCCCTCGGGGATGAGGTTCCGCCGGGCGATCATCTCGCCGCCCTCGTCCAGCGACGCGACCGACAGCACGCCGTCCGCCGTCACCACCAGCGCCTGCGACTGATACTCGTCGATGTCGACGAACATCGGCTCGCCAACCAGCGACAGCGAGCCCTCGCGCGCCGGCGCCGTCCGCGCCGGCTCGAACAGCGGCACGACCACCGCGCCCAAGTACACCAGGATCCCCAGCACCGCGAAGATCACGCCGATCCCGCCCACGCGCACGACCGCCGCCGAAACCTTGTCGGCGGCGCGCACGCGCCAATGCGTCCGGCGCGACTTGGACCTCGGTTGTCGCTGGGTCTTGGACATCAACGCGTGACGCTCGGAAGGAAATCGGGCCGAACGCCTCTCGGCGTCCGGCCCGGGATGTCATCCTCGCCCGAATCGGGCGGTCGAACCGTTCGCGCGGCTCACTTCAGGCCGAGCTTCGCGAGGTCCTCGTGGGCGATCGTCGCCGGCACGGGAATGTACCCGTCCTTGACCACGACCTCCTGACCGGCCTTCGAGAAGATCTGCCGGATGAACTCGGCGCGGAGCGGATCCATCGTCTGCGAGGGGTTGTGGTTCACGTAGACATAGAGGAAGCGGGCCAGGGGGTAGTCGCCCGTGTAGCAGTTGTCCGGCGTGGCCTCGAACGACTGGCCGCCGTTGGAGACCTTCAGGGCCTTCACGTCCGCCGTCTTGTAGCCGATGCCCGAGTAGCCCATCGCGAAGAGGTCGCGAGCGACACCCTGCACCACGGCGGACGAGCCCGGCTGCTCCTTCACGCTCGGCTTGTAGTCCTTGTTCCCCAGCGCGTGCTCCTTGAAGAAGCCGTAGGTGCCCGAGGCCGAGTTGCGGCCGTAGAGCGAAACCGGCTTCGTCGCAAAGCGAGAGTCCGTCACGCCCAGGTCGCCCCAGGTCATCTCGGGGCCGTCCACCGAGAACACCTTGCGGAGCTGCTCGAACGAGATCTCATTCAGCGGGCAGTCCTTATGGACAAACACCGCGAGGGCGTCGATCGACGTGCGGAGCGCCGTCGGCTTGTAGCCGAACGCCGCCTCGAACTTGTCCACTTCCGAAGACTTCATCGGGCGGCTCATCGGGCCGAACTGCGCCTGACCCTCGATCAGCGCCGGGGGCGCCGTCGACGAGCCCTTGCCCTCGATCTCGATCTTCGTGTTCGGATAGAACTTCCGGAACTCCTCGCCCCACAGGGTCATGAGGTTGTTCATCGTGTCCGAACCGATGCTCTTGATGGTGCCCGACACACCCTGCGTCGGCGTGTAGGTCGGCAGCATCGGGTCGATCTGAACGGACTGGGCGAAGGCCGCGGAAACCGCAACGGCGGCCATCGCGCCGAACGAGAGCACACGCTTCATGAGACTGTTCTCCAATGGGTGAAAAGGTCCGACCGTCTTTGTTAAGACAGTCTCCCGGCCTGCCCCCCGTTCGGACACTCGGAGACAGATAAGACTGCGCAAAGAATGGGCTGCGGCCCTCCCAGGGCCTGTTTCCGGCCCCGCGAGGCAGATCTTCCCCGATCTCGGCCCCTTCCGGCGAACGTCCCGAAATGTCCGCCCCCAAGGGACCGATATGCTGGGCAAGGAACCAGGCCCGTCACCCGTACAGCGGCCGCACGCAGGGACCAGCGTCCATGAGGCACTTCGATCTCGTCGTCATCGGCAGCGGCCCCGCGGGCCAGAAGGCGGCGATCCAGGCGGCCAAGCTGGGCAAGAACGTCTGCATCGTCGAGAAAAAGAGCGTCGTCGGCGGCGCCGCGATCAACACCGGCACCATCCCGAGCAAGTCGCTGCGCGAAGCCATCCTCAACATGGTCTCGGGCAAGCAGCTCGGCGCCTACACCGACCCCTTCGCCGCCGGCTCCGTCAAGGCCTCGCGCGAGGGCCGGCTCCAGGACCTCGCCACCTGGTGCAACCGCGTCATCAACGCCGAGATCGAAGTCGCCACCCGCGCGCTCGTCGGCAACGACATCACCCTCCTCCGCGGCAAGGCGTGCTTCGACGCGCCCGACCGCGTCCAGATCGAGGACGACTCCGGACGCACCGAGATCGTCTCCGCCGACAAGTTCGTCATCGCCGTCGGCACCAACCCCGCGCGCCCCGCCTTCGTCCCCTTTGACGGTGAGAACGTCGTCGACTCCGACGGCTTCCTCAAGCTCGCGCGCCTGCCGCGCTCGCTCCTGGTCGTCGGCGGCGGCGTCATCGGGACCGAGTACGCCTCCATGTGCCAGGCGCTCGGCGTCCGCACCATCCTCGTCGAGGGCAAGACCCGCCTCCTCGACTTCCTCGACTCCGAGATCAGCGAGGCGCTCCAGTACCACCTCCGCCAGGCCGGCATGACGCTGCGCATGGGCGAGAAGGTCGTGAAGATCGAGATCGTCGAGAAGCCCGAAGGCGCGCTCGCCAGCGACGACAAGATGGTCCAGGCCACCCTCGAGTCCGGCAAGTCCCTCCTCGCCGACTGCCTCCTCTTCTGCATCGGCCGCCAGGGCGCCACCGACTCGCTCAACCTCGAGAAGGCCGGCCTCCAGGCCGACGACCGCGGACGCGTCAAGGTCAACGAGAACTATCAGACCGACGTCGAGCACATCTACGCCTGCGGCGACGTCATCGGCTTCCCCGCGCTCGCCTCCACCAGCATGGAGCAGGGACGCGTCGCCGCGTGCCACATGTTCGGCGAGAAGGTCGAGAGCATCCCCGCGCTCTTCCCCTACGGCATCTACTCCATCCCCGAGATCAGCATGGTCGGCTGGACGGAAGAACAGCTCACCAAGGAAGGCATCCCCTTCGAGTCCGGCATCGCGCAGTACAAGGAGATCGCGCGCAGCCAGCTCATGGGCGACGAGACCGGCATGCTCAAGCTCCTGATCCACCAGGACAGCCGCGTCCTCCTCGGCGTCCACGTCATCGGCACCGGCGCCACCGAACTGATCCACATCGGCCAGGCCGTCATGGCCTTCAAGGGCACCGTCGACTACTTCATCAACGCCGTCTTCAACTACCCCACCCTCGCCGAGTGCTACAAGGTCGCCGCCTTCAACGGCGCCAACAAACTCCGACACGTCTGAGCAACGCGCCTCGTGCCACCGACCGCAGCTCTGGGCGGTCGGTGTCCGGCGTTAGTCCAACATCCCCCGTGCCAGCAACCGCCGCTCTGGGCGGTTGATGCGATTCCACCGACAGCGACCGGCCAAAGCACCGGTCGCTGGCACGGCGATCGCATCCATGACTGCGCCCCCCGGTACCCTTCCCCCATGAAGCTCCGCACACTCCTCGCGTCGCTCCTCCTCGCCGCGCCCGTCCTCGCCGGACCCGCCTCCGTCGATCAGCTCCTCACCGACGACCTCGAGGCCATGGCGCGCTACGACCCCATCGGCGCATCACGCCGCGGCGACCGGCGCTTCGATCACCTCCTCCCCGACGAATCACCCGCCGCACGCGCCGCCTGGGTCGCCGACGCGCAGCAGCGCCTCGACGCGCTCCTCGCCCTCGACCGCGCGGCCATGTCCGACGCCGATCGCACCGACGCCGCGCTCCTCGAACACGAACTCCGCCAGCGCCTCGAATCCGAGCGCTACGCCACCTGGCAGATGGCGATCGGCCCGCTCCACGGCGCGCACATGACGCTCACCCAGCTCCCCGAGAGCCTCTCGATCACCACGCGCCCCGAGCTCGAGGCCTGGCTCCAGCGCCTCGAAGCCGCGCCGCTGTTCATCCAGCAGAACATCGACATCCTCCGCGCCGGCCTCGAGGACGGGCGCACGCCGCCCCGCGCCATCATGTCGCGCATCCCCCAGCAGGCCATCGCGCTCGGCGCCGAGAACTACCAGCGCGACCCGACCACGCATCCTCTCTACGCGCCGTTCCTCCAGCTCTCCTCCGACGACGCCCTCGCCATCCGCGCGCAGGACGTCATCCGGCAGGACGTGCTCCCCGCGTTCACGAACTTCGGCCAGTTCCTCAAGAACGAGTACGTCCCCGGCTGCCGCGAAACCATCGGCGCCAGCGAGCTGCCCGACGGCCGCGCGATGTACGACTGGATGCTGCGCGGCCACACGACCACCGACCTCACCGCGCAGCAGATCCACGACATCGGCCTCGCCGAGGTCGCGCGCATCCGCGCCGAGATGTCCGATGTCATCGCCCGCTCCGACTGGGTCGGCAAGAACAACGCCGACCCCGAGCAGCGCTTCCGCGGCTTCCTCCACTACCTCCGCACCGACCCCCGCTTCTACTTCAACCGCCCCGAAGAACTCCTGAGCGCCTACCGCAACATCGCCAAGCTCGTCGATTCGCACATGGCCGCGCTCTTCGGCCACCTGCCGCGCACACCCTACGGCGTGCGCGAGATGAACCCCGTCATCGCGCCCTCGCAGACCACCGCGTACTACCAGCAGGGCGACCTCGAGAGCGGCCAGGCGGGCTACTTCGTCGCCAACACCTACAAGCTCTCCGAGCGCCCACGCTACGAGATGATCCCGCTCACCATGCACGAGGCCGTCCCCGGCCATCACCACCAGGTCGCCATCGCGCAGGAACTCGAAGGCGTCCACCCCTGGCGCGAGACCAACTGGTTCACCGCCTTCGGCGAGGGCTGGGCGCTCTACTCCGAACGGCTCGGCCTCGAAGTCGGCGACAGCCCCAACCCCGAGATCGAGCGAGTCGCGCCCGGATCGTCCGAATACCGCGGCCTCTACCAGGACCCCTACGACGACTTCGGGCGCCTTACCTACGAGATGTGGCGCGCCATGCGCCTCGTCGTCGACACCGGCATGCACGCCCTCGGCTGGAGCCGCGAGAAGGCCATCCAGTTCATGCTCGACAACTCCGGCCTCACGC
Organism: Phycisphaerales bacterium; assembly: GCA_041940385.1. Lineage (GTDB taxonomy): Bacteria > Planctomycetota > Phycisphaerae > Phycisphaerales > UBA1924 > JACVCK01. The sequence continues at coordinate 3,918 of JBGTSD010000083.1, read as the reverse complement.
AGGAGAACATCGAACGCGAAGTGGACCGCTACATCGCTTGGCCCGGCCAGGCGACGGCGTACAAGATCGGCGAACTGAAGATCCGCGAGCTCCGCGCCCACGCAGAGAAGGAACTCGGCGATAAGTTCGACAAACGCGCCTTTCACGACGTCGTCCTCGGCCAGGGCTCGATCCCCCTGAACGTGCTCGAAGAGAACGTCGAGGCGTGGATCGATCGCACGCGCTAAGAAATGATTGACGCAAATGGGTGCCACGATTGTTCGGTTCCTCCGAACAGTCGTGGTGCAGCGGCAGCGCATTCTCCCGAACTTGTTTCCCCGAGCGTTGACGCCGAGAATCGCCAACAATGTCGAATTCCCACGTCAACACCCCCGCCACCCCAACCCGCGCCGCCCTGCGCGAGCATCTCCCCGCCGCGCTCTTCTTCCTCTTCCTCGGCCTGCCCCTCGCCTTCATCGCCTACGCCGTGCTCGCCTGGTTCGCGCTCCGCGCCGGAACGCCGCTGCGCGTTGCGCAGGTCGCCGGATTCATTCTCGTCCCCGCCGGCGCATGGCTCATCGCCCGCTCCGCGGTCCGCGGCCGCCCCGCCCACGCGGCGCGCGACGGCCGCATCATCGAGGACGCGCCCCTCTGGCCCAAACCGCTCCCCGCACTCCTCACCGTCGCGCTCACGCTCCTGATCGTCGTCCCGCTCTTCTTCTTCTCAGCGACGTTCTTCCTCGCTAACGTCCTCCTCAACATCGCCATCGTCGCCGCCATCTTCTGGCTGATCCTCCGCGCCGAACGACGCGACCTCCGAAAAAGGCGCCGCACCGACGGACGCTGCCAACGCTGCGGCTACCCGCTCGCCGACGCCCCCGGCCCCTGCCCCGAATGCGCCGACCCCAACGCCTGGCGCACCGAACCCGCCTGACGGGCCCGGCGCCGCGACACATCACCTATTGCTGAGTGCCGCAGGCACGCCACGACGCAGCCCACGGCGCCAGCCGTGGGCGCCACTCCTCCCACGCGCTGTAGCATCTCGTTATGCCACTGCGCCCAGACGTCCGACGCGAACTGCGCAACTTCTGGATCGGCGCTGGCATCGCTATTGCGGCCGCCACGGGGCTCTCTATCGCCTACCTTCTGATCCTGCGCCGTGTACCTGCCGGGGTAAAGATCTCAACTCTGATGACGGCTGTGCCCGTTGCTCTCATCTGGGTCACCTTCTTCGTTCCGTTCTGGCAGCTCTGGCGCAGACACCAACGGCTCGTCTCCTATCCTGATCTCGACCCGAACGTCTGGTGCAAGTCTCCGGTCACGAACCGATTTCTCTTGCGCTCGGACGGCTGGTGGCGTCGATTCCCGTATATCGCTCCTGCGGTCGCCACGGGCATAATGGCCATTGTCTTCACGCTCATCGGACTCACGAGTGGTCGTTTCACCTATTCCGTGTGGATGGCGCCTTGCATTGCGTTCATCGCATTCCTTGCGGCGTACTTCCCACCCCGCGAGCGCGCCCGCGTCCTCCGCATCCGCCGCGAACTTCATCGCTGCGAACGCTGCCTCTATCCCCTGCGCGATGTGCGCGGCACGATCTGCCCCGAATGCGCCCACGACAACGCCTACCTGCTTTCCCGAATGACCAGCGCTGACACGCCCTGATCCGCTTCACACTTCCCATCCCCATGCCCCACGCCACCCCCCGCCAACTCAAATCCATTAAGGAAGGCACGACCTGTTCGCCTTCCCCCGCGCTCATCGTCCGCGCCGACCTCGTCGCCGGACTCCTCACGTTCCTCGTCGCCGCGCTCGTCTGGACGCTGCCGACGGTGAACCGATACCCCGACATCGGAATCGAGCCCGCCATCTGCATCCTCGCCGGCCCCATCGGCGTCGCCTTCAGCTCGTGGGCGCGCCGACGAACCGTCCGCATCCGGCGCGAACTCGCCCGCTGCGAACGCTGCGGCCACGACATTGCCGGCGTCCCCGCCTGCCCCGAATGCGCCCACGACAACGCCTACCTCGCATCACGATCAACCTCCCCATGACCCCCGACCCCGCCCGCCGCAAGCGCATCATCTTCCGCATCCAGGTCGGCGTGGTCATCTTCTGCTTCACCGTCACCGGCGTCATCGCGCTCGTTTCGCTCGTGATGTACTCCCGGAGCTACCCCGGCGTCGGACTCCCGCCGCGCGACTCGGCGATCTTCTTCCTCTCCGCGACGGCGCTCATGCTCGTCACCGTCATCGTTTCGCTCATTCTCGAACGCCGCAAACGTCGGAACCGCGCCAGCGGCACGCTCTGCGAGAAATGCAGCTACCCCATCGACGACATCGTCGGCGTCCACTGCCCGGAGTGCGGCCACGACAACACGTGGCGCAAGATGACCTGACCCACGATCATGCGCCCTCGCTCACCGAAGTCACGACGGGCTCAGCAGGCACTCGATCTTCTGCTGTTCACGGTGTACGCGATCCCAATCGGCATTGCGGTCGCCGACGGTGCACTGCGATTGGGCGTTATCCAGCCTTGGGGAACGGTCTTCGGCGTTCTTGGCGCGGTCGCGGTCATCGTCTTCGGCGTGTCGCTCCGGATGTACGCGCGCAGTGCTCGCCAGTCTCCACAGAATGGCACGGTGATCGAAGGGATGAGCCGCAGAGAGTACATCGTCGCGAGTCTGCAGGTGCTTTGGTTCATGATCGTGAGCACGGCGCTGCTGAGCGTGTTTCGAGGAATGCCTCAGAGCCCGGCGGAGATCGTGCTCTACCCGGGATCCGGCGCAGTCCTTGGCATTCTGACGAATGTCACGATGTACAAGATGTTGAACGACACGCGCAAGCTTCGGCGCGCACAAGACCGATGCGAACGCTGCGGGTACTCGCTCGTCGACACCGCCGGCGACGCATGCCCCGAATGCAACCACGACAACACCTGGCGCAAAGTGACCTGACCCACCGTGCCGCGCGATGACTTCCACCAATCCCGACGCCGCGCCATCCGGCGCGACATCCGCGAGGGCCTTGCATGGGCCGCGTCGCTCGGCATCTCGCTCTACTTCTTCGCGCTCTTCGCGCCGCGCATGGGCCTGCCCGCGTTGCTCGGCACAAGGACCGGCGCGATCCTCTGCGCGATCGTCGGCGCCATGATCGGCGCCGCCATCGGCTGGGAACGCGCCTCGCGCTGGCGGCGCGGCGACTCCGGCGACCACCCCGACTTCCACCCCGTCTCCCCCATCGCCCGCGCCAACATGCAGCGCTCCGACCGCTGGTGGACGCTCTATCCCCTCGTCGTCGGCGGCGCCCTTCTCGCCGTCGTCGGCGCGATCATGGCCCGCATCGTGTGGTCGTCGAACGTCGGCAACGCGGTCTTCGCCGGCGTCGCCATGCTGCCCATCGTCTTCATGCTGGCCGCCATCCCGCCGCTGGAGCGCCGTCGCTGCTTGAAGCGCCGGCGCCAGGCGAACCGCTGCCTGCGCTGCACCTACGCGCTCGACGACGTGACCGCCGCCCCCTGCCCCGAGTGCGGCCACGACAACTCCTGGCGCTTCGCCGAGCGCACCGGCGAGCCCAGCCGATAATGACCCCGTGACCAGCTCGCGCCGATCCCTCATGCAGCTCAACCCGCGACGCGTGGACGTGCCGATCGGCGCCGTCCTCGCCGCGGCACTGCTCGGCCTCGGGCTCGCGCTGCCCGTCATGTCCATCAAGAAGCTCGTCTTCTGGAAGGACGACTACTCCATCGTCGCCGGCGTGATCGCGCTGTGGGACGAGGGCTACTTCGCGCTCAGCGCCATCATCGGCGCGTTCTCCATCGTCTTCCCGGTGTTCAAGATCGGCGCCATGATCGGCATCTGGTTCGCGCCGATCCGCGCCGAGGTCCGCCGGCGCTGGCTCTGGTGGCTCGCCGCTCTCGGACGCTGGTCGATGCTCGACGTCT
>JBGTSD010000082.1:0-13794 GCA_041940385.1 Phycisphaerales bacterium | reverse complement strand
CGCACAAGGAAGTCGTCGAGGCGGCACGCACGGCAAAGGCACACGAGTTCATCGAGCAGCTGCCGGACGGCTACGAGACCCAGGTCGGCGACGCCGGCACGCAGGTCTCGGGTGGGCAGCGCCAGCGACTCGCCATCGCTCGAGCGCTGCTGCGCGACCCGGACAGCGGCGTGGCGCGCGCGCGCACGAAGATCGAGGCCTGCTTCCTGCGCGACGACCTGCTGTACTCGCGCTGGCTCGCGCGGCGCGTGTTCGAGCTCGACGCGCATCATCATATCGAGGCGGGACGCATCTTTCCGGTGTGCGGCAATAGCTGGCGGATGCTGGCCGAAACGCGTTTTGCCGAATATTTCGACTTTATCGGGGACTTTTCCACGCACTACGGCATCTTCCAGGGCTGCGGCGTGGATGTGCCGTTTGCTGCGTCGGATGACGTGGCCTCTGGCGCGTGCTGTTAGCAAACTTCGGAAGTGATCAGGCGCCGCCCTGACTGAAATGTTCGCGGTTGTGCTGACGCGCATCCGCGGACTTCCGAATCAGTACATAGGTGGCACCGGTGCCGCCGTGGCGGGTCCGATCCCGCTGCCCACACGGATCGAGCGATACACCGTGCTCAGAAGTCCACACATTGACAAGAAGTCGCGCGAGCAGTTCGAGATTCGGACGCACAAGCGCATCATCGACATCACCGAGCCCAATGCCCGCACGGTCGAGGCGCTGAACCGCCTCGTGGTTCCGGCGGGCGTGTTCGTCAAGATCAAGGCCTGAGGTTCTCCATGTCCTTCACACTGCTTGGTTCCAAGCTCGGCATGACGCGGACCTTCACCGAGGAAGGCAAGAGCGTCCCCGTGACGGTCATTCAGGCCGGTCCGTGCGTCATCACGCAGCTGAAGACGGCGGAGAACGACGGGTACACGGCGGTGCAGATCGGTTTCGGCGACGTGAAGGCGCGTCGTTCGACGATGCCGATGATCGGGCACGACGCGAAGGCGGGCTGTGATCCGATGCGTCATCACCGCGAGTTCCGCGTGGACGCGAAGGACCTGGGCGAGTTCGAGCTCGGCCAGACGCTGACGGTGGATCGTCTGGCGAACTGCGCGTTCGTGGACGTGACTGGGACGAGCAAGGGCAAGGGCACGGCGGGCGTGATGAAGCGCCACAACTTCAAGGGCATGTGCGCCACGCACGGCACGGAGCGCATGCACCGTCACGGCGGCTCGATCGGCGGCCACGCGTCGTGGCGCGGCAACGGCCAGATCGCCAAGGGCAAGAAGATGATCGGCCGCCTGGGCGCCGAGCGCGTGACGATGCGTTCGCTCGAGGTGGTGCGCGTCGACGCCGAGAAGAACATCATCCTCGTGAAGGGCCCGGTGCCCGGACCGAATCAGGGCCTCGTCGAGATTCGCATTCCGACGCGGCTGTACAAGAGCAAGGCGAAGATGCAGGCGGAGAAGGCGAAGGCCTGATCCGCCTGTTGTGTTTGACAGGACGCGTCCGCGGGACGCGAAGGAATCGCACCGTAGAGCAAGCAACGACGTGAAGCCTTGTCTGGCCGGCCGATGGCGGCGGCCAGACTGCCCGACAGGTCCACCGATCGGAAGATCGGAGCGAGAAACCGGCGGGCGAGGCCATCCCGGTCAGGATCGACGATCACGGCGCCTCCGACGGCGGAGGGCGTCCGGCGAACGACACGAGCGAGCGAACCCATGGAAGTTCCCGTTCTCAACAAGCAAGGCAAGCAGGTCGGCGTCCTGGCCATCGACGAGGCGACGCTCGGCGGCGAAGTCAATCACGCTCTGATCAAGCAGGCGTACGTGCGCTATCACGCCAATCGGCGTCAGGGCTCGGCGCGCACGCGGAACAGGGGCAACGTCGAGGGCTCGACGCGCAAGCTGTACCGGCAGAAGGGCACGGGCAACGCGCGTGTCGGTCCGGCGCGGACCCCGGGGCGCAAGGGCGGTGGTCGGGCGTTCGCCAAGACCAAGACGCACGCGGAGTACCGGCTGGACATGCCGGTGAAGATGCGTCGCCTGGCGAACCGCAACGCGCTGCTGTCCAAGCTGATGGACAACGAGGTGCGGATCGTCGACGACCTGTCGCTCCAGAGCGCGAAGACGAAGGACGTGAAGGGTCTGCTGTCGGCGTGCCAGGTGGACCGTTCGTGCCTGATCGCGCTGGGCGCGGATCAGTCGAACGCGGCGCTGGGCGCGCGGAACCTCGAGGACGTCACGACGGTGCCGGTGGCCGAGATGACGTGCTTCGAGATGCTGAACAACCGCTACCTGGTGATCGCGAAGGCGGACCTGGAGGCGTGGCTGTCCGGCGCGTCTTCGCGTCGCGACAAGACGGCGAAGAACATCCGCACGCGGACCGGCGCGACCAAGGCCGGCGCGAAAAAGGAGGCCGCGTGATGGAGGCCATTCACGTCGTGCGCAAGCCCCTGCTCACCGAGAAGGGGACGGGTCTGAACGAGCACAACCAGTATGTGTTCGAGGTGGACGTGCACGCCCGCAAGGACCAGATCAAGCAGGCGGTGCAGGAGCTGTACCGGGTGCGCGTGAAGCGGGTGAACACGCTGGTGTGCCGCGGACGCGACCGGATGACGCGCTGGGGCGTGAGCCCGGCGAAGATCACGAAGAAGGCGGTCGTGACGCTGCACGAGGGCGACGCGATCGAGTTGTTCTAAGTAGGGAAGGCTTCGGAGGCGACCCATGCCCATCAGGATCTACAAGCCCACGAGCGCTGGTCGACGCAACGCGTCGGTCAATATGCACGTGGAGGTCACGAAGTCGAACCCGGAGAAGTCGCTGCTGGCGCCGCTGCCCAAGAAGGGCGGCCGGAACCACAGCGGCAAGATCACGGTGCGCGGTCGTGGCGGCGGCCACAAGCGGATGTACCGCAAGATCGACTTCAAGCGGATGGACCGCGACGGCGTGCAGGCGAAGGTGACGGGGATCGAGTACGACCCGAACCGTTCGTGCCACATTGCGCTGCTCGAGTACAAGGACGGCGTGAAGCGGTACATCCTGGCGCCGGCGGGGCTGAAGGACGGGGATCGGGTGATCGCGTCGTCGGAGGCGGTGGAGCCGAAGACGGGCAACTCGATGCCGATCCGTCACATCCCCACCGGTCTGGACGTGCACTGTGTCGAGCTGACGCCGGGCAAGGGCGGGCAGATCTGCCGCTCGGCGGGCGTGTCGGCTCGTCTGACGAACAAGGAAGGCAATCGCGCGACGCTGGTGCTGCCGTCGGGCGAGATCCGGCAGGTGCACATCGACTGCCGCGCGACCGTGGGGACGCTGGGCAACCCGGACCACGTGCTGCGTCGCCTGGGCAAGGCGGGCATGACGCGTCACCTGGGTCGTCGTCCGATCACGCGCGGCATGGCGAAGAGCCACAACGCGCACCCGCTGGGCGGCGGTTCGGGCCGTTCGAAGGGCAATCGTCCGCCGTGCGGGCCTTCGGGCGTGCTGGCGAAAGGCGGCCCGACGCGCAACCGCAAGAAGCATTCGAGCAAGCTCATCATCCGTCGCCGGCGCACGAAGCGTTTCGGCCAGCTGCGCTGATCGATCAGGACTGACTGAAGAGGAACCCAAAGGCCATGGCCCGATCGCTGAAGAAAGGCCCGTTCGTCGTCGAGAGTCTCTACCGGAAGGTGGAGAAGCTCAACCAGCAGAACAAGCGCGAGCCCATCAAGACGTGGTCGCGTCGCTGCACCATTGTGCCGGAGTTCATCGGGCACACGTTCAAGGTGCACAACGGCCGGTTCTTCAACGACGTGTTCGTCACGGAGGACATGGTCGGGCACAAGCTCGGCGAGTTCAGCCACACGCGCCTGTTCCGTGGGCACACGAACAAGAAGGAAGGCATCGACGCCGGCGCGAAGAAGTAGTCCGGCTTCGCTGAAGGAATACCACCGTGAAGATCAACGGCAGGAAACTGAAGACTGCGGCGGAGCGAGCGGGCGTGGACAGCGCGGCGCTGGGCGCGGCGCTGGCCGGATCGGGCTTCGACGCCCGTGAGGGCGAGTCCGCGGTGCGGAACTGGATGGCCGACCGCAATCACCCGCGGGCGAAGCCCGAGCAGATCCGCCGCCTGGCGCAGGCGATGGGCGTTCGTCCGGCGGAGCTGTCGCGGTTCACGAGCGTCGCGCGGTTCGTGCGGGGCTCGGAGCGCAAGGCGCGGCTGGTCGCGGACATGATCCGCGGGCTGCCGGTCGATCGCGCGATGACGGCGCTGAACTTCAGCGACAAGCGTGCGGCGGTGGCCGTGCGGAAGTCGCTGAGCGCGGCGATCGCGGACGCCGAGCAGGCGGACGCGGACGTGGGCGCGCTGGTCGTCGCGGAGTCGCGCGTGGACGGCGGGCCGATCATCAAGCGGTTCCAGCCGAAGGATCGCGGACGTGCGCACCCGATCAAGAAGCGCCTGAGCCACATCGTCATCGGCGTGGAGGAGAAGAACTGATGGGACAGAAGACCCACCCCTTCGGGCTCCGCGTCGGCATCACCGAGGCGCACAAGAGCCGCTGGTATGCGCCCAAGGCGCTCTACGGCGAGCTGCTCGTCGAGGACTACAAGATCCGCGAGTTCCTGGACAAGCGTCTGAACCGGACGCCCCCGTTCGCGGCCGTGTCGGACCTGTTCATCGAGCGGACGCGCGAGGAGCTGAAGATCGTCGTGAAGACGGCGCGTCCGGGCCTGGTGATCGGTCCGAAGGGCGCCGAGGTCGAGCGTCTGACGGAAGAGCTGCAGTACATGACGGGGCGCAAGGTCTCGATCTCGATCATGGAGATCAAGAACCCGGACCTGGATGCGCAGCTGATCGCCGAGGGCGTGGCGGAGCAGCTCAAGAAGCGCGCTTCGTACCGTCGCGTGGTGAACATGCGGGCGCAGGGCGCGATCCAGTCGGGCGCGAAGGGCGTGCGGATCCTGATCTCCGGGCGCCTGGGCGGCGCGGAGATGAGCCGTCAGATGGACGTGCGGATGGGTTCGCTGCCGTTGTCGACGTTCCAGGCGAACATCAACTACGGGTTCGCGGAGGCGTTCACGACGTACGGGGCCATCGGTGTGAAGGTCTGGATCTACAAGGGCATGCATACGGATGCGCCCGACGAGGAAACGGTTTCGAACGCGGCCGGCGCGCGTCCTCGCGCCCGCGGGCGTCGTTGAGATAGAGGCGAAGACTTCGAGAGGCGAGCCACATGCCACGGATGCCCAAACGAGTCAAGTTCCGCAAGGAGTTCCGCCGCGTTCGCGACCGCAAGGCGACGAAGGGCAACTACGTCGCGTACGGCGACTTCGGCCTGCAGGCGCTGGAGGGTTGCTGGATGACGGCGCGTCAGCTGGAGGCGGGGCGCATCGCGGCCCAGCACTATCTGAAGCGCGAGGGCCAGCTGTACATCCGGGTGTTCCCGGACAAGCCGATCTCGAAGAAGCCGCTCGAGACCCGAATGGGCAAGGGCAAGGCGGACGTGGAGTACTGGGCGGCGCGGGTGAAGCCGGGCACGATGATCTTCGAGATCTCGGGCGTTCCGGTGGACACGGCGAAGCGCGCCCTGGTTCGTGTGGCGGCGAAGATGCCGGTGCGTTGCCGGTTCGTGACGCGGCGCGTGACGGCTTGACGTAAGGGTCGAACGAGGAGCAACCGGCGATGGCCGTGAAGACGAGCGAAGACAAGGCCCGGATCCACAAGCTCAGCGTCGAGCAGATCGACGTCGAGGTCGGCGAGCTGCGCGCGAAGCTGTTCGAGCTTCGGACGCAGGCGGTGACGGAGAAGATCGAGGATCCGAGCCAGTTCCGGAAGACGCGCCGCGAGATCGCGCGGCTGATGACGGAGAAGAGCGTGCGCCGCAACGCGGCCGGCGGGAGCCAGTGACCATGAGCGCAGCCACGAAAGACCAGGCGGTCCAGAACACGCAGATCGGCGTCGTCTCGTCGGACAAGCGGGACAAGTCGCGCAAGGTCGTGGTGTCGTTCCAGGCCATGCACCCCAAGTACGGCAAGTACATCCGTCACCGGACGGTGCTGCACGTGCACGACGAGAACAACGAGTCGCGGAGCGGCGATCGCGTGGAGATCGCGCCGTGCCGCCCGATGAGCAAGACGAAGACGTGGCGCCTGGTGCGCGTGGTCGATCGTCCCGCGCAGGTGTGAACGAGGAAGACCGAAACGCAGCCCGTTGAAGGGCAGGAACAGCGATGATCCAGCAGGAAACCAGGTGCGACGTTGCGGACAACTCGGGCGCGAAGATCGCGTACGTGATCCGCGTGCTGGGCGGCTCGACCGCCCGGGGCAAGTTCACGCGCCGCACGGCGGGCGTGGGCGATCGCGTGGTGGTGTCGATCAAGAAGGCGCTGCCGGGCGCGGACGTGAAGGCGGGCGACAAGGCGAAGGCCGTGGTCGTCCGGACGTCGTTCCCGACGCGTCGCGCGGACGGCTCGTACGTCCGCTTCGACAAGAACGCGGTCGTGCTGATCCAGGACGACGGCAACCCGCGGGGCACGCGCATCTTTGGGGCGGTGGCCCGCGAGCTGCGCGACAAGAACTACATGAAGATCGTTTCTCTGGCTTCGGAGGTCGTCTGACATGCCGCGGCACGTGCGCAAGGGCGATGAAGTGATGGTGACCTCGGGCAACTTCCGGGGCGCGATCGGGAACGTGGTGCGGGTGCTCACGAAGGCGGACCGCGCGGTGGTGCAGTTTGCCCCGAGCGTGTACGACGGCCTGGGCCGCAAGCAGCGGATCAAGGCGCTGCGTCCGACGCGGATCAGCCCGCAGGGCGGTCAGGTCGCGCTGGACCGTTCGTTCCACCTGAGCAACCTGAGCCCGGTGGTGGACGGCAAGCCGACGCGGGTGCGCTTCGAGGCGACCGAGGACGGCGGCAAGGCGCGGGTGGCGGCGCGCGGCGGGAAGTCGCTGAACGTCATCCACGGTCCGCGCGACGGCGCGAAGTCGGCGGGCGCGAAGAAGACCACCAAGAAGACGACGAAGAAGACGACCAAGAAGAAGGCCGCGAAGGCGGGCGAGGCTTAAACCATGGCGAAGGACAAGGGCAAAAAGGGCGGAGCCGAGTCGGCGCCGGAGGACACGGGTCCTGCGCAGCCGCCGCGTCTGCGCGAGCGGTACCGCACCGAGGTCGCCAAGGCGGTGCACGAAAAGTTCGGGCTGGACAATCCGATGGAGCGTCCTCGTCTCGAGAAGATCGTGCTGAACGTGAACATGGGCCGCCACCTCGAGACCAACAAGCTCCCGGTGACGGTGAAGGACACCGTGCTCTCGACGCTGACGCAGGTGAGCGGCCAGAAGCCGGTGGTGATCAAGGCGAAGAAGTCGGTCGCGAACTTCAAGGTGCGCGACGGGGCCGAGACGTCCGCGATGGTGACGCTGCGTCGCGAGCGGATGTGGCACTTCCTCGACCGTCTGATCAACCTCGCGTCGCCGCGTATCCGCGACTTCCGCGGCCTGCCGACGGCGTCGTTCGACAAGGCGGGCAACTACTCGATGGGCCTGACCGAGCAGGGCGTGTTCCCCGAGATCGACATGTCGAAGGTGAACTTCACGCACGGCATGCACATCAACATCGTGTTCTCGAATTCGAATCCCGAGCGGAGCCGCTTCGTGCTGGAGCAGCTCGGGATGCCGTTCCGTCGTCCGGAGGCGAAGTAATCCATGGCCACCAAAGCCCAGGTCGCGAAGTCCAAGCGCACCCCGAAGTTTTCGACCCGGATCGTCCGTCGCTGCGAGCTGACGGGCCGTTCGCGGGGCGTGTACCGCAAGTTCCGCATGAGCCGCATCATGCTCCGCAAGCTGGCGCTCGAGGGGAAGATCCCCGGGATGCGCAAGGCGAGCTGGTGAGGCGGGCGTAAACCGAAGCACCGATCACGATTCACACGAGGCCACTGCACCGAGGGCCGGACGAAGGCCCTTCTCTCTGGAAAAGACACATGGCGCTGAGCGACCCCATCGCTGACATGCTCACGCGGATCCGCAACGCTCTCGGGAGCGGGTCCAAGTCCGTCAACTGCCTGAACAGCCGCGTGAACCGCGGCATCGCGGAGGTTCTGCGCGACGAGGGCTACATCGACGGCTACGACGTGATCGACGACGGCCGTCAGGGCCAGATCCGCGTGCGTCTGAAGTACGGCCCGCGCGGGGAGACGGTGCTGCACTCGCTGCGTCGCGAGTCGAAGCCCGGCCGTCGCGTGTACCGCAAGGTGAACGACCTGCCCCGTCCGCTGCAGGGCCTGGGCATCGCGATCGTGTCGACGCCCAAGGGCGTGATGTCGGACCGCAAGTGCCGCAGCGAGCGTGTCGGCGGCGAAGTGCTCTGCACCATCGAGTGATCCAAGGAACCCAGTCCCCCTGAGCCCGGACCCGCGCGAGCGGCGCACGGCAGGAGCGAAACGAAGATGTCCCGAATCGGCAAGAAGCCCATCCCGGTCCCGTCGAACGCGAAGGTCAGCGTGGCCAATCGCGTGGTGACGGTGGAGTCCGGCTCGAAGAAGCTGACGATGACGCACCACCCGCTCGTGAACGTGAAGTTCGACGAGGGCGAGAAGGCGGTGCAGGTGTCGATCGACGAGTCGAACGAGGAGAACCGCCAGGCGCGGGCGCTGTGGGGCACGACGCGGGCGCTGATCAACACCATGGTGACGGGCGTGACCAAGGGGTTCGAGAAGAACCTCGAGATCAACGGCGTCGGCTGGGGCGCGACGGTCGCGGGCAAGGACCTCGAGATCAAGGTCGGCTACGCGAACGCGATCCGGGTGCCGATCCCGATGGGCGTCGAGGTCGCGGTGGACAAGGGCACGCTGATCAAGATCAAGGGCGCGGACAAGCAGGCGGTGGGTCAGTTCGCCGCGGTCGTCCGCTCGAAGCGCAAGCCGTAGCCGTACAACGGCAAGGGCATCAAGTACGTCGAAGAGACCATCCGTCGCAAGCAGGGCAAGGCCTTCGGCGCCTGATCCCGAGCATCCGCAAAGGGCGAATCGCCATGAACAAGAACCAGCTCAAGGATCACAAGCGGACGCGTCGCCGGGCGCAGATCCGTCGTTCGGTCGCCGGCTCGCCGGAGCGTCCCCGCTTGTGCGTGTACAAGTCGCTGAACCACATCTACGCGCAGGTGATCGACGACCTGGCGGGCAAGACGCTGGTCGCGGCGTCGACGCGCGACAAGGGCGCGGACGGCAAGACCGGCAACGCGCAGGCGGCGTCGGCGGTGGGGCAGCGCCTGGCCGAGAAGGCCAAGGCGGCGGGCGTGACGAAGGTGGTCTTCGATCGCGCCGGGTTCCGCTACCACGGCCGCATCAAGGCCCTGGCGGACGCGGCTCGCAAGGGCGGCCTCGAGTTCTGAACGGCAGACGCAACGCCGGCGTGCATCATCGCCGGCTCACGAAGGAATTGGACGGCGCCACATGGCAGAGATGATCGACGAATCGAGTTCCCTGGAGAGCGTGACGATCGGCGTGTCGCGCACCAGCGCCACCATCAAGGGTGGTCGCCGGTTCTCGTTCAACGCGCTGGTCGTCATCGGCGATCGACGCGGGAGCGTGGGCCTGGGCTACGGCAAGGCCAAGGAAGTGCCCGCGGCGATCGAGAAGGCGCAGCGCGACGCCCGCAAGCGTCTGCACAAGGTGCGCCTGCTCGGCGGGACGATCCCGCACCAGGTCACGGGTCGCTTCGGCGCCTCCAGCGTCATGCTGATCCCCGCGCCCCCCGGCACGGGCATCGTCGCCGGCGCGACGGTGCGCGGCGTGCTCGAGATGGCCGGCCTGACCGACTGCGTCACCAAGTGCTACGGCTCGACCAACCCGCAGAACACCGTCAAGGCGGCGCTCCACGCCCTCGAGGCGGTCCGCACGCGCCAGGAGATCGCGGCGCTGCGCGGCGTGACCCTTGAAGACACGACGGTCGAGACCATGGTCGAGCGCGGCAGCAAGCTGATGCCCGTGGTCAGCGCCGAGAAGAAGATGAAGGCCCCCGTCAGCACGGTCGCCAAGGCCTCGGGTCGCGGCGGTCGCGGCGGACGCGGCGGCCCGCGCCGCTCGCGTGGCGGCGGCGGTGGCGGCGGCGACGAGGGCGGCGCGCCGCAGCAGAGCGGCGGCGAGCAGTCGTCGTCGGGCGGCGAGTCCGGCGGCTCGTCGGGGTCCTGAGGCGCGGGTGGAGTTGATCGCAGACGATTTTCCGCGGACGAGCGCGGCAGCAACGGAGTTCGACGAGCCATGATGATCCATGAAATCACCGAGCAGGCCGGCGCCTACAAGAAGCGCAAGCGCGTGGGCCGCGGCATCGGCAGCGGCAGCGGCAAGACCGCGGGCCGCGGCCACAAGGGCCTGTACTCGCGCTCCGGCTCGAGCCGTCGCATGACGTCCGAGGGCGGGCAGATGCCGTACTTCCGGCGCATCCCGAAGCGCGGCTTCACGAACGCGAACTTCACGACCGAGTTCTGGATCGTGAACGTGTGCGACATCGTGGCGCACAAGGACTTCGCGAAGGGCGGCGACGTGACGGCGGAGAAGCTCGTGAAGGCGGGCCTGATCCGCGACACGAAGCGTCCGCTGAAGGTCCTGGGCGACCTGGGCGAATCGAAGGAGCTGAAGGTCAAGCTGTCGATCCAGGCCGATCGCGTCTCGAAGAAGGTGCGTTCGATCGTGGAGAAGGCGGGCGGCTCGGTGACCGAGTCGGGCACGCGGCGCGATCGCGTCCGCGGGATCGACCGGAACTCCGACGATCAGACGCCCAAGAACCTGACCAAGAAGCTGAAGCGCGGCTCGAACAAGAACAAGAAGAAGGACGCCGCGGGCGGCGACGGCGCCGAGGAGTGATCCCGCGCGGCGCAGGATGCGCCGCGTCACGAGTCGATTCCGTCACAGGAGCCCCACGCCAGCGATGCTCAAGGCGTTTCTCAATATCTTCCGCATTCCCGACCTGCGCAACAGGATCCTGTTCACGATCGGGATGCTGGCGGTGTACCGCGTCGGCTTCTGGATTCCGCTGCCTGGTGTGAACCAGTCGCAGCTCCAGGAGTTCATGCAGGCGCAGACGGACGCCGGCGGCGCCGCGGGACGGCTGGCGCAGTACGTGTCGATCTTCTCCGGCGGCTCGTTCAGCCAGTCGACGATCTTCGGCCTGGGCGTGATGCCGTACATCTCGGCGTCGATCGTGTTCCAGCTCTTCTCGTCGGTCTCGACGCGTCTGAAGCAGCTCCAGCAGGAGGGGCCGACGGGGCGTCAGAAGATCCAGGAGTGGACGCGCTACCTGACGATCGCGCTGTGCGTGGTGCAGGCGGTGGGCTTCCTCTCGTACCTGACCAAGTCGGGGCTGGTGTATCCGAACTGGGCGGGCAATCCGCTCTGGTGGGTGACGGCGATCACGGCGATGACGGCCGGCTCGATCTTCCTGATGTGGCTGGGCGAGCAGATCGACCGGTTCGGCATCGGCAACGGCGTGTCGCTGATCATCACGGCGGGCATCCTGACGGGCATGCCGGGCGCGGTGCAGACGGTGATCACGCAGTTCGATCCGGACAACCCCAACGGGCTGGGCTGGATGGGCGTGCTGATGCTCGTCGGCGGCTTCGTGGTGGTGGTGGCCGGCGCGATCATCATCACGGTGGCGCAGCGGCGCATCCCGGTGCAGCAGGCGAAGCACACGCGCGGCCGGCGGGTCTACGGCGGCGCGCGTTCGTACTTGCCGCTGCGCGTGAATCACGGCGGCGTCATGCCGATCATCTTCGCGTCGTCGCTGATGATCTTCCCGTCGATGGCGTTCTCGGCGCTGGCGTCCTCGCTGCAGGTCTCGGCGCCGGGCAGCACGGGCTACCGGATCGCGAGCTGGCTCTCGACGAACTTCCAGATCGGCCAGTACCCGTACGTGGTGCTGGAGATCACGCTGATCTTCTTCTTCTCCTACTTCTGGACGACGATCGTCTTCAATCCGGAGGAGATGGCGAAGAACCTGCGCGACAACGGGTCGTTCATCCCCGGGATTCGGCCCGGGCCGCGGACCGCGGAGTACCTCGAGACGGTGCTGGAGCGGATCACGTACGTGGGCGCGGCGTTCCTAGCGGTGATCGCGGTGATGCCGATGATGGTCTCGACCTCCTTGAACGTGCCGTACAACGTGGCGGCGTTCCTGGGCGGGACGGGTCTGCTGATCGTGGTGTCGGTGGGCCTGGACCTGATCCAGCGGATCGAGGCGAACCTGCTGATGCGGAATTACGCGGGGTTCCTGGGGGGCAACGACGAGGGCAAGGGCCCGCGGATCAGGGGGCCGCGATCGTTCTAGAGGGTTTTCCGCGGTTCGGGCGGGGCAGGCGGCCCGCCCGGGGCGCCTTGCAATGGCGGACCGCCTGAATACACTTGTCGATTCGATCCCGCCCGGGACGCCGACTCTCGGGCGGGCCATCGGGCGCCATCGACGGAACGGGATCGGGAGGCCTGCAGCGGGCTGGGCACGCCGGGCATCGTGGTCCGCACGTCGACGGGAGGACCCGGGGGGCCCATGGATGGGCGGGCGCGTCGGCGCCGAACATGAGATTCACGACGAGGGCGATGCTCTCGTCCTTGAGAAGGAAGGATTCGGGGAGCGGCGTTCGCTCCCGCAGCACGCATGCCGAAGCAGGACGACAAGCTGACGCTTGAGGCCGTGGTGGTCGACGCGCTCCCGAACGCGATGTTCAAGGTGAGGCTCCCCAACGAGGTCGAGGTGCTCGCCTACGTGTCGGGCAAGATGCGTCAGCACTACATCCGGATTCTGCCGGGCGATCGGGTGACGGTGGAGCTGAGCCCGTACGACCTGTCGAAGGCGCGGATCGTGTACCGGCACTAGTGCGTGTTTGAAGACGAGGCAGCAGAGCAGGCAACCGAGAAGCAGGAGCTTCCGATCATGAAGGTCAAGTCGAGCGTCAAGCGGATCTGTTCGTCGTGCAAGGTGGTGCGCCGCAAGGGCAAGGTGCGCGTCATCTGCTCGTCCGACCCCAAGCACAAGCAGGTCCAGGGCTGAGCCCGCTCTCAGGAGATTCGATTCATGCCCCGTATTGCAGGCGTTGACATCCCGGATCGCAAGCCGATCCGCTACTCCCTCCGCTACATCCACGGCATCGGTCCGAAGGTCGCGGACGACATCCTGGGCGAGGCGCAGATCGAGCCGACCAAGCGTGCGGCGGAGCTGTCCGAGCAGGAGGTCTCGACGATCGCGGCGATCATCGACCAGAACCTCGTGGTCGAGGGCGCCCTGCGTCGCCAGGTGGCGCAGAACATCCAGCGCCTCAAGGACATCCGCGCGTACCGCGGCGAGCGTCATCGCAAGGGCCTGCCGGTGCGCGGCCAGCGGACGCGGACCAACGCCCGCACCCGCAAGGGACGCAAGAAGACCGTCGCCGGCAAGAAGGGCGTGAAGGGCTAAGTAGGAACAACGAACACGCCGCGGCTTTCGCGCACCGGCGACAGGATCGAGACGAAGCATGGCCAAGAAACCCAAGAAGGTCCGGAAGAACGTGGTTCGCGGCGTCGCGCACATCAAGTCGACGTTCAACAACACGATCGTGACCGTGACGGACACCAACGGCGAGACGATCTGCTGGGACTCGGCGGGGACGATCGGCTTCAAGGGCGCGCGCAAGAGCACGCCCTTCGCCGCGACCCGCGCCGGCGAGTCCGCCGGTCAGAAGGCGCGCAAGGTCGGGATGTCGGAGATCGAGGTTCGCGTGTCCGGGCTGGGCTCGGGTCGCGAGTCGGCGGTCAACGGCCTGGCGTCGACGGGCCTTCGCGTGACCGCGATCGAGGACCACACGCCG
>JBGTSD010000081.1:0-13949 GCA_041940385.1 Phycisphaerales bacterium | reverse complement strand
AGCGCCCCGTCCACCACGCGGCGCCTCGCCGGCGCGGGCGTCCCGTGCGCACGGTACTGCGCCGTGCACGCTCGCCAGTCGCTTGGCGCAGGCGCATGCCAGTTCACCTCGCCCGCGACGAGCGACGTCACCGCCAACCGCTCGCGCTCGCCCACCAGCACCGTGTTCGTCTCCACATCCTTGCCCACAACGTAGACCGGGTGACCCAGCGCGAGCTGAAGACCGCGGCGCTGCCCGATCGTGAAGCGGTGGTGCCCCTCGTGCTGGCCGACCACGCGCCCGGTCGCCGCGTCCACGACGTCTCCGCCGCGCTTGCCCGCCAATTCCGCGCGCCGGCCCTCGACGAACCCCGCGTAGTCGTCGTCCGGCACGAAGCAGATCTCCTGCGAGTCCGGCTTGTTGAAGACCGGCAGGCCGAACTCCTCCGCCATCGCGCGCACCCGCGGCTTCTCGAACTCGCCGATCGGCAGCATCATGCGCTCGAGCCGCGCCCCTGGGAGGCCGAACAGGACGTACGACTGGTCCTTCCCGCGATCGACGCCCCGCGCCAACCGTGCGGCGCCCGTCGCCCGATCGATCCGCGCATAGTGCCCGCTCGCGATGAAGTCCGCGTCGATCTGCTGCGCGTACTCGAACAGCTTGCCGAACTTCAGCCAGTCGTTGCAGCGCACGCAGGGATTGGGCGTCCGTCCCGCGGCGTACTCGTCCGCGAAGTAGTCCATGATCCGCCCGAACTCGCGCCGGAAGTTGCAGACGTAGAACGGGATGCCGAGCTGGGCCGCGACCAGGCGCGCGTCCGCCGCATCGCCGACGGAGCAGCAGCCGCGATGCCCGATCTTTCGCGTGTCGCAGGCGCCGTCATCCTCGGCGAGCCCCTCCTCGAAGGCCTCGCCGGGCGAGCCGAGCCGCATGAAGCAGCCGACCACGTCGTAGCCCTCGCGCAGCAGAATCGCCGCGGCGACGGACGAATCCACCCCGCCGGACATGGCGACGAGCACTTTTCCCTTGGTCTGCGGCACGATCTCGAAGGATAGCGCCGGGGCGCGTCGGCGCCGGTGAGTCCTCTACAATCCCGCCCCCGGTCCCCCAACCCGCTCGCCGAGACCCGACACCCATGCCCATCTTCACGCGCAAGGGCCCGAAGCCCGGCGTTTCGAGCCCGTCCCGCATCGACGTCCCCCCGCCGCCCCGCGCGGGCACGGACGAGGCGCGCATCCACGAGATCGGGCGCGACATGCTCGGCAAGGCGCGCGCCCAGAAGGCCGGCCTGCTCTCGGCGAAGTTCTGGTCCGACAAGCTGATGAACTGGTCCATGAAGGACCAGGCGTTCAAGGTTCAGCTCTTCCGCTTCGTCGACGCGTTCCCCACGCTCACCACGCCCGACATGGTGCACGAGCACCTGACCGACTACCTCACCCAGCCGGGCGTGACGCTTCCCCCGGGCTTCGACCTCGGCCTGCGCGCCGGCGGCCTCGCGAAGGGCCTGCTGACCTCGACCGTCTCCGGGCAGATCAAGGGCATGGCGGAGAAGTTCATCGCCGGCACCGACGCGAAGAGCGCGCTGCCGCAGCTCAAGAAACTCTGGGACGACGGCATTGCTTTCAGCGTGGACCTCCTCGGCGAGGCGTGCGTGAGCGATGAAGAGGCGGACGCGTACCAGCGCAAGTACCTCGACCTCATCGACAATCTCCCCGGCACGGCGGCGCAGTGGAAGCCGAACGAACGGCTCGAGAAGGACCACCTCGGCGCCATCCCGCGCGTGAATGTGTCCATCAAGGTCTCGTCGCTCACGCCGCGCTGCGATCCGCTCAAGGGCGAGGTCGCGCTCGAAGACCTCATGCGCCGTCTGCGGCCCATCCTCGAGAGCGCGAAGGCCAAGGGCGTCTTCGTCAACTTCGACATGGAGCAGTTCGCGCTCAAGGACTTCACGATCGACCTCTTCCAGCGCTGCTGCGAGGAAGTCCAGTTCGACGCCGGCCTCGCAATGCAGGCGTACCTGAAGTCCGGCGATGACGACGCCCGTCGCATGGTCGAGTGGGCCAGGCGCACCGGGCGCGCCGTCACCGTGCGCCTCGTGAAGGGCGCGTACTGGGACTACGAGACGATCAACGCCGAGCAGCAGGGCTGGCCCTGCCCGGTCTGGAACACCAAGCGGCAGACCGACGCGTGCTTCGAGCGCATGGCCGCCATCTTCCTCGACGGCATGCCGCGCAAGGTGGGTGAAGGCGGCGTCAAGCTCGCGCTCGGCTCGCACAACGTGCGTTCGATTGCCGCGGCGCTCGCGGGCCTCGACCAGCGCGGACTGCCGCGCAGCTCGATCGAGCTGCAGATGCTCCACGGCATGGCGGACCAGCTCAAGGGCGCCGCGGTGGACATGGGCCTGCGTATCCGCGAGTACGTGCCGGTCGGCGAGATGATCCCCGGCATGGCGTACCTCGTGCGCCGCCTGCTCGAGAACACCAGCAACGAATCCTGGTTGCGCGCCGGCTTCATGGACAACGCGTCCGAGGGCTCGCTCCTCGCCAGCCCGCACGGCGCGCCGCCCGTCGGCGCCAACGGCCAGGCCGCCGACAAGCCGGACCTCTACCTCCTCGCGCCCGAGCGCCACACGCTCTCGCCCGCGGTGGCCGGTGTCGGCGATGGACGCCCCTTCTTCACCGAGCCGCTGCGCGACTTCTCCGCGCTGCCGGCCGATCGCGACCGCTTCGCCGCGGCCCTGGCGCGCGTCAGCGTGCCCAAGGTCGCCAACGACAAGACCCCCGAGGACGCCAAGCGCGCCGTGGACGTTGCACACGCGTTCTTCCCGAAATGGCGCGACGAGGACCCGCGCAAGCGCGCCGCGGTGCTGATCAAGGCCGCGGGCATCATGCGCCAGCGCCGCGACGACCTCGCCGCCGTGATGATCCGCGAGGCCGGCAAGACCTGGCGCGAGGCGGATGCGGACGTCTGCGAGGCGATCGACTTCTGCGAGTTCTACGCCCGCTGCGCCGTGCCGCTCTTCGAACGCCAGCGCCTCGGACGCTTCATCGGCGAACTCGACGAGCACTGGTACCTGCCGCGCGGCGTTTGCGTGGTCATCTCCCCGTGGAACTTCCCGCTCGCCATCTGCACCGGCATGACCGTCGCCGCGCTCGCGACGGGCAACACCGTCGTCGTCAAGCCGGCGGAGCAGACGCCGGGCATCGCGAAGCTGATGGCGGACATCCTCTTCGAGGCCGGAACGCCGCGCGAAGCGCTGCACTTCCTGCCGGGCCTGGGCGAGACGACCGGCGCCGCGCTGGTGCGCGACCCACGCGTGGCGCTGATCGCGTTCACCGGCTCGAAGGCGGTGGGCCTGGACATCGTGAAGGCCGCGGGCGTGACGCCCGAGGAGCAGATGCACGTCAAGAAGGTCGTCTGCGAGATGGGCGGCAAGAACGCGGTGATCGTGGACGCGTCGGCCGACCTCGACGAGGCGGTGCTGGGCGTGCGTCAGAGCGCGTTCGGGTTCCAAGGCCAGAAGTGCTCGGCGTGCAGCCGCGCGATCGTGCTCGAGAGCGCGTACGACGACTTCGTGCGTCGTCTCGTGCAGGGCGCGCAGGCGCTGGTGGTGGGGGACCCGGCGGACCCGGCGACGGACGTCGGCCCGGTGATCGACGACGAGGCGGCCGAGCGCATCCGCTCGTTCATCGAGTCCGGCAAGCGCGAATCGCGCCTCGCTCTCAGCATGGATCCTCCCGAGGACGTGCGCCGGCGCCTGCGCGAGAAGACCGGCCTGCCGATGGTCGGCCCGCACATCTTCATCGATGTGCCGCCGACGGCGCAGATCGCGCGCGAGGAGATCTTTGGGCCGGTCCTCGCCGTCATGAAGGTGAAGGACTACGACGAGGCGCTCGCGCTCGCGAACGCCTCGCAGTACAAGCTCACCGGCGGCGTCTACTCGCGCAAGCCCTCGCACCTCGAGCGCGCCAAGCGCGAGTTCCGCGTCGGCAACCTCTACCTCAACCGCGGCATCACCGGCGCCCTCGTCGGCCGCCAACCCTTCGGCGGCTTCGGCATGTCCGGCGTTGGCAGCAAGGCCGGCGGGCTCGACTACCTCTATCAGTTCGTCGAGCCCCGCGCATCCTGCGAGAACACCATGCGCCGCGGCTTCGCGCCGGAGCTCTAAGGCGCCTCCCCCGCGTTTCCGGGGCGCCCGAGATCAGCCAACCAGGACCTCGGCCGCATTGTTGATTGGCTGAGGTGCGCCATTCCCGATCGCGCGACAGCGGTTGAGGGAAATCGTCGCTCGTTGCGGACCGCGGCACGGGGTTTGCCCCGTGACGTTGGCTGGCGGCGCGAGGCGTCGCAGGAACGACACGATCCAGAGGGAGATCCCCCCGATGCCCACCGCCACGAAGATGATCACGATGTCCGTCGGAGTGATGCTCCTCGGCGCCGCCGCCACCGCCGGGACGCCCACCGTCGACTGGACCTTCACCGACCCGATTGCGCCCGACAGCGACGGCGGCCTGGTCGTCGTCGGCGACGGCGCGGGCGGCGCGTACGCGGTCGGCGCCACCCGACTCTTCGCCGGCAGCGAGGACATCTTCGTCGTGCGCATCGACGAGAACGGCGACGAGGTGTGGCGGCGCACGTTCAACGGCGTCGTCGCGAACAGCTACGACTTCCCGGTGGACGCGGAGGTGGACGCGGACGGCAACCTCTACGTCACCGCGCAAACCGGCACGGACAATCAGACGCTGAGCTCGAACTGGCTGACCATGCGCTTCAACGCCGCGGACGGATTCATCCCGTGGGAGCAGCGCTACTCCGGCCCCGGCACGTTCGGCGGCCCGATCCCGCGCGACATGGCGATGAGCCCGCTCGGCCTGATCGCCGTCGCCGGCTGGTCGCGCGATGACGATACGTGGGTGGATTTCGGCGTCGCCGTGTACAGCCTGGCGGGCGGCGAGCTGTGGACGGGCACATTCTCCTCGCCCGGTTTCGAGGCCGACAGCGCCGAGGGCGTGGCCTTCGGTCCGGACGGCAGCGTGGTGGCCGTAGGCCAGTACGCGACGTCGAACGGCAAAGTCATCGGTGTGGCCAAGTGGAGCACGACGGGCGCGCCGCAGTGGAATCGCACGTTCGATGCGTCCTCGTTCTTCAACCTCGAGGACAACGCGCGCTCCGTCGTCGTGGACGGCGACGGCAATGTCTACGTGGCGGGCGACGGCGTCAACAACTCGACGGACGGGCGCGACTTCGTGCTCCTCAAGTACGCCGCGGACGGCACGCCGGTGTGGAATCGGCGCTTCATCGCCCCGACGTCGGACATCGTGCCGACGGTGAAGATCGGCGTCGATGGATCGATCATCATGAGCGGGCCGTCGAACGGCGGCCACCGGCTAGTGGCCTACAGCCCCGCCGGCGAGTTCCTCTGGACGCAGACGTACAACGGCGCCGTCGAGAACGACCTGGTGCGCGACCACATGAACATCGACCCGCAGGGCAACATCTGCGTGCTCCTGCGCACCGTGTTCACACCCGGCGTGGCCACGTTCACGCTCGTGCGCTACGACGCGAGCGGCGCGTTCCTCGACGCGACCAGCGTCGATCCAGAGGGCGTCACGCGCACGCCCGCCGGTTTCCGCGTCGACGACGAGGGCCGCTACTTCGCCACCGGCTACTGGATCAACGGCGGCCAGCGCGACATGATCGCCTATCGCCTCCTCGCGCCCGCATCCGGAATCATCGGCGACGTCAACGGCGACTGCATCGTGGACTTCGCCGACCTCAACATCGTCCTGTCCGAGTACGGCCAGACCGGCATGGGCCTCGCGGGCGACATCAATGGCGACGGAACCGTCGGCTTCGACGACCTCAACGCGCTCCTCGGCAACTACGGCCAGAGCTGCTGATCAGAACTCGGAGCTCGGTTCGACCGGCGATTCGTCCGCGGGCGTCGTGCGCATCCACCGCGTGTACGTCGCGGCCTTCGCCGCCGCCTGCTTCGCCTCGGTCGTCACGGCGTCGAGCTCGCGCCGGTAGGTCGCGCTGACCGCCGTCGCGAGACGACCCGCCGCGGCGCGCGACTCCTCGAAGAGCCGGTCGTCGATCGATGCGACCACCGCGAGCGGCGCTCGCTCGGTCGCGACGACGTCCGCCGGAGCGGGAGGCGGGGGCGATTGCACGTTCCACACCTGGAGCGCAAACAGCCACGCGCCCGCGACCACGGCCACGCCGAGCGCGCCGCCGAGGATGCTCCAGAGATGCGCCGAGAGCGGCGCGCGCGATGGCGTGGGCAGCGAACCCTGGCGCATGTCGTCACGCACGCGCTCCACGATCCGGGCGTGCAGGTGCGACGGCGCCTCGTGGCGCGGCCGGCCCGCCGGATCGGCCAGCATGCGATCAACGAGCGCCGGCGAGCATCGGGGCTTGCGGTTGCGGTCGTTCATGCCTCGTCACCTCCGTTGCGGTCCACTCCTCCACGATAGGCGTGCACGTCGAAGCCGCGCTCCTCGAGCGCCCGCGCGATCGCCTGCCTCGCCCGGAACAGAATGATGCGGCACGCCGGGCCGGTCACGCCCAGCACCCGCGCGATGTCCGCCGGCGCCATGTCCTCAACGTACCGCAGCCACACCGCGGTGTGCTGCCGCTCGCTCAACACCTCGCCCGCCGCGATCCACGCTTCGTTCCCCAGCGCTCCTCGCCCGTCGTCGCCGAGCAACGGCCTCCGCCGGCACGCCTCGGGATCGGACGCCATCGTCTGCTCGCGCGCCACGACGCGACCGCGATGGCGATCCGTCGCCAGCCGCGACGCGATCGTGAACAGCCACGTCGCGAACGGCCGGTTCGGGTCGTATCGGTGGAGCGACTGCCACGCGCGCAGGAACGTCTCCTGCGTCAGCTCCTCCGCGTCGGCCTCGTTGCGCGTGCGCCGGACCAGGAACGCGAAGATGCGCCGATCGAATCGCTCGACCAGCGACGCGAACGAACGCCAGGACCCCGCCTGCGCATCGCGGGCGAGGGTCTCGGCGTTCGCTTCGCCGGCCGGGACGGAGGGGGTTCGCCCAGGCGACGGTCGCTCGATGGCGGCGACGGGGGTCATTCCTCGATCTTGCCGTCCTTGTTCACCTTGACCTTCGCGTCCGCACGAACGTCGCGATGCTCGTGGACATGGCCGTGCTCGTCGTCGTCATGGTCGTGATCGTGATCCATGTCGATATCCAGGTTGTGCATCTCGTGCAGCAACTCCATCAGCGCCTCGGAGCTGTGCCGGAACCGCAGCGAGAGGTCGCGACCGTTCAGCGTGATCGCGGCCTTCTGCGCCAGCCCGGCGACCGGCGCCATCTCCGGCTCGTTCGCCGCGACGAACTGCAGCATCGCGATGCCGCCCAGCGCCATCTGGTGGAGCTGCGTCGCCTGCTGCTCGTCGGGTGTGCGCATGTCCACATCGACGTACATCTCGCCGCCGACCTCGCCGACGTCCACGCGCAGCCCCTCGGCCCGCTGGAGCATCACCATCACCGGCTCGAGATCGAGACCCTTTCCGAAGGCCGACGCCGCGACGTAGAGGATCGATCCATCGCGCGGCGGCTGGCGCAACGCCGACTGATCGAGGTCCGCGCGGAGCTGGCCCTTGCCCTCGATGACGTCCACCGCCGAGTGCAACAGCTCCCGGCGCGGCGAGATGATCACGAGCCGCTCGTTCGCGCCCGGGCCGGCCATGAACGTGCCGAAGTGACGATCATCCGAGTCCGGCTCGACCTCGTACACGGTGCGCCCGTTCTCCTGCACCGGCGCGCCGCCGTGCAGCATCGCCATGCCGGTCAGGCGCGTCTCCGCCTCGGGCGTCGTCGAGATGATGATCACCGGTTCGTCGTGCGCCGCGGTCATGCCGTAGATGGTGACCGAGTGCACCTGGCGGATGAAGTCGAAGCCGATGTCGTCCTCGATCTCCTCGGCGATCTCGTGCAGGATCGGCTCCGGCCCCTCGAACCCGAGCTTGCCGATGTGCGACGCGAGCGCCGCGTCCATGTCCAGGTGCAGCACCCAGGGCGCGCCGTTCGGGGTCCATGCCGGGTTGAGCGGCTTGGCCAGCGCCCCGGCGTGCAGCGCCAGACCGGCGGAAGCAATCAGGAGGGTCGTACGCATGTCGAGTGTCTCCGAAGAGTGAGGCCGGCGCGTCGCCGGACGAGTGGTGGGGGTGTCCGGTGAGTTGTACGGGGTCGCGTCGCCCGCGTTACGCCGCGGCCCCCCGCGACGCGTGCGGCAGCGTTCTCGGACCCTTCCGGTAGGATGCCCCGCCGTCCCCAGACCCCCGGAGCGACCGTGGCCGACCTCTTCACGACCGCCAACCTCACCGCCCTCGTCACCCTCACGGCCCTCGAGGTCGTGCTCGGGGTGGACAACGTCATCGTCATCGCCATCGTCACCGGGCGGCTGCCGGAGTCGCAGCAGGCCAAGGCGCGGTTCATCGGCCTGGCGCTCGCGATGCTCATGCGCATCGTGCTGCTCCTCGCCATCTCCTGGATCATGCGCCTGCAGAACGAGCTCTTCCGTCTCGACGCCATCGGCATCGACCACGGCGTCAGCGGCAAGGACATCATCCTCGTCCTCGGCGGGCTCTTCCTCGTCGCCAAGGCCACCAAGGAGATCCACGCCAAGGTCGAGGGCGACGGCCATGAAGCGATGGCGAAACGCGCGCCGTCCTTCTCCGCGGCGATCATGCAGATCCTCATTCTCGACGCCGTCTTCTCCCTCGACTCCGTCATCACCGCCGTCGGCATGGTTGACGAGGTGATCGTCATGATCACCGCGATCGTCATCGCCGTGATCGTCATGATGATCTTCGCCGGGCGCATCAGCCGCTTCGTCGAGCGGCATCCGACCATCAAGATGCTCGCCCTCGCCTTCCTCATCATGATCGGCGTGCTGCTCATCGCCGACGGACTCGGCCAGCACCTCGACCGCGGCTACATCTACTTCGCCATGGTCTTCTCCCTCGTCATCGAGTTCCTCAACATGCGCGTCCGCCTGAACTCCGAGCGCCGGAAGGCCAAGGCCCGCGCCGCCGAAATCGGCGAGTAGCGCTACGACCCCAGCGCCAGGAACCCAACCACCGCGGCGCCGAGCACCACCGCCGGGATCGCCCACTTCGACCGCCAGCGGTACAGCGTCAGCAGCGCGCCCGCGAAGATCAGCGCCGCCGGCAGGTCCCGGATCGCATCCACGAGCAGGATCGCCGCCGTCGCGCCGATTAGCCCCACGACTCCCGCCGTCACCCCGTCGAGCAGAGCGTGGAACCGCGCATCATCCACCAGCCGCTCGAAGAATCCGTGCCCGATCAACGTGAACGAGAACGCCGGCAGGAACAGGCCGAGCGTCATCAGCAGCGAACCGACGGGCCCTGCCGCCAGGTACCCGACCATCGTCCCGAAGATGATCAGCGGCGCCGGCAGCACGCCCGAGAGCGCGAGACAGTCGAGGAACTCCTCGTTCGTCAACCACCCGCCGACCTCGACCGCGTCGCGCTGAAGGAACGGGATGACCGTGTACGCGCCGCCGAAGGTCAGCAAGCCGCCGCGCAATCCCGAGCCGAACGCCGACGCCGGCGACGCCGCGCCGCTCCCGTCCGACATCGCCGCCGTCGCATCCGCCTCGTGCATCACCGCCCAAACCACCGCCCCCGCGAACGCCGCCGCGATGATCGCGACCAGGGCCCACTGCTTCTTCCTTGCCAGCACCGCCGCCGCGCCCGCGCACGCCAGCGTGATCGCGAAGTGCACGCCCGCGAGCTGCCCCGCCGCCGCGCCGAGCGCGATCGTCCACAGCGTCCGATCCGTCAGCGCGTGCCCGCCGATTCGGTGCACCGCGCGCACGATGAGCGCGCACACCGCCGCCTGCATCCCCACGAACGCCGCGCCCAGCGGCCCCGCGCGCACGCCGTACCGCACGTACAGCCACGACAGTGCGAACATCATCACGAACCCCGGCAGCACGAACCCCAGCCCCGCCACCACCGACCCCACACGCCCGCGCGACACCATCCCGAAGTAGCAGCACAGCTCCGTCGCCTCGGGCCCCGGCAGCGCCTGGTACACCGCGAGCACCCGGTTGAACCGCTCGCGCGAGATCCAGCGCTCCCGCTCGACCAGCTCCTCGCGCAACAGCCCGATCTGCGCCACCGGCCCGCCCCACGCGAGCAGACCGAAGCGCAGGAATCGAATGAATAACCTCGGCAGCGTTTCCCGCGGCGGCGCCGGCATCGAGCTATTCGCCGACTCCACCATGTACGTTCGCTTGGCTCACTCCCGCGCCGCGATCGGGAACGACACCGGGCTCCGGTAGCCGTCGCGGTCGTACGCGCGCACGCCGAAGAGCCAGTTGTCCTTGCTGAGGTCGATCACCGCTTCGCCCGTCAGCCCGACATCCTTCGCGAACTGCCACACCGCCGACGTCGTCGTGCGCATCACGACCTCGTAGCCGGCGATCTCTTCCGGATTGTTGTCGCTCGCCGGCGCATCCCAGCGCAGCCGCGTCGGATTCTCCAGCGACGCCGTGATGATCCGCGCGTTCGCCGGCGCCGCCGGCGCGTTGGCCAGGTGCATCATTGCCGCGGTGTTCAGACGCGTGACGCCCGCGAGATAGTCCTCCTCCACGTACTGCGCCAGGTCGCCGAACTGCACCTGCCGCTTCTTCCCGTCGCGCTCGATCCACTCCTCGCGCACGTTCTGGTGCTGCCGGTCGTAGTCCTCGTAGAGCACGGTGAAGCGCACCGCCGCGGGATAGCCGTGCTCGAGAAACGCCGTGTGGTCGCCGCCGCGCAGGAAGCGGTCGTTCCGGTAGATCAGGGTCGGCTGCACGTCGAGGTCGTGCCACACGCCGACCTCCGCCACGTACCGCGCCAGCGTCCGCGCCGCGCCGTCGTTCTCCGCGCCCAGCGCGGCGATCCGCTGCAGCTCCTCCGGGGTCGCGCCGCGCGGCAGTCCCTCCGAGAAGATCCGCACCGTCTTCCGCGCCGTCGCCGCTTCCTTGCTCCCCTTCGCGTACGGCCCCGCCGGATCGCCCACCGTGTCATTGTTCAGCACCGCGCGCACGTCCCGTCCCTCGGCCCGGATGCGCTCCGCGTGCCTGCGCGCGCCGTACAGCCCCTGCTCCTCGCCCGCCGTCGCCATCAGCACGATCGTCGCGTCGTGACGCTGTTTCGAGAGCGCCCGCGCCATCTCGATCAGGAGCGCCGTGCCCGACGCATTGTCGTTCGCGCCCGGCGCCTCGCACTCAGAGTCCGTGTTCTCGCTGCAGATCGTGTCGTAGTGCGCCGTGGCGTAATAGAGCCGGTCCCGCGCCGCCGGGTTCGACCCCGGGATCACGCACAGCACGTTCACGATCTCGACCTCGCGCGTGATCCGCCGACCGTCCGGCGCCACCATGTGCGAGTCGAACAGCACGCTCACCGACTCATCGCCCACCCGGCCCGATTCGTCCGCCGCCTCCTGGAACGACCGAGCGATCCACGCCCGCGCCGCACCGATGCCCCGGTCCGGCGACGAGGTGTCCGACAGCGTGTGACGCGTCCCGAACCCCGCCAGCCGGTCCACCGCCTCGCGCAGACGCAGCGCCGAGATGTCCGCGAGCGCCGCGTCCACCTCCGCCGGCGGCGCCTCCCGGGGCACCACGGGGATCAAGCCCGACACGCCCGCATCCTGCGACGAAGCGCACCCCATCGACCATCCCGAAACAGCCGCCAGCGCCGCCGCGGCCAACGTCGTCACCGTCTTCTTCATGCCGCCAGCATACTTCTCCGCCGCGCCCTCCGTCCCCCCGCCCGTACAATGCGCACGATGACCGCCTCGCTCGCAGGGAAGCGCGTGACGGTGATGGGCCTCGGCCGATTCGGCGGCGGCGTCGGCGTGTCGCGCTGGCTTGCCGCGCAGGGCGCCGACGTCCTCCTGACCGACCTCGAGCCCGAAGTCCGCCTGCGCGACTCCCTCGCCGAACTCTCGCGCGAGATCGAGCAGGGCGCCGTCCGCCTCCGCCTCGGCGAACACAACGTCGCGGACTTCACCGACACCGACCTCGTCGTCGCCAACCCCGCCGTCCCCAAGCCGTGGGACAACCGCTTCCTCCGCGCCGCCGCGGCCGCGTCGGTCCCCATCACCACCGAGATCCGCCTCCTCGTCGAGCGCCTCCCCGCGCGCGAGCGCATCGTCGGCGTCACCGGCTCGGTCGGCAAAAGCACCACCACCGCGATGATCGCCCACGCCCTCGAGCGCGCGTCCGACCATCGCGTCTTCCTCGGCGGCAACATCGGCGGCTCGCTCCTCGGGGATCTCGCCGGGATCGGGCCGAACGACCACATCGTCCTCGAACTCTCGAGCGCCATGCTCTATTGGCTCGGTGAAGGCGTGGGCTATCCCGACGCGAACGGCTGGGCGCCGCACATCGCCGTGCTGACGAATCTCGCGCCCAATCACATGGACTGGCACGGCGACATGGCGCACTACCGCGCCAGCAAGGCGGGCATCTACGAGCGGCAGCGCCCCGACGATGTGGCGCTCTGCGCCGAGTGGGGCGGCGTCGCCGACGGCGTCCGACGCGCGCCGGGCGCCTTGGCCCCGGAAAATCCGGCAACTCTCGCCGCGCTCCGCGAAGCGCTCCCCGAGCTCATGGTCCCGGGGTCGCACAACATCGCCAACGCCATGCTCGCCGCGCGCGCCGTCGGCGCCGCGCTCGGCGTTGCGCCCGCGTCCGTCGCGCAGCAGCTCGCCTCGTTCCCCGGGCTGGCGCATCGGCTCCAGTTCGTCGGTGAACGCCGCGGCGTGCGCTTCTACAACGACTCCAAGTCCACCACGCCCGAATCCACCACCATCGCCGTGCGCGCCTTCGACGGCGCCGGCTCGCGCGTGCACCTCATCGCCGGCGGCTACGACAAGAAGATCGACCTCGCGCCGATCGGCGCGCTCGCGAAGCAGCTCGCCGGCCTCTACACCATCGGGACCACCGGGCCCGCCATCGCCGCCGCCGCGCGCCAGGCCGGCGCCCCCTCCGCGGCGGTCCACGAGTGCACCACCCTCGTTCCCGCCGTGGAGCGCGCCCTGGCCCGGGCCGAGCCCGGCGACGTCCTGCTGCTCAGCCCCGGCTGCGCAAGTTGGGACCAGTTCACGAATTACGAAGAGCGCGGCGAGGCCTTCGCCCGCCTCGCCCGTTCACCCGATTCCGAACCCAAACAAAAACTTTCCGAAAAAGTACCGAACGCGTCTTGACGGCTCCGATCGCCTCTGTCATCCTATCGCATCCCGAACATCGACGGAGACAGGAGGCAGCCGGTATGGTCGCAAGCACCAAGTCATCCAAGGAGAGTGCCCGAGTGTCCGCAACTTCAAAGGACGGTCGAATCGCCGTGGCAATCGAAGACAAGGGCAAGGCGCAGGCGCTCCAGCGCACCATCAGCCAGATCGAGAAGTCCTTCGGCAAGGGCTCGATCATGCGCCTCGACGAAGAGGCCCACCTCGCCATCCCCGGCATCTCCACGGGCTGCCTCTCGCTCGACCTCGCGCTCGGCGGCAAGGGCATCCCCCGCGGACGCATCATCGAGGTCTTCGGCCCGGAATCCTCCGGCAAGACCACCGTCGCCCTCACCGTCGCCGCCAACGCGCAGAAGGAAGGCGGCGTCGCCGCGTTCATCGACGCCGAGCACGCCCTCGATCCCTCCTGGGCCCGGCGCATCGGCGTCAACATCGACGACCTGCTCGTCTCCCAGCCGGACTGCGGCGAGCAGGCGCTCGACATCTGCGAACTGCTCGTCCGCTCGAGCGCCGTGGACCTCATCGTCGTGGACTCCGTCGCCGCGCTGATCCCGAAGGCGGAGATTGAGGGCGAGATGGGCGACACGCACGTGGGCCTCCAGGCGCGCCTCATGAGCCAGGCGATGCGCAAGCTCACCGGCGCCATCGCCAAGTCCAACTGCTCCGTGATCTTCATCAACC
>JBGTSD010000080.1:0-14349 GCA_041940385.1 Phycisphaerales bacterium | reverse complement strand
TCCGGGTCCTCGAGCAGCAGGCGCGCCAGCGCGAGCCGCCCGCGTTGCCCGCCGCTGAGCCCCTCGACGGGCACACCGAACTCCTTGTCCGTCAGCCCGACGCCGTGCAGCGTCGCGTCCACCTTGTGATCAATCGCGTAGCCGCCGAGCGCCTCGGCCTCGCGCTCGAGCGCCGCCTGGCGCTTCATCAGCCGCTCGATCGCCGCGCCATCGCCCGACGCCTCCGCCATCGCGTCGAACACCTTGTGCAGCTCCGCGTGCACGCGATGCAGCTCCGCAAACGCGCCCTCCGCGGCGTCGCGCAGCGTCTCGCCCGGCTCGAACCGCGGGTCCTGCTGGAGATACCCCGCGCGCCGGCCGCGCATCATCGAGACCTCGCCCGAGTCCGCCGGCATCAGCCCGCCGAGGACCTTCAGAAGCGTGCTCTTGCCCTGCCCGTTCCGCCCGACGAGCCCCACGCGCTCGCCGGCCTCCACGGACAACGACACACCGTCGAGGACGATGTCGGTCCCGTAGTTCTTGCGGACGTTGGTGGCGGCGATCAGGGGCACGGCGGGCGGATAGTAGGGAGCGGCCGCGGCCCGGCCATCAGCCCTTGGTCTTGGCCGGCTTCTCGCGCAGCGTCTCGCGCCAGCGCCCGTGGACGCCCTGCGTCATCTTCTCGAGGAAGTCGCAGAGACGCAGCACCGGCTCGGGCTGCGACGCGTCCGCGCGCAGGCGGTCCATCACGACCTTCATCGGCTCGTCGCTGCGGAAGAGCGCCTTGTACGCGCTCTTGATCGCGTCCACCTGCTCCGCCGGCCACAGCCGGCGCACCATCGCCGTCGTGTTCACTTTGCGCGGCTCCGCGGGGCTGCCCTCCACCACGAGGTAGGGCGGCACGTCCTTGGCGATGCGCGCCAGGCCGCCGACGAACGACATCCGCCCGACCGTCGCGAAGTGGTGCACGCCCGCGCCGCCGGCGATCGTCGCGCCCTGCTCGATCAGGCAGTGCCCGCCGAGCATCACGGAGTTCGCCAGGATGACCTCGTCCTCCAGCACGCAGTCGTGCGCGACGTGCGCGCCGACCATGAGCAGGCAGTCGTTGCCGATCACCGTGCGCCCGCCGCCGACGCCGGTGCCCCGGTGCAGCGTCACGTGCTCGCGGATGGTGTTCCGCTCGCCGATGACCAGGTCCGTCTCTTCGCCGCGGTACTTGAGGTCCTGCGGATCGGCGCCGAGCACCGCGAACGGGAAGACCACCGTGCCCGCGCCGATGCTCGTCCGCTGCTGGACGGCGACGTGGCTCTGGAGCACGACGCCCGCGCCGATGACCACGCCGGGGCCCACGACGCAGAAGGGCCCGACGGTGGCGGTGGGATCGATCTCCGCGCTGCGGTCGACGATGGCGCTCGGGTGCACGCCGCCGCGCCGAGGCCTGCCGTCCTCCTCGCCCGCCACGGGGCTGATTCGCCCGGCCACTGCGCTCATCGTTCGGACTCCGCATCGACCATCATGAACTTGACCCTCGCCTCGGCGACCAGTCGCCCGTCCACCCGGGCCTTGCACTGCACGTCGCCGAATCGCTCCGTCGCCTTGATGGTCTCGGTCTCCATGACCAGCTGGTCGCCCGGCAACACCGGCTTCCGCAGCTTGACCCGATCCATGCTGAGCAGGACTGCGATCTTACCCGTTCGCTCCAGCTTCTGGCTCAGCATCAGGCCGGCGAGCTGGCTCATGGCCTCCACGATCAGCACCCCGGGCATGATCGGCGACCCAGGGTAGTGCCCCTGGAAGAAGGGTTCGTTCACCGTGACGTTCTTGATCCCCACCGCCCGGCGGTCGCCGTCGATCTCCAGAACGCGATCCACGAGCACCATCGGGTATCGGTGAGGCAGGAGCCGCATCACGTCCCGGATCTCGAGCACCGGCGACTGACCCCCGACATCTCCCAAACGGCGAGCGAATCTCTCCCTGCGGCGCGCCTGCTCGACGAGCGTGCGGGCAACGAGGTGATTGAGCGCGTGCCCGGAGCGGCTGGCGATGATGCGCCCCTGGATCGGCCGGCCAGCCAGCGCGAGGTCGCCGAGGAGATCGAGCAGCTTGTGGCGCGCCGGCTCGTCGGCGAAGCGGTACTCGTTGTCCACCGGGCCGTCGTCGCCGATGACCAGCATGTCGCGCGGCGAGACGTGCGAGAAGAGCCCGCGCGCCCGCATCGCCTGCGCCTCGGCCATCAGCGCGAACGAGCGCGCCGGCGCGATCTCGGCGACGTAGGGATTGGCGCCGAGCGTCGTGGACGCGGCGCCGTTGGTCGACGGGCCCTTGGCGCCGCCGGCGAGCGCGTGCGGCGCGAACGCCGCGGGCTGCTGCGCGAAATTCAGCGTGAACGCCGCGACCTGCCGGCGCAGCGGCGCCGAGCTCCCGAAGTCAAGGTCGTAGACGAGTTCGAGCGCCGGCGTGTCGCTCGGCAGCGCGATGATGACGCCCTCGATCCCCGCGCCGGCGGGCGCGCGAACCGTCACGGGCTCGGAGACGATCAGCGGCCGGCGCGGCGCATCCTGCTCCGCGATCCCCGCCTGCTCGATCATCTCGACGAACGGCTGCGCCGAGCCGTCGCCGATCGGCAACTCCTCCGCGTCCAGCTCGATGAGCACGTTGTCGATGCCCAGGGCCGCGAGCGCCGAGAGACAGTGCTCCACCGTCTCGACGACGGCGCCGCCCTGCTCGATGTCGGAGCCCGGCGCGCGGATGGCCGTGCGCCGCGCGCGATCGACGACGTTCTCGATCCGCACGGGGATCAGCGGTGCGCCGGACAGATCGACGCGCTTGAACACCACGCCGTGATCGGCGGGCGCCGGGCGCATCGTGACGTGCACGGCTTTGCCGCTGAACAGGCCCACGCCGTCCAGCCGCGCGGGCTGCGCGAGGGTGCGCTGTCGCATCTCGGCGGATCCGGTCCTCATGAGTCCGTGGCTTTCGGCGCGCCGCCCTTGATGGCGCGCCGGATCTCCGCGATCGTCTCGGGCAGTTGCTTGGTCGCCGCGACGATGCGCATGGTCTGCTTCCACGGCGCCGCGGGATACCCGACCCACGTCTCGCCGTCGGGGATGTTGTCCATGACGCCCGAGCGCGCGCCGACCTTGGACCGCGCGCCGATGGTGATGTTGTCCGCGACGCCGACGCCCCCGGCGAGCACCGCGCCGTCGCCGACCGTCACCGAGCCCGCGAGCGCGCAGCAGCCGCAGATGATGCACGACCGCCCGATGCGGCAGTTGTGCCCGATCTGGACGAGGTTGTCGATCTTGGTGCCGGCGCCGACGACGGTCGCGCCGAACTTGCCGCGATCGATCGTCGTGCCCGCGCCGATCTCCGCGTCGTCGCCGATCTCGACGTTGCCCGCGTGCGGGATCTTTACCAGCCCCTTGCCGTCCTTCGACGGCCGGTAGCCGAATCCGTCCGAGCCGATCACGCAGTTGGGGTGCAGCCGCGCCCGCGCGCCGATCACGCAGCGATCCTCGACCACCACGCCCGCGCGGATCTCCGCGTGCGCGCCGATGCGCACGTCGGCGCCGATGGTCACGTTCGCGTGCAGGATCGCGCCGGCCTCGATCACGCAGCGCGGCCCGACGCACACGCCCGGCCCGATGCTCACCGTCCGGTCCACCGCCGCCGAGGGATCGATCGCCGCCGTTGGATGCCGGTCCACCGGCCGGTGCGTCGGCGGCGTGAGCGCGTCGAGCACCTGGATCAGCGCGTGGTCCGCGTCCTGCACGAAGAGCAGCGCCCGACCCTCGCCGGGCTCGGCCTCGATCCCGCGCGAGACGATCGCCGCCGCCGCGGCGCTGGTCTGCCAGCGATCGACGTGGCGAGCGTCACGGATGAAGGTCAGCGTCGCGCTGTCGGCGCGATCGAGGGCGTCGAGGCGAGCGATGCGCACGTCGGACGGGCCGACCAGCTCGGCGCGCAGCAGCTCCGCGAGCTCGCCGGTGGTCCACCGACACGCGCCGCCGGGCGCGGCCGCGCTTCCGGCGGCGCCGGGGGCGCCGTTGACCGTCGAAGTCTCGGCGCCCGCGCTCGACATCAGTTGCCACCCATCTTGTGCTCGTTGTTGAGCATCTGGATCAGATCGTTCGTCACGTCGACCGAGTCCGACGCGTAGAACACGCGCCGGGACACGATCATCGCCCGCACGTTCTGCTCCGTGCCGCGCCGCGGGATCTCCGCGCCGGCGTCGCTGCTCAGAATCAGGTCGTAGCTCGACTGCTTCGCGAGGCGGCCCGCGCCGTCGTTGATCTTCCGGAAGAGCGTCGCGTAGATCTCGCCGCGCTTCTCGTCGATCCGCTGCTGCGCCCACTCCGCCTCGACGCGCAGGTCCACCGTCAGGCGGCGCAGCTCGTCGTACTTGGCGCGGCTCTCGGGGCTGTCCTCGGGGAGCACCTTCAGCGCCTCCTGCGCGTCCTTGACCTTGCGGTCGATGCCGTCGACGCGCGTCTGCAGCTCCTTGCCCAGCGACTCGAGGTCACGCTCGCGATCGCGCAGCTCGTCGAGGCCGTTGATCACCTTCTGGATGTCCACGACCGCGACGATCGTCGGGCGGCCCTGCGGCGCCAGGCGGCGCGCCTCGGCGCGCCACTGAAGAAGGGCGGTGGCGGCGACCAGCGCGGTCAACGCCGCGATCCACTTGGCTTGTCGGTGCATCGATGTCTCCGTATGGCTCGGACAACCCGCCCAGCGGCCTCGGGGCCGGTGTCCGGTTCCGGTTCGGGGGTCGGTGACGAACAATCATACCGGCCCCGCCCCCGCCGGGCCGAACGCCGCGTCTAGAACGGCAGGTCGATGCTGAACGAGAAAAGCTGCTCGTCGTCGCCGTCCTGCTCCACGATCGGGAAGCCGAAGTCGAACGCCAGCGGCGCGTTGCCCAGCGCCGGGATGTACAGCCGGACGCCGGCGCCCACCGACACGCGGTAGTCCTCGAACCCCGGCTCGTTGGTCACCGTGCCGGTGTCCATGAACGCGACGAACGCCACCACGTCCCGCCAGACCGGGTGCTCGTACTCGACGCCGGCGAAGAACGTCCAGTCGCCGCCGACCGGGTCGTTGCCGAGCGTGCCAGTGTCGTTGCGGATGCCCTTGGGCGAGATCGTCCGGAAGTCAAAGCCGCGGAACGACCGGCCGCCCAGGTAGAACCGCTCGTAGACCGGCGCCTCGCCCTCGGGGAAGAGGTATCCGGCGTTGGTCTTGAACGACAGCACGCCCTTGCGCCCGAGGTAGTCCTCCCAGACCGCGAGGAAGATCTGGTAGCCGAGGGTCGCCCGCGTGAAGTCGAAGTCGCCGCCCAGGGCGCCGACCTGCTCGATGCCCAGCTCGAGGCGCGTGCCGCGCGTCGGACGGAACCGCTCCGAGACCGGCACCGTCGTGCGCGTCATGGTCGCGCCGATGCCGGTCACCAGGTGTCGATCCGCGACCGCGAACACGTCCACCGGCGCATCCGCGTCGATGTCGTCGAGCTGCACCCACTCCGTGCGCAGCAGCATGGTGCCCAGCCAGCGATCGCCGAAGCGCCGCCCGACGCTGGCGCGCCCGCCGAATCGCTGCTCGTCGTAGTCGTCGTACTCGCGATCGCGATAGAAGACCTGGCCGCCGAGCGAGTAGTCCGTCTCGAAGAGACGCGGCTCGCTGAGGCCGATCGCGTAGGTCTGCACCTCGGTGCCCGGCTGCGCCGAGATGAAGAAGTTCTGCCCGGCGCCGCGAAACGCCTCGCCGCGCACGAACTCCGTGAACGACGACGGATAGTCCAGCAGGTCGAAGTTCCGCTGCTCGAGGTTGATCAGGCCGGTGACGCCGGAGTCCGAGCCGATCGCCGCGCCGAACGACAGCGAGCCGGTGTTCGTCTCCTCCACCTCGACCAGCACGTCGCGATACCCCGGGAAGTCCGGGCGCTCCGGCTGGATCGTCGCTCGCACCGAGCCGACCTCGAACAGGCGCGTCTGGTTCAGGCGCGTCTCCGCCTCTTCGACGGCGCGCGGATCCAGCGGCCGGTCGGGGCGCACGCCCGCGTCCTGCAGCTCGCGCCGCACGACCTTGTGCTGCGTCAGCGAGTTGCCGGCGATGCGGACCTCGCCCGTGCGCGTACGCCCGCCCTCGTCGATCGTGAGCAGCAGGTCCACCACGCCCGCGCCCGCCGCGGGATCGCGCAGCTCGTCGCTGCGAACCTGGGCGTCGGCGTACCCCATGCGCCAGTACGCCTCGCGGATCGCCTCGACCGCGCGCACCATGTCCCGCAGCGCGAAGGGATCGCCCGGCTTGACCTCCATGAGCCCGACGATCTGCTCGCTGGTCATGGACAGCTCGCCGTCCTCGTCGATCGCTCGAATGCGCACGCTGCGCAGCGTGTACAGCGGGCCCTCGTCGATCAGGAAGACGATGATGGCTTCCTTGCCGTCGGGGCTGGGGATGATCTGCCGATCGGCGCGCACGTCGAGGTAGCCGCGGTTCCGGTAGAACTGCACGATGGCCGAGACGTCGCGATCGAGCACGGCGTCGTCCACCGGGCCGCGCTCGAAGATGCCCGCGGTCTTGGTGCTCAGCTCGGGCCGGAGCTGTTTCGCGGTGAACGCCGTGGCGCCCTCGAAGCGGATGTCCGTCACCTTGATGCGCTCGCCCTCGCGGATGCGGAAGAGCACGATGCCGGAGCGGTCCATCTCCTCGCGATCGAGGGTGACGTCGACGTTGTAGTAGCCCTTCGCGCGGTAGCGCTCCTCGATGGCGCGGATCGCGCGATCGACCTGGAACTCGTCCACCGGCGTGCCCGCCAGCAGGCGCACGCCCGCGACGATCTCGGCGATCTCATCGTCGGAGAGCCGGCGATTGCCCACGGCCTGCACGTCCGTGATGATCGGCGCTTCCTCGACGATGTAGACCACGCCGACGCCGCCGTCGCCCGCCGCCTCCACCCGAGCATCGACCTTGCGGAACTCGCCGAGGCGGTAGAGCAGGCGCACATCGTCCCGCGAGATCTCCTCGCTGAACGGCCGGCCCTCGCGCGTGCGAAGCTGGTTCCGCGCGAACTGCTCGCTGACGCGCGACAAGCCCTCGAAGCGGATCCACACCACCGGGCGCCCGTCCCACGCCGACGGCGGCGGCGCCTCGATCGACGGCGCTTCCGGCTCGGGAGGCGACTGCTGCGCCTTCACCATCGGCGCGCCGATCGCCAGGCCCGCGACAAGCGCAAGGCATGCACAACGCGCGCCGCCCCGCGTCCCGACGCGCGGCTCGCACCGCTTTTCGTGCCGCCCTTTCATCTTCATGACTGGGCGGGGACGATACAGGGGGTCCGCCCGGTCCACAACCACGCCGCCGCGACGCGGCCCGCGACTTCTCCACAATCAACACGTCCGCCTTGCACGACGACCGGGCCTCTGCGTACGCTCCGCCACCCCGCCCACCTCGCCGTCGGCGGACCCCGAAGACTCCGAATTCAAAGACCAACGCCGCGCCCCAGGGGCACGGTTCGTTCCGGATACGCCATGTTCGATGCCAAACTCGATCTGTCGCACAGAGGCGTCCGAGCCCTGCTGCGCCGAGCCACGCTCGTGATGGTCTCCATCGCGTCGATGTGCGGCGCCGGGGCCGCCCTCTGGTGGTGGCTCAGCCCCGAAACCATCCACACCACGCGCACGATCGAGCTCTTCGCGCTCCTCGCGCTGCTCTTCCTGCCGGTCGCCACGCTCGCCGCGCTCGAAGCCGACCGGCGCCGCTCCGGGGCCGGTGTGTCCATCGACGCCGCGATGCAGAATCTCGCCCGCCGACCAGCGCCCGAGCCCAAGCCCGCGCCCGTCCTCCGGGGCAACCCCCACCACGCCCCCCACGAGCGTCCTACCAGCTCACCCCGCCATCGCGCTCGATCAGCACCTGGATGCTCACCCGAGGCGATGCACCGGTGACCTGACGGGGCTGCTCGAGCCCCGACCGCGAACGCGCCGCCGTCGCCGGCAGCAGCATCACATCAAAGAACGTCCGGCATTCCGCCGGGGACGCCTGCTCGAGCGTCGCGATCAGGTGCGAAAACTCGCACTCCGTGCGGTCCATCTCGATCGCGTACCGCCGGTCACCGCCGGGCTCGTCGCTCATCACCTCGATGGCGTGATCATCCGACGTCCCGAAGCGGCGCAGCGCCGCCTCGACCGCCTCCGGATTGTTCGACTGCACGCGCACCGTCAGCCGCCCGACCGACGCCAGGCGCAGCGCATCGCTGAACGCCGCCGACGTCACCCGCGCACCGCCCTGCATCCCCACCATCTGCGTCAGCCCTGAACGGGCGTACGGCAGCGAGAGCACGCCGTTCGCCGCGTCCTCGAACGCCACGCCGCGACGGTCCATCGTCTCGACCATCTCGTTCAGGGGAATCGACGCCTCGTCGGCCGACGCGATCTGCATGCGATTCGCCGTCGCCGCGCTCGCCGCCTCCGGCTCGACCGGCGCCGTCATCGTGATGCGCTCGTCCGCCGGCGCCGGCTGTGACGGCGGGTTCATCTGCATCACGATCACCGCGCCGCCCAGCGCGAACAGCACGGCCGCGGCGATCGAGTACGTCCGCACGCGCCGATACCACGCGATCTTGTACGACCCCGGCGCCTCGCCCAGGAGCGACAGGCGCTCGGCCTCTTCGATCGCCCCCGCCACGACGCCCCGCGGCGCCGGCGCGGCGCCGGCCCACGAACGCAGCGCCGCACGGTCGGAGACCATCGCCTCCACCCGCGCGCGCAGCGCCACGTCGCGCTCCAGCGCCTCGGACACGACGCGACGACGCTCCGGCGTCAGGTCGCCCTCGATCCACCCCAGCAAGTCTGTCTCGTCGATGCGTCGCGTCATGGATTGACCACCCTGTCGATCTATCGGTCCTGCGGCCCCTGGCCGCCGTTCTGCAATTGCTCCATCGCGCCCCGAAGGGCCTCGCGCGCCCGGAAGATGCGGCTCTTCACCGTGCCCAGCGGGATGTCCAGCGCCTCGGCGATGTCCCGGTAATCCAGGTCCTGCACGTCGCGCAGCACGAGAATCGAACGCTGATCCGGGTCGATCATGTCGAGGGCCTGAAGCACCATCCGACGGGCCTCCTCGCTTTCGACGCGTCCGAGCATGTCCGGTTCCCGCTCGAAACCCCCACCCGTGCCCGGTTTCGCCGATCCACGCCCCGACCCCGTCACCGCCCCCGCCCACGAGCCCCCCTCCTCCGACGCGTCCAGGCTGGCGTGCCGGCGGAGCCGCTCTTTTCGGAGGTGGCTCAGGCACACGTTCATGGTCACCCGGATCATCCACGTCGAGAGCCGGGCCCGCCCGTCGTAGGTGTCCAGCCCCTGGATGACCTTGACCATCGCGTCCTGCGTCAGGTCCCGGGCCCGGTCCGGATCGCGGACCATCCGCAGGCAAACGCCGAAGAGCCGGTCCTGAAAGGACAGCAGAAGTTCCTGCCACGCCCGCTCGCGCTCCTCGGGGCTCGCCTCCTTCGCTGCCCGCACGGCGGCGATCAGACGCTGCTCCTCGAGTTCCTCCGGCGAGATGTCCGGCTGCGACGATCCCGACGCCGCGGAACGCGGCCGGGCCGACTCATCTCCTTCGCTTCGCCGGGAATTCAATCGTCGGGCGTTCCAGCCGGGCGTCGTCTGCATCCATTGGCGGTACGATCCGCCGACGCGTTCGGATCGTACCAGCAGGCCCGGCGAGCGACGCGGGGCCCCGCGCGGAGCGGCTATGACCCATCGGCAGAGCGGCGAATCCACCCCGACCGATCTCTTCTCGGTCTACCTCTCACCGCTCTCGACGCGCAACGCCTCCCCCGAGATGCAGTTCATCTGGTCGCCCCGGCGCAAGTTCACCGCCTGGCGACGCATCTGGCTCGCCCTCGCCGAGGCCCAGCACGAGCTCGGCCTGCCCGTCACCAAGGCCCAGATCGACGAACTCCGCGCCGCGCTGGACTTGACCCGCGAGGACTTCGAGAAGGCCGCGGCCCACGAGACGCGCCTCCGCCACGACGTCATGGCCCACGTCCACGCCCTCGGCGATCGCGCCCCCGGCGCCCGCGCCATCATCCACTGGGGCGCCACCAGCCAGGACGTCAACTGCAACACCGAGCTTCCCATCCTGCGCGATGCGCTCGACCTCGTCTGCGTCAAGGCGGCGCGCTGCATCGTCGCGCTCGGTGACTTCGCCAGGCAATGGCGCGACCTGCCCTGTCTCGCGTTCACGCATTATCAACCGGCGCAGCCCACCACCGTCGGTCGGCGCGCCGCGCAGTGGGCCTACGACCTCTCCCTCTGCCTCGAACGACTCGAAGCCACGCGCGACGCCATCCGCCTGCGCGGCATGCGCGGCGCCACAGGCACGCAGGCCTCCTACCTCGCGATCTTCAATAGCGACGCCGCCAAGGTCGAACAGCTCGACGCCCTCGTCGCGCAGAAACTCGGCTTCCCCGCCGACCAGCGACTCCTCCTCACCGCCCAGACCTACCCGCGCGTCATCGACTGCTTCGTCCTCGGCGAACTCAGCGCCATCGCCGCGGCGATCCACAAGTGCTGCAACGACGTCCGCCTGCTCTGCGGCCACAAGGAACTCGACGAACCCTTCGGCGATGCGCAGATCGGCTCCTCCGCGATGCCCTACAAGCGCAACCCGATGCGCTGCGAACGCGCCACCGGCCTCTGCCGCTTCGTCATGTCGATGCACCAGAACGCCCTCGACACCGCGGCCACGCAGTGGCTCGAGCGCACGCTCGACGATTCCTCCAACCGGCGCCTTTCGCTCCCCGAGGCGTTCCTCGCCCTCGACGGCGCGCTCGACCTCCTGCACAACGTCGCGTCCGGCCTCGACGTGCACGAGGCGACGGTGCGCAGGAACCTGCTCGCCGAGCTGCCCTTCATGGCCAGCGAGAACCTGATGATGGAGGCCGTGCGCAAGGGGCGCGATCGGCAGGAAGTGCACGAGGCGATCCGCCGGCACGCGCAGGCCGCGGGGAACGTGGTGAAGAACGAGGGCAAGCCCAACGATCTGATCGAGCGCCTTCGCGGCGAGCCGCTGCTCTCGGGCGTGGACCTCGACGCGGCGCTCGATCCGGCGAAGTACATCGGCCTGGCCCCGCGCCAGGTGGATGCGTTCCTGAAGGACATCGTGCAGCCGCTGCGGACGCGCTATCAGGGCCGGCTCACCGGCGCGCACGAGCCCAGGGTGTAGCGCGCCGTCGACGTGACATGGCATTCACAGGGGGTTCAGGCCGTCCTCACGCGACCGGACGATCCTGTTCGCCATGAGCCGACGAATGATGAACGAGGCGCCGCCGGAGCAGAACGACTTTC
Source organism: Phycisphaerales bacterium (assembly GCA_041940385.1). Classification (GTDB taxonomy): domain Bacteria; phylum Planctomycetota; class Phycisphaerae; order Phycisphaerales; family UBA1924; genus JACVCK01. Next base: position 3,025 of record JBGTSD010000080.1, on the reverse strand, counting down.
ACAAGCTGGCGGAGCTGATCAAGGACGTGCGCGTCGCGATGATGCAGACGCAACGCGCGGACGACGCCGGCCGACCGGCGTTCCCGCCGCGCGCACGCCCGATGTACACGCAGAAGCTCGAGCCCGACGTGTTCAACGGCGAGCTCTGGTTCTTCACCGACGCCGACAGCGTCAAGGTGATGGAGCTGGAGTTCGACCCGCGCGTGCTCCTGACGTATGCCTCGCCGGAGAAGAATCAGTTCGTCGTCGTCGCGGGCACCGCGCGTGCCGAGCAGAACGAGGCGAAGGCCCGCGAGCTCTGGAACATCCACGGCAAGGGGTGGTGGCCGGACGGCCCGGAATCGCCCAACCTCGCGCTGATCCACGTGTACGTGCAGAGCGCGGAGTACTGGGACGGCCCGTCCAACGCGTCCTACATGCTGAGCTTGCTCAAGGCCGTCGTGACCGGCGATCGCATCAAGCCGCGGGGCGAACACGGCAAGGTCACGTAACGCCCGCGCGTGTCTGTCCGCGGTAGCATGCCCTCGTGCCCGACGAGGATCGTCCCATCGAGCCCAGCGAGTACGGCCCCGCGCCCGGCGGAGACATCGGTGCGCGCACGCCGCGCTTCATTGAGAACGACGACGCCGGCGACGAGTCCACCTCGCACGAGGTCGCGGACCAGCGCGTCGCCGAGTTGCTCGACCGCGAAGCGCCGCTGGAGGAACTCGCCACCGCCGTCGAAGAGCAGGAAGCCCCCGACGCCGCGGACACCCTCGAGAACCTCTCGGCCGACGCGTCCGCCGAGGTCGTCAAGCACATGGAGGAAGAGTCCGCCGCGGAGGCGCTGGCCCACATGGACCACGCGCTCGCGGCGACGGTCCTTGTGGACCTGGGCCCGCAGGAGACGGCCGAGTTCCTCCAGTTGATGGAGCCCGACGACGCCGCGGACATCCTCCAGGCGCTCGGCAAGAAGGAAGCGGCGGAGACGCTCCGCTACATGCCCACGCCGCTCGCGGCCCGGCTCGGCAAGCTCTCGCAGTACGACCCCGACAGCGCCGGCGGCCTGATGACGACCTCCATCGTCTGGGTGCCCGCGCACCTGACGGTCGCGCAGACCATCGACCACCTGCGCAGCGACGAGCTCTTCACCCACTCCGACCAGCAGGGCATGTACGTCTACGTCGTGGACATCGGCATGCGCCTCGTCGGCGTCCTCGAGCTGCGCCGCCTCCTCACCGCGCGCGCCGCCGACAAGGTCGAGGACATCATGATCCGTGACGTGGACACCATCCTCCCCGACCTTGATCAGGAGGAAGTGGCCCGCGAGTTCGAACGCTACGACTACCTCTCCCTCCCCGTCGTGGACGCCGATCACCGTCTGCTCGGCGTCGTGACCATCGACGACATCGTTGACATCATCCAGGAAGAGCAGACCGAGGACGTGCAGCGCTCCGTCGGCGCCGGCGCCGGCGAGTCGGTCAACAGCACCGTCCGCGAGAAGTTCGGCGGACGCATGCCGTGGCTGGCCATCAACCTGCTCACCGCTCAGGTCGCCGCGGCCGTGGTGCTCGGCTTCCGCAACCTCGTCGAGCAGTACGAGATCCTCGCCGCGCTCATGGGCGTCGTCGCCAGCCAGGCCGGCAACGCGGGTCAGCAGAGTCTCGCCGTGACGCTGCGCGGCCTCGCCCTCGGCGAGATCCGCAAGGGCCGCGCCCCCGCCCTCATCGTGCGCGAGATCGGCGTCGGCTCGCTCACCGGCGTCGCCGTCGGCGGACTCATGTTCGCCGGAGGATGGCTCGTCGGGGCCCTGGGCTGGGTGGACCAGATGAACTGGCGCCTGGGCCTGATCGGCGGCGTCGCGATGGTCTGCGCGCTGTCGGTGGGCTGCTTCGTCGGCTCGGCGCTGCCCCTGCTGATCCAGCGGCTCAAGGGCGACCCGGCCACCGGGTCCACCATCATCCTCACGATGGTCACCGATTCCTCGGCCTTCCTGACCTTCCTGGGCCTCGTCTGGGTGCTCCAGGGATGGCTCTTCACCGGCTGACGTCCCCTCGATCGCCCGGATCCCGGCCATGGGGCCCGCTCGCAGTTGACGCCCCGGCCACGGCCCGCGACACTCCGGGGCAACCAGGGCGTGATCCCGACCGTATGGCCCGCTGTCGTTCTCGCGGCCGCCTTGAATGCCCGACCCGGCCCTCCGCCGGCAGGGTGTCCGGCCCGCGTCTCTGGTCCGAGTCCCGACTTTTCCCACTCCCGCGCCCACGGAGCATGCCCGAATGGCGAGCAAAGGTTCCTCCAACGCCTGGCCCCTGGTCTGGATCGTCATGCTCCTGGTGCTGGCGGTCGGCTTCTTCGTGACCACGGTCGTCTTCCTCGCTCGCGCCCAGCGGCTCCAGACCGAGCTCGCGACGCGCGACGCCGACATGAGCAGCATCCTCCGCGCCAACGAGCGCACCGATCAGGTGCAGTCGCTCATCTCCCAGGCGCAGGGCGAGCGCAAGAGTCTGGTCGTCTACCTCTCGGACTCCCTCCGCGAGGCCATGCGCCGCACCACCGGCTCCGAGCGCGACACCATCACCAACCTGAACGAGCGCCTCGCCTCCATCGATGGCGCCGACTCCTCGTCGCTGCTCTCGCTCATGCGCGACCGCGACCAGCGCATCCAGAACCTCGAGCGTCAGCTCACCGACGCGCAGAACGCCGCGGCCCGCGCCCAGTCCGACCTGCAGGCCGAGGTCTCGCGCGTCTCGCAGCTCGTGACCGATCAGCAGTCCACGATCGCCGCGCTGAATCAGGAAATCGGCCAGTACAAGGCGGAGGTCGAGCAGTACCGCTCCTCCGTCGGCTCGACGATCGACGCGAACAACGAGCGCGTCGCCGAGATGCGCCGCACCTTCGCCGACGACGTCGCCCGCCTCGAGGACTCCGGGCGCCGCCTGCGCGAGGAGAACCTCATCCTCTCCGGCCAGCTCGAGGCCCTCCGCGCCGAGCGCAGCGCCGAGCTGCTCCGCCCGACCGACGAGTACGGCCTCGTCGACGGCCG
>JBGTSD010000079.1:0-14375 GCA_041940385.1 Phycisphaerales bacterium | reverse complement strand
CCGTCGAGGACGCCGACACCTTCGTCGGCATGTACGTCAACGACCTCACGATCGACATGGGCCGGGACGGCGCCGCGGCGATCGCGCGGCTTCTGCGCGACGGCGCCGCGGCGAACTTGTGCCCCGATCCCGGCGATATCGACGTTCTCCCCGGGTAAGCCCCCCTCGACAGGCGGCGCCACGCCCATCTGCGCGAAAACCTCTTGGTGACGCCGCCTCAGGCTCGTAGAATCGCGGTTGATGGGCAGGTCACAGTGCGCTCTCGCGGCCGCGAACGGTCGTAGAGCGTCGTCTGGAAGGAATCAGACGGATGAGCCAGGTCGGCATGCCGCTGGAGACCACGCACGGGTATTCACCGCCGTGCGTGCGTCAGTTCAGCGTCTTCCTCGATAACAAGGTCGGTCGGCTGCTGGACCTTGTCCAGTGCTTTGAAGCCGACCCGCAGTGTCAGCTCTGCTCCGTCTCGGTGCACGAGGCGTCCGACCACGCCGTGGTGCGGCTGCTGCCGAATTCCTCCGACGCCGCACGCGCCATCCTGTCGCGCGTCGGTCATCCCTTCGCCGAGCGCGACATCCTCGTGGTCGAGCTGCGCGGCAACCACTCGCTCAGCAGCTTGTGCCTCACGCTCCTCGGCGCCGAGCTGAACATCCACTTCGCGTATCCCGTCCTCCTCCGCCCCAACGGCTCGCCCACCATCGCGCTGTCCGTGGACGACCTCATGCTCGCCGGGCAGCTCCTCCGCCGGAAGGGCTTCCGACTGCTCGGCGAGAGCGACCTGCCCACGCCGGGCTGCGGCCACTCTTGACGGCCCGCGCCGCCGCCGCGAGCCTGCCCGCGATGCGCCTCCTCCACAACGCCTCGGAACTCGGGCCCGTGCACGGGTGCGTGCTCGTGCCCACGATGGGCGCGCTGCACGAGGGCCACCGCGCGTTGATCCAGCGCGCCGTTTCGATGCGCGACGGCCGTCCGGTCGTCGTCTGGGTCTTCGTGAATCCGACGCAGTTCAACGAGGCGACGGACTTCGAGCGCTACCCGCGCACGCTCGACGCCGATGTCGCGCTCTGCGGGCAGGCCGGCGCCGACGCCGGAGGTGATCTATCCGCCGGGAGAAACCGTGCCGACGCCCGCGCTGCCGGACGTGGCCGACGGCCCCGGCCTCGAGGATCGCTTCCGCCCCGGTCACTTCGCGGGCGTGTGCCAGGTGGTGCGACGGTTCTTTGACCTGCTCAGGCCCTCCGCCGCGCTGTTCGGCGAGAAGGACTGGCAGCAGCTCCAGACCATCCGCGCGATGACCGAGCGCGACGGGCTGGGCGTCGAGATCGTCGGGCACGCGACGGTGCGCGAGGCGGACGGGCTCGCGATGAGCAGCCGCAACCGGTTGCTCACCTCTTCCGAGCGCGCCGCCGCGGGCGCGATTCCGGCCGCCCTGTGCGACGCCTGCGCCGAACCGACGGCCGAGCGCGCCGAGCACGCGATGCGTCGACGGCTCGAAGCGGCGGGGCTGCGCGTCGAGTACGCCGCGGTGCGCGACTGCGCGACGCTGCGCGACATGGGCCCCGCGTGGACCGGGCCGGGGCGGGCGCTGATCGCCGCCCGGACGCCGTCCGTCCGCCTGATCGACAACGCGCCCTGGCCGCGTTGAGTCCTGCGCCGCCATCGGCTAGCGTTGCCGCCCGCGGAGCACCCCAACGGAGATCGCCCTTGCACCGGACCCCACTGCATCAGTTCCACGTCGACGCCGGCGCCAAGATGGTCGATTTCGCGGGCTGGGAGATGCCGCTGACGTACCGCGGCGTGTTCGAAGAGCACCGGCACGTCCGCACCAGCGCCGGCCTTTTCGACGTCTCGCACATGGGGCGCGTCGCCGTCAAGGGCCGGCACGCGCGCCGCTTCCTTGAGCGCCTCTGCACTCGGCGCGTCAGCGACATGCAGCCCGGCCAGTGCCGCTACTCGCTGGTCTGCAACGAGCGCGGCGGCGTGCGCGACGACATCCTCGTCTACCGCATGGAGGAGGACGACTTCCTCCTCGTCGTCAACGCCTCCAACCGCGAGAAGCTGCTCGGCCACTTCGCGCAGGTGAAGGGCGACCTCTCGGTCAACATCGACGACCGCACGCTGCAGACCGCGATGGTTGCGCTCCAGGGCCCGAAGGCGATGGAGCTGATCGGCGCCTTCTCGCGCGAGATCCCGACGCTGAAGCGCTACCGCTTCGCGGTCAAGAACCTCCTGGTGATGAAGATCATCGTCAGCCGCACCGGCTACACCGGCGAGGACGGCGTCGAGGCGATCCTGCCGTCGGGCGCGATCGGCATGGCGATGAAGCTCATGCTCAAGGACTTCGATCCGAACGCGGCGAACTCGGTGATCAAGCCCGCGGGGCTCGCGGCCCGCGACACGCTGCGCCTCGAGGCGGGCATGCCGCTCTACGGTCACGAGCTCGGCGAGGACATGAACGCCCTCGGCGCCGGCGTGGACTTCGCCATCGCGCTCGACAAGGCGGACGACGAGGGCGGCGAGCCGTTCATCGGCATGAACGCGCTCAAGAGCACGCACGCCAAGGGCGGGCCGGAGCGCAAGATCGTCGGCCTGCACGTGGACGGGAAGCGCACGCCGCGTCAGGGCATGCACGTCCACGCGGCGGGCGCGTCGATCGGCCAGGTGACCAGCGCGTGCATGAGCCCGACGCTGGATCGCGTGATCGCGATGGCGTGGATCGACGCGGCGCACAGCGCGCCGGGCACGGCGCTGCGCATCGACACCGGCAAGGACAGCGTCCTCGAGGCGAAGGTCGCGCCGCTGCCGTTCTACAAGGCGCCCAAGTAAGAAAATTCAGCCCGCGCGTCGCACGCCCGCGGCCTCGCCGTCGCCCGCCTTGCGGGCGCGCCGGCCGGAGCCCTTGCTGCGCCGCGGCGGACCGCCGCCGTTCACGCCCGCCGCCGCGAGCGGCTTGTCGGACGTGATCTGCGAGTTGAGCTTGCGCAGCGCCTCGGCCTCGATCTGGCGGACGCGCTCGCGGGTGAGTCCGATCTCGGCGCCGATCTGCTTGAGGGTCAGCGGCGGCTTGCCGTCGAGCCCGAAGCGGAGCCGGAGCACCGTCGCCTCGCGCTCGTCGATGGCGTCGAGGAGCTTGTGGATGGTCTTGATCTCGTCGTCCTGGAGGACGGTGGCCTCGGGCGTCTCGCCGCGCGAGTCGGCGATGAGGTCGCCGAAGTTCACGAGTTCGCCGTCCTCGCCGACGGGGCCTTGGGTGGGCGAGCGCATCGCGCGCACGGCGCGCTTGATGATGCGGATCTTCTTGATCGGGAGCTCCATCTCCTCCGACAGCTCGGTGAGCGTCGGCGGACGGCCGAGAGATTCCTCGAGCCGGCGGGAGGTGTGCTTCCACTTGGCGATCAGCTCGACCATGTATGCCGGGATGTGGATCGGCTGCACGGCGTTGATGAGCGCCCGCTTGATGGCCTGCTTGATCCACCACGAGGCGTAGGTGCTGAAGCGCGCGCCCTGCGCCGGGTCGAAGCCTTCGACGGCGCGGATCAGGCCGACGTTGCCCTCCTGGATGAGGTCGGTCAGCGACAGCCCGCGATTGGTGTAGTTCTTCGCGATCGAGACGACGAGGCGGAGATTGGCCTTGACGAGCGCGTCGCGCGCCACGGGGCAGTTGTCGTTCACGATGCGCCAGCCGAGATCCTTCTCCTGCTCCGCTGTGAGCAGAGCAGTCTCGTTGATCTGCCTCATGTACAACTGCAGATCGGACTGGAGTTCCGCTTTCGACATGCCGCGTTACAGGCCGGACAATCCGTGCCGGCCCCCTCCGATTTGGCCGCGGCCGGGCCTGATGCTTCCTGATCGCCGCGGCACGCAGTCTAGCGGTGGCCGCCGACCCCACCCATGAGGTCGGTCCACACGGTGAACATTCGCCCGGATTGTCCCGCGGTTCCATCGGACCGGGCAGGACACCGCTTGACCCTTCGATCGCCAATTGCCCGCTCGGCGGCGGGAATCCGCCGAAGTTGCGGCCTGCTCGGGCCGACACCTCTCCAGGCCCGGAAACCGCATATAGTCGACCCGGAAACCCCGGAAACGCATGACGCTCGACATCACGAAACTGGTGAACGACTGGCCCTACGAGCCGGGCCAGATCAACGTCCGGTTGATCTCGGGCGACGACGGCCGCCCGAAGATCCAGATGCGCGTCGATCTCGGCATCCTCCAGATGGAGACCGAGGGACGGCCGGACGGCGTCAAGCCCGACGGCTACGAGTCATTTCTTGAGCTTCACGAGGACCGCCTCGACGCGCACGTCGCCGAGCACGGCTCCGACGAGGACTTCTCCCTCGACGCCGAGACCTGCCGCATCCTGCGCGACGAGGCCGTTCAGTACTACCACCGCTACATCAGTCTCCTCGTGCTCGAGGATTACGAGGGCGTCGTGAGAGATACTTCACGCAACCTGCGCGTCCTGGATTTCTGCGGCGCCTACTCCGAGAGCGAGCAGGACCGGCTGATGCTTGAGCAGTTCCGCCCCTACCTCGTGATGATGCGGGCCCGCGCCCTCGCCGGGCAGGCGCTCGAGGCCGGCGAGCCCAAGGCCGCCATGGCCGCGCTCGACGACGGGCTGGACCAGATCCGCTCGCATTTCGCGGACACCGGGCACGCCGATCAGTTCGAGACGGCGAGCGAGACCGAACTCCTGCGCGAGATGCGGGACTCGCTGGCGCCCAAGCTGCCGATCACGGCCCGGGACGAGCTCCGCAAGCGCCTGGATCGGGCGATCATGCAGGAGAACTACGAGCTCGCCGCGATCCTCCGCGACGAGCTCCGCATGATGCCGGAATGAGCCGCGCCGTCCTTACGGGGCGCGGGTGACCTGGGCCTCCAGCGTCGCGTCGATCAGGGCGAGCATCTCCCGGACGTGGATGCGTGAGTAATCGTCGAGGGCCGCCTCGCCTCCCCACGGCGTCAGCCGGTCCTTGATCTCGCGCAGCTGATCCACCGCCACGAGTTGCGCCGAGGCGTACGACGCCGGCATGAAGGGGAAGCGGTAGGCCAGATCGACGAGCTGTCCCGCGTGCTCGCGCTGGAGCGCGCGCCGGACGGCGCCGACCTTGGGATCCAGATTGGTCCACGCGCGCCGGCCCGCGCCGGGATCGCCTGCGAACTCCGACCAGATGGCGGTCGTCAGCTCCCGGTGCATCTCCGGCACCGTCAGCGCATCGACTGACGGATCGGTGCGCAGCTCCTGGTTCGCGAGCCGCGGCGTGCACCAGAACATCAGGTCGCTCAGCACGAGGTAGTGCGCGAGATTCGTCTGGTTCAGCACGTCGATGTCCCCGGCGCCGCTCCAGGCCCACGACGGGAAGTTCGAGTCGTACCAGCGCACGATCTGGAGCGAATTGAGCAGCGACCGATCGAAGCGCAGACTGGGCTCCGAGAAGAGCCGGTCGATCAGCATGCGCAGCACCGCGCGCTGCCGCTCGGGCTCGACGTTCACCATGGGCGGGCGCGCGCCGGGCGTGTTGAAGTCGCGGCTGAGGTAGGTGCCGCCGATCCACCCGGTCGTGTCCCAGAGCGAGGACATCTCCTCGAACCACAGGGTGTTGAACGCCGTCCGCACCTTCGCCCAGTTCGAGCCGTCCTTCGCCAGCCGCTCGATGAGCCGCTCGCGCAGGTAGTCGACGCGCCGGACCTGACGCTGACGACCCTCGACCGGATCGTCGCCGAAGTCGTAGCGCATCGGCGTCGGATCGACCGAGTAGACATCCTCGTCGGTCATGTACCGGTGCCCGGGCTCGACCGAGCGCGCCAGGTGCGCCGCGAGTTCCTCTTCGTCACCGTCCATGTAGCCGTACGCGATGGCCCAGCGGTCGTACGGTCCGACGCGGGTCATGTTGTAGACGCCCTGCGGCTTGTCGACGTCCGCGACGAACGTGCCGATGTAGTCCATCACGCTGCCCGCGATGGTCTCCTGCGCGGGGTCGGTGTAGTCGTCGATCGCGCTCGCCGGCTTCCAGGCGCTGGCCGCGAAGTTGTGGCGGAGCCCGAGCACGTGCCCGACCTCGTGGGCGACGAGCGCCACAAGGTTGTGCGCGATGAGGTCTTCCGGCGCGCCGTCGATCATCGGCGGGCCTTCCTCGCCGTCGTCGTCGGCAGCGTCGTGCGTCTCCGCGTCCGTCATCATGAAGCTCAGGTGCGCCATCGCCATGTGATGCCCGAGCCGGCGCGCATACGTGCAGCGCTCGGCCTCGGCGCGGCGCGCGGTGAGCACGCCCGGAGCGCTCCGCCGGGCCGCGTCGCGCCACGCCGCCTCGATCGCCCGGTGCTCCGGCACCGATGTGTCGAACGTCCGGCGCTGGGCGCGGTCGGGCGCCAGGAGGCCCTTCGCCCGCGCGCGCGTCGCCAGCTCGTCCACGACCGGCGCCAGATTCGGCTGCTGGCGCGCCATCAACGCGTACCGCTCGGCCACCGCCTCCTGCGTCAGCAGCGGATACTCGTCCACCCAGTAGTTGAGCCAGCCATCGTCGATGACGATGTCCGCGTCGAGGATCTCGCCGGTGCGCGGGTCCGTGCGGTGCAGTGCGATCGCGTAGCCGAAGCCCGTCGGGACCCAGCGCACGAAGTTGTAGCGGATGTCCTCGGGATCGATGTCGGTGTACTGCTGGTCCGTCTGCTGGCGCACTTCGATCGCGTTCTCGATGCCCACCGCGCGGAACGCCTCGTTCCACACCTCGACGCCCCTGCGCACGTGGACGCGGTACGCGATCGGCACCGTGTTCTCGATGTAGAAAATGATCGGCCTCGCCGGCGGGCTGCGCGACGCGTCGGGGTCGCTCTTGCGCAGGTCCCAACGCTCGATCGTCCGCACCATGTCGCTCTCGAGCGGGCGACGCTGGCCGATGTCCATGTTCGCGTGAACCCAGTAGCCCACGCGCGGGTCCGCCGCGCGCTTCTCGAACGCCGTGTCCTCGGGCAATCCGCTGAACGAGAAGTGCAGCGTCTGGAGCAGGCCGTCCGGCGAGCTGCCGAAGAACCAGTCGCTGGCGGGGAGCTGCAGCGGCGCACTGATCGCCAGCTCGACGTTCTGCGGGAACGCCTTGATCTTCTCCACCATCGCCGCGGACGAATCGATCAGGCCGAAGTAGCCCACCAGCGTGGACGCGTTGGCGGTCACGAACTGCGTCAGATCGATGAGCACGCCGCCATCGTCGGACTCGCTGAGGATCGGCGCGGAGGTGATGTACCGATCGGTGTACGCCCGGCGGATGCCCGGCGCCAGCGTCGGCTTGGTCGTCGACGTGTAGCGCAGCTCCGGCTCGTAGACGTCCAGCGTGTCGCCGCGCCGCCGCCACTCCAGCGCCGTCGAGCCGATCTGCTCGCCCGCGCCGAACGGCCCGGAGGCGTTGCTCGCGCCCAGCAGCCACGGCGTGTTCAGCAGCTCCTCGGGGATCAGCGCGAGGACGGAGTCTTCCTTGCGATAGATGGTGAACAGCGTCGGCTCGCGCCCGTCCGCCGAGTTGTTCACGACGTCGTAGCCCTCGATCGCCTCGTCGAGCGGCGGCAGGTCGTCGCTCTCCGCGATCTCCTCCGCGTCCGTTTCCGGCTCGACGACGTCGCCCGCGGCGAATCCCGCCGGCGTGATCGCCGCGACCCCCAGCGCGACCACGCACAGCGCGAGCGACGCCAGCCAGGACGATCGCAGGAGAATCGGCCGGACGGCGTCGTCTGACGGGGCCTCGGACGAGGACGACGGGGCGCAATGGCGCATGGCTTGGGCTCCGCGACGATCCGGCGCGGCGACCGCAGGGCGGACCGTCCAATGCTCGGTTGTTGCGTGGACTCGGCACAAACCCGGCGCTGCCGTGGAGCCGGCTCCGACTCAACATACGGGTTCCTCGATCGGAGGATGCACGCCGCGTGGCCTGCGTGAATCCGCCCCGGGAAATGCGGCAGGACGGCTCGACCGTTGACCCTCGATTCCCTCACTCCTACGCTGCTTAGAATGATTCTAATGACAATTCCTGTGCCCGCGGATCGAGCCGGCCACGCCCGGTGGCGGCACGCGGCCCAGCCTGGAGCACGCTGACATGAGCCTTCGACTTCCCATCTACATGGACCACGCGGCGACCACGCCGTGCGACCCGCGCGTCGTCGAGGCGATGCTCCCCTACTTCACCGAGAAGTACGGCAACGCCGGCAGCCGCAACCACCGCTTCGGCTGGGACGCGGAAGAGGGGATCGACTGGTCGCGTCAGCAGGTCGCGAAGCTCCTGGGCGCGAATGAGAAGGAGATCATCTTCACGTCGGGCGCGACGGAGTCGAACAACCTCGCCATCAAGGGCGGCGCGGAGATGTACGAGAAGAAGCCCGCCGGCCAGACCGGCCGCGGGCACATCATCACGTGCATCATCGAGCACAAGGCCGTGCTCGACCCGGTGAAGCGACTGGTGAAGGAGGGCTTCGACGCGACGTTCCTCGAGCCCGGGCGCGACGGCATCGTCACCGCCAAGATGGTCGAGGACGCGATGCGCGACGACACCATCCTCGTCTCCATCATGTGGGCCAACAACGAGATCGGCACGATCAACGAGATCCCGGAGATCGGCGCCCTCTGCCGCAAGCGCGGCGTGATCTTCCACACCGACGGCACGCAGTGGGCGGGCAAGATGCCCGTCAACGTCGACCAGGACAACATCGACTTGCTGTCGCTGAGCGCGCACAAGATCTACGGCCCCAAGGGCGTCGGCGCCCTCTACGTCCGCCGGCGCAACCCGCGCGTCCGCCTCGTCGCCCAGATCGACGGCGGCGGCCAGGAGCGCGGCTTCCGGTCGGGCACGCACAACGTCACCGGCATCGTCGGCCTCGGCAAGGCGGCGGAGATCGCGCTCCAGGAGATGGACTCGGACCGCGAGCGCCTCCTCAAGCTCCGGCAGAAGCTCGAGACCGCGCTGACGAAGAACATCGATGTCTCGCAGATCAACGGGCACGCCGAGAAGCGACTGCCGCACCTGACCAACATCTCCTTCGGCTTCGTCGAGGGCGAGGGCCTGATGATGGCGGTGAAGGACATCGCGTGCTCGTCCGGTTCGGCGTGCACGAGCGCGTCGCTCGAGCCGTCCTACGTTCTGAAGGGCCTGGGCGTCGGCGACGAGCTGGCGCACTCGTCTCTTCGCCTCTCGCTCGGCCGCTGGACGACCGATGAGCAGGTGGACTACGCGATCGAGAACATCACCAAGGCCGTCCGTAAACTCCGCGAGATGAGCCCGCTCTACGACATGCACAAGGAAGGCATCGATCTGTCCAAGATCGAATGGGCCCACCACTGATCCCCAGCACCGCGAGGTGAACTCATGGCATACAGCCCCAAAGTCATCGACCACTACGAGAACCCCCGCAACGTCGGCAACTTCGGCACCTCCGCCGAGGTGAAGGAGCGCCACGACGTCGGCGTCGGCATCGTCGGCGCGCCCGAGTGCGGCGACGTCATGCAGCTCCAGATCCTCGTCGATCAGCAGACCGGAAAGATCAAGGACGCCAAGTTCAAGACCTTCGGCTGCGGCTCGGCGATCGCCTCGTCCTCCCTCGCCACCGAGTGGCTGAAGGGACGCACCATCGACGAGGGCCTGGCGATCAAGAACACGGAGATCGTCGAGGAGCTCAGCCTCCCCCCGGTCAAGATCCACTGCTCGGTCCTCGCCGAGGACGCCATCCGCGCCGCCATCGGCGACTACAAGAAGAAGAACGGCCTCGAGGCCAAGAAGGCCGAGCAGCCCGCAACCCACTGACCGCCGACCGAACCGAACCCGGACAGCCGGCGTAGAATCATTGGACACACGGCGCCGCGCACCGGCGCCCGAACGCACCGCACGAGCGAGAACCACGCGATGAGCATCACCCTGACCGAGACCGCCGCACGCGAGATCAAGTCGATCATCGACCAGCAGGAGCTGGACGCCTCCAAGGTCCGCCTGCGCGTCGGCGTGAAGGGCGGCGGCTGCTCCGGCTTCTCCTACATCCTCGATCTCACGGAGACCGCCCGCGAGATGGACGAGGCCTTCGACCAGCACGGCATCACCGTGGTCTGCGATCCCAAGTCGCTGCTCTACTTGAGCGGCGTCACGATCGACTTCAAGGACGAGATCATGGGCCGCGGCTTCGTCTTCAACAATCCCAACGCCAGCACGACCTGCGGCTGCGGGTCGTCGTTCAGCGCGTGACCCGGTCGCCCTCCCCAGGGACGCCCGAACCTCGGAGACCATCAGGGCCCGACGCATCCGACGCGTCGGGCCTTTTCTCTGCGCCGATGTCCCGCGCCGATCGCCGCGCCCTGCGCGCGCACGCGAAGCGCGAGGCCTTGCGCATGCGGAACAACCCGCGACCGCTCGAGCGCCCCGTCGCCGTCCTCGGCGGCTGGCGCGCCTGGAAGCTCAACGCGCTCGGCCTCGCCGAACGACTGCGCGTGCTCACCAGCGGTCGACGCAGCGATTTCCTTTCGACCTCGTTCATGTTCCATGGACGCATCGAGGCCGCCGCGGCGTCCACCCATCGCCGCATCCAGGAACGCTGGCCCTCGACGAATCCCGGCTGGTCGCGCGAGCTGGACATCGTCGGCATCTCGATGGGCGGCCTCGTCGCGCGCTACGCCCACGCCACGCCGGATCACGATGGCCGACGCCTGCGCATCGCGCGGCTCTTCACGCTCGCCACCCCCCACCGCGGCGCCGCGCTGGCCCGGCGCATCACGATCGATCCCGCCTCGCGCTCGATGCGCAAGGGCTCGCCCCTCCTCGAGCGCATCGACGCGTCGCTCACCGAGGAATCGATCGACATCATCTCCTACGCACGCCTGTTCGACGCCATGGTCGGCGCCCGCAACGCGGCGCCGCCCGGCCACACCCCCCGCTGGGTCCCCGGACCGCGCGTGCTGAGCCACGTGCTCGTGACGACCGAGCTGCTCTTCGTGGTCGATATCGCGCTGCGTCTTCGCGGCGAGCCGCCGCTGGACCTGCCCTGCGGCGAGCCGCCCCGCGACTAGCCGCGCACGCCGTAGAGCCGCTCGCGGAGCACCCGCGCCGCGAGGCGCAGGTCGGGCGACGCCTCCACCGGCAGTCGCTTGCGCGCCGTGTCGAACGCGTGCGAGCTGATGAGGAGCGCGATCGGTTTGATCTCGCCGTGCGCCGCCGCGAGCGCCCGCACGACCACGCGATCGTCCTCCTCGAGCTTGCACGCCCCCGCGACCGCGTCGAACGCCGCCTCGCCGTGATCGACCGGCGCGGGCGCTTCCTTGGGCTTCTCCGGGCTCTTCTCGCGCCAGGTCAGCCACGTCGTCGCCGCCGCCGCGACGACCGACAGGGCCACGATGATCCCCGGTGCGAACCAGCCGCTCATCGCCGCGAGCATGGTCATGCCGCCGCCTCCAGCGCCGATCGCTCGGGCGCCGTGTGATGCTCCGTGTGCAGCAGCCGTCGCGCACAGCGCGCCGCCCAGCGTCGCTCGTGGAGCGACCGGGCCGCGCTCGCGCACGTGGCGACATCCGGCGCCGCGTCGGCCATCCTCGTGCGGCTGACCGCCCACAGCGCCGCGATGCGGTCCTGTTCCTTCTCCGATCTCAGCATCGCGCCGGCCGCGTCGGGCGCGATCCCCGGCGCCGCGTCCGCGAGCGCCACGATCGCCGCCGAGCGCACGCGATGGTGCGGATCTCCCAATTTGGCCTCGAAGAGCTCCACCGGCGCGCGCCGAGAGTCCGTCGCCTCGAGCGCGTTCGCCCGAACCCGCGCATCGACATGCCCGGTCAGCCGCTCGAGCGCCTGCGCGGCGCTGCGGCTCGTCACGGCGCCCAGCGCCCTCGCGGCCGCGGACGCGATCCGCGCATCCCCGTCCGCCGCCGCGCCGAGCAGTTCGAGCTCCACGTCCGCCTCGACGCCCAGCCGGTGCGCCAGCCCGATCGCCGCGCACCGCGCCGCGCGCTCACCCGACGCAATCGCCGCCCGCAGCGACGCCACGTAGCTCCGCCGATCGGCGCCGAGCGCCAATCGCGCCGCGACGGGCGAGGCGAGCGGATCATCCGCGAGCGCGATCGCCGCGATGGCCCGCGCGGGCTCGGTCGCCTTCGACGCGATGCGCGCCCAGACCTCGCGTCTCGCGGGGCCTTCGCGTTCGCACAGCAGCGCCGCCGCCGCCGATGCCGCCACGCGGGCCGAGCGATCCCACACGAAGTCGAGCATCAGCCCCAGTTCCGCGTCCGTCCGTGCGCCCGCAGAGAGCGCCGCCACCGCCGCGCCGCGCACCACGTCCGTGTCGTCCGTCAGGCAGGGCGCCAGCGCCGCCGCCCGCTCCGGGCCGGTCAGCCGCAGCGCCCGCACGAGGCGCACGCGCCCGAGTCGCGCCGGCGCCGAGAGCTCGGCGATCGCCGTCTCGCGCGGGAGGAGCTGCGAAGCGTCGGTCGCGCGCGACAACGCGCGGCGACGCTTCGGATTCTCGAGCAGCGCGAAGCGGCGCAACGCGGCGTCGTGCTCCGCAGGCGCATCGTCCCGGCGCAGTCGATCGACACACGCCGGCGAGAGCGACGGATACCCGAGCAGCGCGAACGCGCGCTCGCGCGCCTGCGGACGCTCGTCGCGACGGATCACCGAGCGGAGCGCCATGTGCGCCGCCTGCCCGTCGTCCGCCAGCCAGGCCCGCATCGCGTCCGGGGCGCCCGTCGCGGCGAGGGACACCACCGCCTCCAGCGCCTCCCGTCGGCGGTGCACGCCGTATCGCTCTGCACACAGCAAGAGAAGTCTCAAAGATTCGCCTGACCAGACAGAATCCGAACGTCTTTCGCCCGTGCCGAGCAGCGCATCGGTCGCCGCGCCGGCGACCGGGGCCGAGTCATCGAGCAACAGGCGTTCGAGGACTTCGCCGGACGCGGTCGGCTCCCCGGTCCTGGCGAGCAGCCGCGCCGCCGCCTTCCGCTCGCG
This sequence comes from Phycisphaerales bacterium, assembly GCA_041940385.1. GTDB lineage: Bacteria > Planctomycetota > Phycisphaerae > Phycisphaerales > UBA1924 > JACVCK01. The sequence continues at coordinate 1,422 of JBGTSD010000079.1, read as the reverse complement.
CGGATCGTTCGAGTTCGACAGGTCTTCCACAAGAACCGACAGGCGCCGGCCGGCGTACCGAAGCACCGTGTGCTGTGTTTCCGGGGAGATTCTGTCCCACGCAACGGCCGCGGCGGCAAGGGCTTGGAATCGACGCCTGCCCCTCGACCCGCGCGTCAGCGCGTTGACCAGTTCGTCCGCTTCGTCCGGGCCGCACGCGCGCAGCGCTTCTCGTAGCGCTTCGATGCGCAGCACAGGCGCGACGTGCTGGAGAGGCGCGAGATGCAGCATGGCGTGGGACAAGCGGCGCGGTTTAGCAGCGCACTTGATTCCGCGAACGCCGGGCCACGCGGGCGAGCAATTACCTCGTCCGGGAACCGCCGACCCCCCGCGCAAGAGTGGTCCCCCGGCGCAATTCCTGCGGCGCAATGCGGCCGTTTTCGCGGGTTTCGGAGCGGTTTTTCGGCACTGGAATCTTGCTGTTTTGTCGTTCGCGGGTACACTCCGAACCCTTGCGAGGAAACGTAATCGCACTGGCCGCGCATAGGTCGCAAGGAAGAGCCATGAACGCCCCCGCGAAAGCCGCCAACCTGCTGCAGGCGTACAGGATCGTGGTGTACCGCCGCGCGCTGCACCCGGAACTGTTCCGAGTCAAGAACCGCATCACCATCGCGCATGGTGATTACGAGTTCGAGGGCTGGATCATGCCCGGCTCGCACGTCATGCGCTTCCAGAGCGGAAGCGCCTGCGCCAGCGAACTCCTCACCGAGCAGGAGTCCGGCCTGCCGGAGCGCGGCGTCGCCGCCGCCTTCCCCTGCGCCGGCGAGCGCGACTTCGAGCAGGACTTCTCCGGCAAGCTCAAGTACGTCTCCACCGTCCAGACCGAGACGCTCTCCGAGAACCTCTACCTCTCCACCTATCGCGAGCTCTACGAGTTCGCCCGTGAAGTCGACGCCGCGGCCCACACGTGGACCGACGCCGACGGCGGACGCTGCCTCTCCTTCCTCGACGTGCAGCGCTACCGCAAGGAGATCCACGCGCAGGCGTACCACCTCGTCGCCGCCGGCGGCCTGGTGATTCGCAGCCAGTCGATCTTCGAGCACATCTGAGCCGCGCCGACACTCTGCATCCCACACGGCCCCCGGCTTGCACCGGGGGCTTTTCGTTGGGCCTCGCCCCGCCCGACGCTACGATCGACCCCGACACGCCCGAACCCACGCCCCCCACCACCATGACCCAGCCCGACGCCGCCCAACGCCCCGACTACAAGAAGACGCTGAATCTGCCCCAGACGTCCTTCCCCATGAAGGCGAACCTGGTGCAGAACGAGCCGGCGTCCATCCAGCGCTGGTCCAAGGCCGATGTTTACGCGCGCATCCGCGCCGCCCGCCAGGGCGAGAAGGCCTTCGTCTTCCACGACGGCCCGCCCTACGCCAACGGCGA
>JBGTSD010000078.1:0-15068 GCA_041940385.1 Phycisphaerales bacterium | reverse complement strand
TTCGATCCGAAGACCTACAAGCAGCTCCACACGCTGCCCTCCGGCCCCGACCCGGAGCTCTTCGACCGCACCGTCGACCCGCACGTCCCACTCGCCGCCGAGCCAGGCCACGTCGCGCCAGTCCTGCATGTTGACGACGACGACCCGACCGCGCTTGAGGTCGCTGGCCCGGAACCGGACGGGCGCAGTGAGGTAGGCGTACTCGGCCAGCGCCGGTTTGGGGGTGCGGTCAGGCCAGACGAGCCCGTTGCAGCAGAAGGTGGCGTCGTTGGGCTCGTCGCCGAAGTGGCCGCCGAACGCCCAGTACTCGCGGCCGGCGTCGTCGGTCCGCCGCAGCCCCTGGTCGGCCCAGTCCCAGATGAACCCGCCCTGCAGGCCGTCGGTCGTCTCGATCACGGCCCAGTAGTCGGCCAGGCTCCCGTTGGAGTTGCCCATGGCGTGGCTGAACTCGCACATGATGAGCGGACGGCGCTCGTCGGTGTCCTCGGTGCGCTCGGCCCACGCCGTCAGCGCCTCGATCGACGGGTACATCGGGCAGACGATGTCGGTGGCCGGGCCCGGGTCGCCGGGCTCGCCGCCGGTGGCGAACGCCGGGTGGCACACGCCCTCGTAGTGCACGACGCGGGTCGGGTCGATGGCGCGGATCCAGGCGGCGGCCGCGTCGAAGACCGGGCCCCAGCCCGACTCGTTCCCCAGCGAGAAGGCGTAGATCGACGGGTGGTTGCGGTCGCGCAGGACCATCCGCTGGATCCGGTCGAGGATGGCGGGGACGAAGCGGGGGTCGTCGGCCAGGGACCGCAGGCGGGCGTGGCACTCGACGTTCGCCTCGTCGACGACCCACAGCCCGAGCTCGTCGCACGCGTCGAGGAACCGCGGGTCGTTGGGGTAGTGCGCGGTCCGGACGGCGTTGACGTTGTGCTGCTTCATCAGCGCGACGTCGTCCCACATCGACTCGGCGCCGACCGTCTTGCCCGCCTTGCGCTCCGCGAGATATACGCCGCGCTCCAGTTCGCGCAGCGCGTCGTCCGTCGGGCGCCCCTTCACCAGCGCGCGATACGTCTTGCGCACGCCGTACCGCGGATGCGTCAACTTGTTCGCAAGCTCGCCATCGTTCGTCAACAGGATCAACCCCTGCGTGTCGAAGTCCAATCGCCCGATCGGGAACAGCCGCACGCCCGAAGGATGCTGCACCAGGTCCACGACCGTCCGCCGACCCGCCGGGTCCGCCGCCGTCGTCACCGTGTCCCGCGGCTTGTGCAGCATCACGTACACCAGCCGCCCGCCCTCGACCTTCGCCGCCGCCCGGCCCTCCCGAGCCGAAGGCCGCGCCACCGGCCGCCCCGACACCCGGATCCGGTCCCGCGGCGTCACCCACGCGGGCAGGTCCGTCACGACCTCGTCGTTGACCTCGACCTCCCCCTCCTTGATCAGTTCCTCGCATGCCCGGCGCGACGCGACCCCCAGGTCCGCGAGCACCCGCTGCAGCCGCTCCGCGCCGGGGCGCGACGCGTCCCGCAGCGGATCGCCTTCCGGGGTCTCACGAGATGGGGCGGGCCTGGGCATGAACCGAAAGCGTAGGTCCCGCCCCGCCGATTGGCCCGAAATCCGCCCGCGGACCGATCTCCCCTGAAGCGTTCGAGACCCCCGACCCGCCTGCTGTCGCTCCGCCATGCCCGAAACGACCCGCACGCCGCCGGCCGACACCCTCGTCGAGGACGTCTTCCTCTCGCCCCGCGTCGTCGACCACGACGCCTTCCTCGCCTTCTCCCGTCGCCTGCGCGAGATCGTCACCGAATCCGAAGAAGCGCGCACCGCGCTCGCCGCCGCGTCCGATCAAGCCCGGCGCGCGCACGACGAACTCCGGCGCGAATGGACCGACCACGGCGAGCAGTGGCGCCGCCTCGAATCCGTCCAGACGCTCGCGCGCACCGTCGAGAGCCGCCTCACCGAGGCGCGCACCCTCCTCGATCGCGCCGTCGGCGCCGAAGAAGCGAACGAAGCCATCGCCCGCGAGCGCGACGCCTTCAACGCCCGCCTCGCCGACCTCCACACCGCGTGGGCCGAGTCCCTCACCCAGGCCCGCGACGAGGCCGCGCAGAAACTCGCCGCGGTCATCGCCAACGCCGCGGCCATCGAGACCTCCGCCCAGGCCCGCATCGACGAAGCCGCCCGCCGCGCCGACGAAACCATCGACGCCGGCGTCCAGCGCATTCTCGACGCGGTCCAGCAAGCACAGGGCTCGCACGAGGACCTCGGCCGCCCCATCGCTCAGATGCTCGCACGCATCGAGCATCGCTTCGAGATCATGCACGACAATCTCGAGCGCCGCTTCACCGCGCTCGAGTCCACCCTCGGCGAGCGCATCGCGCGCCTCGAGTCCGAGGCCACGACGCGCATCGAGGCCCGCGTCGCCGCCGCGACGGAACGACTCGCGGAGGCCAGCGCCGACGCCGAAGCCAGCGCCCGGCGCATCCACACCGAGTCCTCCCGCGCCGTCGATCGCGTCGCCGAGTCCGCCAACGCCCTCGGCGCCGAGCGGAAGCGCTCCCTCGAAGCCCTCGCCGCCGCGCTCCGCGAGAGCGAAGCCCGCCTCGCCTTCTCGGAAGAAGAGTCCCGCAAGAAGATCGCCGAGACCACCCGCGCCGCCCGCGCCGAGGCCGACCGCGCCAACGAGCGCCTCGAATCCGCGCTCGCCCGCGTCGAGTCCGCCGAACGCCGCGCCGCCGAAGGCCTCGGCCAAACGCTTACCTCCGTCGTCGCCCGCGTCGAGCAGGCCGCCGGCGAAGCCGAAGAACGCCTCTCCGACCTCGAAGCCAACATCGCCCGCCGCTCCGACGGCGCCCTCTCGCGCCTGACCACCGAGGCAGGCGAGACCCTCGACGCCATCCGCCGCGCCACCGACGCCCTCGAAACGGCGCAGACTCACGCCACGGACACCATCGCCGGCGCCGTCGAAGCCGCCGAATCCCGCCTCGACGCCGCCGCAGGCAAGGGCATCGCCGACGCGCGCACGGCCATCGACAGCGTCATGGCCCAGTCCGCGGCCCTCGTCACCACCGCCGCCGAACGCGTCCGCGACGCCGAGCGGAAGCTCGAATCCCTCACCAAGCTCAGCGAGCGCGCCCTCCAGTCCGCGCGCATCGACGCCGACGACATCCTCATGCACACCGAGGAACGTCTCGGCGCCATCCGCGCCGAAGCCGCCACCTCGCTCGACGGCACGCGAACCGAACTCCGCGACATGCTCGGCGAGTCCCTCGGCGAAGCCGCCCGCTCCGCCGAGCGCCTCTTCGAAGCCGTCGCCGCCGCCGAGGTCGCCGAAGCCGGCGCCGTCGAGGCCCGCCGCGCCGCCGAGCTCGCCGCGAAGGACCTCCAGTTGCGCCTCACCAGTGCGGTGGACGACGCCACCGCCGACGCCCGCGCCGAACTCACCGCCAAAATCGAAGCCCAGATCCGCGCCCTCACCGAGGAATACGACCAGCGCGCCGCGGCCGCCCGCGCGCAGACCGAATCCGCCGCGGCCGACGCCGATCAGGCCACCGACAACCTCCGTGCCGCCACCGCCGAGATCGAAAAACTCTCTGGCGAGAAGGCCCGCCAGCTCGAACTCGCGCTCAAACGCGCCGAAGTCCTCATGGGCGCCCCCAAGCCCGACGGCGCGCCCGCCGTTGGCTCGCTCGCCGACCTCGTCCACCGCGGCGAACAGGTGCGCACCGCCGCCTCAACATCTTCTTCACAGCTCGCGTCGCTCCGCTCGCAGGTCGATGTCCTCCGCGCCGGCCTGAACGCCGCCGTGAAGGAAGCCGCGAACATCCTCGAACACTTGCAGCGACGAACCGCCGCTCAGGCCCCCGCCGAAGCGCCGACCGACGCGCCCGCCGACGACCCCTCGAGCTGATCCACCGGGATCATCGCGATCTCGATGTCGTTCTCCTCGCGCAGCGAACGCACCGTCACCGCGCGCCGACGCACCAGCTCGAGCAGCGCCAGAAACAATCCGATCACCTCGCCACGCGCCCGGCCCGTCACCACGCCGCGCAGGCTCAGCCGCGCGTTCTGCGGCTCCGCCCGGCGCAGGCGATCGAGAATGTCCTCCGCGTGCAGTTCGATCGGCGTGTCGTCGTACGACACCTCGTGGGCGCCGCGGATCGCGCGATCAAGGTCCACCGTCGCGATGATCCGCGCGAACGCCTCGACCAGGTCGAAGAGCTGCAAGTCATCCAGCTCGACTGGCGCATCCAGCTCCTCGTCCGTCGCCTCGACCTCGCCCTCGCCGATCGGCGCCAGCGCATAGCGCCGGTCCCACTCTGAACGCGCCGATTCCAGCGCATCCGCCGCATCGCGGAACCGCTTGTACGCGAGCAGCTGCTCGACCAGCTCCGCGCGGGGATCGATCTTCGTCGCCTCCGCCCCGGACTCCGCGCCCTCGCCCTCGCCCGCCGCGTCGGGCTTGAGCGGCGGCGAGATCATCCGCGCCTTGATCTCCATCAGCGTCGCCGCCAGCACCAGGAACTCCCCCGCCTGCTCGATGTCGATGTCCTCGATCCCCGTCAGGTGCTGGAGATACTGGTCCGCGATCGCCGCGATCGGAATGTCGTGGATGTCCACCTCCGCCTTCCGGATTAGGTGGAGCAGAAGGTCCATCGGCCCCTCGAATTGGTCCAGGCGGACGATGTAGTCATCCATTGGCATCGGAAGATCGCTCGGCGTCGGGTGATCGGGAAACGGGCGAAACCGCGGCTATCCTAGCAGCCGTGCCCAAGGGCCCCATCGATCTCGGCCGCGAACGAGAGTTCATCGCCTCCGTCATCCGCGCGGAGTCCGATGCGCTGCGGCTGCTCCTCGACACCATCGGCCCGGATGTCCACACCGCCGTCGAAATCCTCGCCGCCACCGCCGACGCCGGCGGCAGCGTGATCGTCTCCGGCCTCGGCAAGTCCGGGATCATCGGCAAGAAGATCTCCGCCACCCTCGCCAGTCTTGGCGTCCCCTCCCACGACCTTCACCCCTCCGACGCCGCCCACGGCGACCTCGGGCGCGTCAGCCCGCGCGACTGCCTCCTCGCCCTGAGCTATTCCGGCGAGACCGACGAGGTCGTCGCCCTCGCGTCCATCGTCCGCGCCGATAGCGCCCCCGTCATCTCCATCACCGGCGGCGAGAACGGCCGCCGCTCCGCGCTCGCGCGGCTCTCCACCGTCAACCTCTGGGTCGGCGCCGTCGAAGAGGCCTGCAACCTCACGATGGCCCCCACCTCCTCCACCACCGCCACCCTCGCGCTCGGCGACGCCCTTGCTCTCGCCGCCAGCCGCCGACGCGCCTTCAGCGCCGAGGACTTCCACAAGCGCCACCCCGGCGGCGGCCTCGGCGGCCTGCTCCGCCCCGTCACCGACATCCTCCGCTTCGTCGTCGGGCGCAACCTCCCCGTCGTCCGCGACGACCACACCGTCGGCGAAGCGCTGCGCGAGGCCCAGGCCGTCGGCCGACGCCCCGGCGCGCTCATGCTCGTCGATCAGAACGGCGTCCTCACCGGCCTCTTCACCGATGGCGACCTCCGCCGCCTCGTCCTCACCGCGCCGAGCCCCGCCGACGCGCTCGCCCGCACCATGCGCGACGTCATGACCCGCACGCCGCGCACCCTGCCCCACACCAGCGTCGTTCGCGACGCCGTCCGCATGTTCCGCGAGTTCCGCCAGGACGAAATCCCCGTCGTGGACGATCAGGGCCGCCCGATCGGCGTGCTCGACGTGCAGGACCTCATCGCCATCCGGGCGATCCAGGACTAATCAGCCCGCGCATACGATCGAACGCATGAGCGAAAGGCGTCCGCATTCCGCTTCCACGTCATGGACGCCTAGGCGCGTCGGCCTCGTCGCCGCCGCCATCATGACCATCGGCGTCGTCGCGCTCATCGGCTACGGCCTGTGGAGCGCCTCGAAAGCAGAAGAGTCCCGGCGCGCCACCCTCGGCGACCTCGGCGACGCGCCCATCACCGCCGCGCCCGCGCCGGTCGTCGGCGAGGGCGACGTCATCGAGCTCCTCGAAGCCAGCGAGCAGGGTCGCGTCCCGCTCTACACGCCCACCGGCGACCTCGCGCAGATCCTCTACTACGAACGCTTCGAGCCCCAGCAGGCCGGGCGCTTCCACGTCGACCGACCGCGCGCCCTCATCCGCCTCAACGACGGGCGCACCATCGAAATCCGCTCCGCCAGCGCCGACTTCGTCCGCCGACAGAGCAACCGCGAGCCCGAGTCCGGCCGATTCCGCGGCGACGTCGAACTCCACATCCTCGACGCCGTCCTCACCGAGGACGTCGCCGACGACGAAGACTGGCGCCCCTCGCCGACGCTCTCCATCTACACCAGCACGCTCGATTTCGACTCCGTCATCGGCGAGCTGCGCATGGACGACACCGTCCAGATCCGCGCCCCCGGCGTCGCCTCCGACGGCGAAGGCGTCACCATCGTCTTCAGCGAGCAGGACCGACGCCTCCTCTACCTGCGCCTCGCGCGCAGCCACGGCGTCACCATCGACCCGAAGGCCATGGGCTCCGAATCCTCGGAGCAGCCCGCGTCATCGGAGCCCGCACCGCCGCCGACCATCGCCACGGCGCCGACGCGCGAGGACTTCTACCGCGCCGACTTCGCCGGGCCCGTGCGCGTCGAATCCGGCCCGCGCACCCTCGACGCCGAGCGCCTCGAACTCTGGGCCCGACTCGTCGACGGCCGACTCCGCCCCGACGCCATCGCGCCGATCGACTGGGCCGAGCCCGTCGCCCGCACCGAGACTGCGCCGAGCGAAGGCGCAGGCGAGAGCGAATCCCAGTCACTCGCCGAACCCATCCGCATCGCCTGGTCCGGACCGCTCGAGATCCGCCCCCTCCAGGGCGCACCGCGCGAACTCAACCTCGACGACCTCTTCGTCCGCTTCGCCGCGCCGCAGGACGGCCTGGTCCGCATGGCCGACTCCACGCTCCGCGGCCTCCTCTCCGGCGCAACGCTCGAGTACGGCGCCACGTCGCGCTTGGCCACCCTCACCGGCCTCGGGCCTCAGGGCGTCGTCGCCCGCGTCGAGGACCGCGCCGAAGTCGTTACCCAGCGCCTCGAATTCGACGCCGCCCGCGGCGTGATCTCCGCGCCCGGCCCCGGACTCGCCCGCGCCATCGGCGCATCCCTCGATCGCGCCGGGCGCGACGAGAGCGGCGCCGCGCCCGCGCGCGACCTCTCCTGGCGCGGCCGCTGCGACATCTCCCTCGCCGCGCTCGCCGAGGGCGACGTCACCGTCGAACGCGTCGAGTTCTTCGAACAGGTTCTCGCTCGCGACGGCGACACCACCGCCCGCGCCGAACGCATCGGCGCCGAGTTCGAGCCCGGCCCCGACGGCGGTCCCGCGCTCGCGCGACTCTCGCTCGAAGGCGGCGCCCGCGCCGACGCCGGACCCGAAGGCCTCATCACCGCGCAGCGCATCGACGTCCTCTTCGATCCCGGCGCGCCGCAGAACGACCTCACCCCGACGCTCGCCACCGCCTCCGGCGCCGTCTTCGCTTCGCGCGACAACGTCCGCCTCCGCGCCGACCTCGTCGAAGCCACGCTCGCGCCGGATGCCGGCGGCTCGCCCGAAGTGACCCTCCTCACCGCCGATCTCGGCGTCATCGTCGAGATCGATCAGGGCGGCGAACTCATCGAGGCCCGCGCCGATCACCTCCGCGCCGTGCCCGCCACCGAAACCGCCGAACTCACGGGCGACCTCGCCTCCATCCGTCGCGGCCTCGGCGTCGTCCGCGCCTCGTCCATGCGCCTGGAAGGCGCCGCACGACGCCTCACCGCCTTCGGTGCCGGCGTTGCCGAACAAACTGCGCCCGACGGCGGCGACGTCCTCGGCTACGACCACGTGAAGGCCGAGTGGACGCGCTCGCTCACCTTCGACGACGTCGCCGGAGTCACCGAGGTCGTCGGCGAGGTCGTCGTCACCGGCGAGACCGGCGCGCACGCGATCGACACCGCCAAGGGCGAGCGACTTGTCATCGACTTCGTGCCCGGCGCGTCCGAAGAAAGCGTCTCGAGCGATGCGCGCGTCCTCCGCGCCACGCTCATCGGCGCCTCCGAAGAAGTGGAAGGCGGCGCCCACTCCGAGGTCGAAGGCCGCCGCTACGTCGCCGACGACACGCAGGACACCGGTCGTCGCCTCGAAACGATGCTCTACCTCACCGCCGCGCGCATCGTCTTCGACGCCGAGCGCGAAGCCATGATCGCCCCCGGCGCGGGACGACTCCTCGTCGAGGATCGGCGCGAAAGCGGCGACGGCGCCGGCGACGCCAACGGCCCGCTCGCCCGCGGCACGACCCTCTTCGACTGGGAGGGCTCGCTCGAGATGAACCGGCGCTCGGGCACCGCCGTCATGCAGACCGGCGTCCGCCTCCGCCAGCGCCCGCCCGGCGCCAACGAGGTCGCCGAGCTCGAGTGCGAAACGCTCGAGGCCATCTTCTCCGAGATCGAGCGCCGCCTCCTCCGCGCCGAAGCGCAGGGCGGCATCTACCTGCACCACCGCACCCGCCACGTCACCGCCGACAAGCTCCTCTACGACGCGCTCACCGGCGTCGCCATCCTCGACGCGTGGGAAGGCAACGTCGTCACCTACCACGACGACGCCCGCGCCGGCAGCCAGCGCGCCGGCTCCATCACCTGGAACCTCGTGACCGACGACATCCGCGTCGATCGCGCCAGCCCCATCACCATCCCCCGCTGATCCGCCGGCCCTACGATCCACCCGCGGAGGAAAAGGAGATTCGCATGCGCTGGCTCGTCGCGATCCCCACCTACAACGAGGCCAAGTACGCCCGCTCGGTGCTCTCGCGCGTGCTCGAGTTCGCCGAGAACGTCCTCATCGTCGACGACGGCTCCACCGACTGCACCCCCTGCATCCTCCCCGAGTACCCCGTCGAGGTCATCCGCCACTCGACCAACCGCGGCTACGGCCGCTCCATGCTCGACGCATTCCGCTGGGCCCAGGTCGACGGCTTCGACTGGCTCATCACCATGGACTGCGACGAGCAGCACGAGCCCGACGCCATCCCGCGCTTCGTCGAAGCCGCGAAAGAAGGCGGCGCCGACGTCATCAGCGGCTCGCGCTACGTCGCCGAACTCCAAGGCAACGACCGCCCGCCCGCCGAGCGCCGCGAGGTCAACCGCCAGATCACCGACGAACTCAACGAGCGCCTCGGCCTCTCCCTCACCGACGCATTCTGCGGCTTCAAGGCCTACCGCGTCGCCGCGCTCAAGCGCCTCACGCTCAACGAACCCGGCTACGCCTTCCCGATGCAGTTCTGGGTCCAGGCCGTCGCCCACGGCCTGCGCATCCGCGAGATCCCGGTGCGCCTGATCTACAACGATCCCAACCGCACCTTCGGCGGACCGCTCAACCAGACCTCCACGCGCCTCGCGCTCTACCGCAAGGTCCTCCACTGCGAGATCGAACGCTGCGCCGATCTCCTCCCGCCCGCCGCCAAGACACGTCTCGCCGCCGGATGCACCGGCACGTGAGCCCCGCGGCGCCGAACCCGCAACTCACCCTCGATCCGGCGCCCAGCGCCTGGCCGCGCCCCGCGCCGCCCACCGACGACGCAATCCGTCTGCGCACCGAACTCGGTCTTCCCACCGATCGCCCGATCATCATGACCGGCCACCAGCCGGAGTTCTGGCACCCCGGCATCCTCGCCAAGGACACCGCCGCGTCCGCCTTCGCGGCGAAGCACAACGCCGCCACCGCGCACGTCGCCGTGGACACCGACGAAGTCGATCCGGGACTCGTCACCTTCCCCGCGCAAGTCGAAAGCCGCTGGATACGCCGCGAAGCGCGCCTGCTGCCGAAGCCCGCAATCGGCGTCCCCGCCGCCGCCGCGCCCGCCGCGCCGCCGTCGCCCATCGACGCCGACGCGCCCAAGTTCATCCTCGACGGCCTTCATTCCATCCACGCCGCGCTCGCACAACACGCCGGCGCATCGAACCTCGCCGAGCAGACGTCCCTCGCCCTCGCGGACCTCATGCGCCCTGTCGCGCCGATCGACCACCACTTCGGCGTCTCGCGCCTCCCTCGCACGTCGCTCTTCCGCGACATCATCGCGCGCATGATGCAGGACCCCCGCGCCTGCGCCGAGGCGCACAACCGCGCCGTCGCCGCGCGCCCCCAGTCCCACATCGCACCGCTCGCCATCGAGGGCGAGCGCATCGAGCTGCCCCTCTGGCGCATCCGCGCCAATCGCGCCCGCGCCAAGGTCTTCGCCGATCAGCTCGCAACCATCCCGATCGAAGAACTCGCCCCCCGCGCCGTCCTCCTCACCGGCCTCCTGCGCCTGGGCGCCTGCGAACTCTTCATCCACGGCACAGGCGCGCGCGAGTACGACCGCGTCACCGACGCCTGGCTGAACGCGTGGCTCCGCCGCCCCCTCGCCCCCGCCGTCATCGCCAGCGCGACGCTCCTCCTCCCCCTCGACGCGCACGACATCCCCACGCCGGACGACATCGCCCGCGCGCAATGGATCGCCCACCACGCGCGACACGACCCCGCGCTCCTCTCCGACGCCGCCGCGGCCCGTCAGAAGCAATCACTCCTCGCCGACGTCCGCGCCGCCCGCGACTCCGGCGCCGACGCCCGCCCCGCCTATCTTCGCCTCCAGCAATTCCTCACCGACTACCGCAGCGCCCACGCCGACCAGCTCGGCGCCCTCGCCGCCGAAGCCAGGTCGCTCGCCGAACGCCGCGCCGAAGCCGAAGTCATCGCCGACCGCACCTGGCCATTCCCTCTCCACCCCCGCGAATCCCTCGAAGCCCTCCGCGATTCCCTCACCCTCCAGTTCGCATGACACGCTCCCTCACCATCCTCTTCGCTGCGTTGCTGACCCTCGCGCTCGCCGCCTGCGATCGCGCGCCGTCCAACGCCGCGCCATCATCTGATGTCCGCATCGCGCCCCTCAGCCCCGCGATTGCCGTCATCCTGCGCGATCTCGACTGCGCCGACCGCATCGTCGGCCGCCACGCCTTCGACATGATGCTCGATAAGTCCCTCCCCGTCGTCGGCGATCAGACCGGCGTCGACTACGAATCCCTCGCGCGCACCAATCCCACCCACATCCTCCTCGACTGGGGCTCGCGCGAGCTCCCCCCGCGTCTCCTCGAACTCGCCGCCGAGCGCCACTGGATCGTCCGCGACTACCGCATGCTCACGCTCGACGACATCCGCCGCGCCACGCTCGCCATCGCCGAGGACATCAACATCCCCGGCGCGCCTGATCGCGCCGCCGAGCTCGTCATGGACATGGACCGCGCCTGGACCACGCGCCCCGCCATCGCCCACAACGTCGGCCGCGCGCTCATCCTCTTCAGCCCCGACGGCAACGGCGCCGCCGGCCCCGGCTCCTTCCACGCCGAACTCATCCACGCCCTCGGCGCGCGCAACGCCGTCGAGTCCGGCGCGCCCTTCGTCATGCTCGACGCCGAGGACGTCCGCCGGCTCGACCCCGACTCCATCCTCATCTTCCAGCCCGACGCCGACCCCGCGCGCTGGAAGGAACTCCTCGGCGCCCTCGCCCGCGCCGATCTCCGCGCCGTCGCCGAAGGCCGCGTCGCCGTCGTCGCGCATCCTCTCGGCCTGACGCCCAGCACCGCGATGATCGACGTCGCCGACGAGATCGAGCGCCTCGCCTCGACCTGGCCCCCGATCTCCAATCACGAGCCCGACGCTACGCTGCACGGCGAGTGAACCGTCGCGAAGCCATCGTGACCGCCTCCATCGCCGCCGCGCTTTTCGCCGCCATCGCGCTGCGCCTCCTCGCCTCGCCCGATGGCCTCGAGTGGCCCCGCGACAACCTCGAGATGCAGCTCCGACTCCTGCGCATCGCCTGCGCCGTCACCGTCGGCGCCGCGCTCGCCGTCAGCGGCGTCATGCTCCAGGCCCTCCTCCGCAACCCGCTCGCCGAGCCCGCCGTCCTCGGCCTCACCAGCGGCGCCGGTCTCGGCGTCGTCATCGCCATCTACGCCTCCTACGCCGCCACCGGCGCCATCGCCATCTACGCGCCGCCCGTCCTCCCCGCGCTGATCGGCGCGCTCCTCACCCTCGCGCTCGTCGGCGCGCTCGCCCAACGCCGCGGCCTGCTCGACCCCGTCTCCCTCATCCTCGTCGGCGTCGTCACCAGTCTCGTCCTCGGCGCCGGCATCGTCTTCGTCCAGCACCTCCTCCCCGACCGCGGCGTCGCCATGGCCATGCGCTGGATCATGGGCTCGCTCAGCGACGAAACCCCCTGGTCGCGCGTCGCGCTCATCGGCGCCGTCACCACCGTCGGCGCCGCCCTCGGCGTCGCGCTCGGCCGCGCCATGGACGCCGCCGCGCTCAGCGACGACGAAGCGCGCAGTCTCGGCGTCCCACTCAACGCGCTCCGCGCCATGCTCTTCATCACCTCCGGCGCGCTCGCCGCCGGCGCCGTCGTCCTCGCCGGCCCCATCGGCTTCGTCGGCCTCGTCGCGCCCCACGCCGTGCGCCGCATCGCCGGCCCGCGTCACCGCTCGCTCATCCTCAGCTCCGCGCTCCTCGGCGCCGCGCTCATCGTCCTCGCCGACGCCGGCGTGCGATTGATCGACCTCGGCGCCGGGCGCATGCCCATCGGCGTCATCACCGCCATCCTCGGCGGCCCCGCGTTCCTCTGGCTCCTCCGCCGCGAGTCCCTCCGCGCATGACCCTCGAGATCGCCCATCTCGACTTCGCCTACGAGCGCTCGCGCACCGTCCTCACCGACGTCGGCGCCGCCATCCACCCCGGATCCTTCTTCGCTGTCGTCGGGCCCAACGGCGCCGGCAAGTCCACGCTCCTCCGACTCGCCGCCGGCCTCCTCCGCCCCACGCGCGGCCACGTCCACCTCGACACGCGCCCCATCCACCGCCTCTCCGCGCGCGATCGCGCCTCCCGCCTCGCCTACATCGCGCAGCGCCCCGACGTCGCCGGCGCCTTCGCCGCGCGCGATGTCGTCGCGCTCGGTCGCTTCGCGCTCGGGCGCGACGACCACGCCGTCCACCGCGCCATCGAACGCATCCGCCTCACCGACCGCGCCGACGACGCCTTCCACCACCTCAGCGCCGGCCAGCAGCAGCGCATCGCCCTCGCCCGCGCCCTCGCGCAGGTCGATCCCAATCCCTCCGCCGAAACCCGCGCCCGCTGCATCATCGCCGACGAACCCATCTCCGCCCTCGACCCCGTCCACGCGCGCCTCGCGCTCGACCTCCTGCGCAACTTCACCTCCCGCGGCGGATCGATCCTCGCCTCCCTCCACGACCTCACCGCCGCCGCGCGATACGCCGACCACGCGCTCGTGCTCGGCCCCGGCGGCGACGTCGTCAGCGCCGGACCTGCGTCAGAGTCCCTCGCGCCCCACCACCTCGAACGCGCCTTCGGCGCCCGCTTCGCCTCCGGAGAGATCGAAGGCGCCCGCATCATCACCCCGATCTAGCGTCGCCCCGCCTGCGCAACGCCGATAGACTCTCCCGTATGTGGAATCAGCCCCACTTCTGGGTTCTCCTCGTCTTCATCGGCCTGTCATTCCTCCAGTGGATGATCCGTAAGTCGCAGGAGCAGGCCGCGATCAACCGCAAGCGCCAGGAAGCGATGCGCAAGCGCGAGGAGCAGCTCCGCACCGGGCGCGATCCGGACGACGAGCAGCAGAAGTCCCGCCCCGCACAGCCCACGCCTGCCTCCGCCGAAGCCGCCGCGCGACAGGCCCGACTGCGCGAACTCCGCCAGAAGCAGCTCGAGGAACTCCGCCTCCGCAACGCCCGCAACCGCGCCGGCTCGACGCCCGCCAACGTCGAAGTCCGAGCGCCCCAGCGCACCGCTCAACCTCAACCCTCTACCGCCCGCGGCCGCCCCACGCCCCCCACCGTCGCGCGCCCGACCGCCACCACACCACCTGCTCGCACTCCGCGCCCCGCGCCCGATCGCTCCGCGCCGCGCCCCCGCCACGCCTCGCAGCAGGCCCCCGAACTCAAGAAGCGCCCCGCGGCGCCGCAGACGAAGACTCCGCTCCGCGACACCACCACCGCGCGCGCCTTCCCCCAGGCCACCGAGCCCGTCGCCCCGCCGCCCACGCCGATCGCCGCGCCCTCGCACCGACCCATCGGACCCGCCCTGACTCCCGAAGACTGGCGTCGCGCCATCGTCCTCAGCGAAGTCCTCGCCCCCCCGATGTCCATGCGCGAGCCCCAGTAGGCCCCGCGACCCCTCGCGCGGCCTCCAATCCCCCTCCCTGTATACTCCCCGCTCGAATTCAGGCGACCCGACGTCGGGACGCCGCATCCTTTCCGAATCCGAACGGCGCCCACCGAATGATCGATATCAAGACGCTCAAGGAACTCGTGCGTCTGATGGTTGACAACGACCTGGCGGAGATGGACCTCCGCGACGCCGAGGAAACCGTCACGCTCAAGCGCGCCGGCCCTCAGAGCGCCCCGGTCGTCGTCGCCTCACCGCAGCACCACGCCGCGCCCGCTCCGGCCCCCGCCGCCGCGAGCGCTCCCGCCGCGGCCGCGGCCCCCGCCGACGACACCGCCGGCAAGCTCGCCATCGAGTCCCCCATGGTCGGCACGTTCTACTCCGCCTCCGACCCGGACAGCCCCCCCTTCGTCTCCGTCGGCAAGACCGTCAACAAGGACGACGTCGTCTGCCTGATCGAAGCCATGAAGGTCTTCAACGAGATCAAGGCCGAGGTCTCCGGCGTCGTCGAACGCGTCCTCGTCCAGAATGGCCAGGCCGTCGAGTACGGCCAGAAGCTCTTCCTCGTCCGCCCGAACTAAATGCTCTCGCGCATCCTCATCGCCAACCGAGGTGAGATCGCGCTGCGGGTGATCCGCGCCTGCCGCGAACTCGGCATCGAGTCCGTCTGCGTCTACTCGCAGGCCGACGCCAACGCGCCCTGGCTCCGCTTCGCCGATCGCGCCATCTGCATCGGCAAGGGCCCCGCCTCCGATTCCTACCTCAACATCCCCCGCATCATCTCCGCCGCCGAAGTCGCCAACGTCGACGCCATCCACCCC
>JBGTSD010000077.1:0-15156 GCA_041940385.1 Phycisphaerales bacterium | reverse complement strand
TGCCGTGGTCTCGGCGCTTCGCCGAGGCCACGACGCATGCGAACGCCTGTGAACCGCGACCGTGAGGAAGCGGGTAACGCCACAGCGAGACGCGCCCGTCAGGAAGCGTGCTCTCACCAATCCAATTCATTACACCCGCAGCGCACGCGGCGTCCCTCGACGCCCGCGCGACTCCATCCCATGGCCCGCTTCGTGCAAACCCCGTCCGCAACCCCTCCATCGACCCCCCTCAGCGTTTCCCACGACATTTCTCCGCTCCGCAACTTCCGCCGTCCTCTACCCAATCACCATCGCCCGACAGCCCCACGCTCCTCGCGCGTCCCCATCACGCGCGCACCCCTCCACCGAAAGGCGTCCACCATGCTCCGACGAACCACCGCGCTCCTTTCAGCCCTCTGCCTCGCGCCCCTCGCGCTCGCGCAGCCCTCCGAACCCGCGCCCACCGTCGACGACGCCTTCCGCGCCGCCACCATCGATCACCTCGCCGAAGCGCTCGACCAGCACTACGTCTCGCGCGACACCGCCGCGCACGTCATCAACGAGCTCCGCGCCAAGAACGAGTCCGGCGCCTACGACGACTGCGCCTCGCCCATGGCCCTCGCCGAAGCGCTCTCGCGCGACCTCATGGAGCTCGCCAACGACCGCCACCTCCGCATGCGCTACGCCCCCGGCCCCGCGCCGAGCGAAGTCACCAACGAGGGCCCCACCCCCGAACAGATCGAGCGCTTCACCACGCAGATGCGCCGCAACAACTACGCCTTTGAGCGCGTCGAGATCCTCGAAGGCAACGTCGGCTATCTCAAGTTCGACGCCTTCATGGACCTCAACGACGAGGCCTACCACGCCGCGTCCAGCGCCATGGGCTTCCTCGCCAACGCCGACGCGGTCATCTTCGATCTCCGCCAGAACGGCGGCGGCTCGCCGCGCATGGTCCAGTTCCTCTGCTCCTACCTCTTCTCCGATGAAGAGCCCGTCCACCTCAACTCTCTCTACTCGCGCGAGACCGACTCTCTCAACCAGTTCTGGACGCTCCCCCACGTCCCCGGCAAGCGCCTCGACGACATCCCCGTCTTCGTCCTCACCTCCTCGCGCACCTTCTCCGGCGCCGAGGAATTCTGCTTCAACCTCCAGACCCGCGACCGCGCCACCATCGTCGGCGAGACCACCGGCGGCGGCGCCAATCCCGGCGGCACGCGCCGCATCGACACGCACTTCGCCGCCTTCATCCCCAGCGGCCGCGCCGTCAACCCCGTCACCAACACCAACTGGGAACGCGTCGGCGTCAAGCCCGACGTCGAGTGCGCCGCCGACAAGGCGCTCGACACCGCACACAACCTCGCCGTCGCCGCGCTCCGCGAGCACGCCTCCGATCCCGAAGAAACCCGCGCGCTCGAATGGGTCAGCGCCACGCTCAGCGCCAAGGCCAACCCCATCACCCTCGACGCCGCCACGCTCGCCAAGCTCACCGGCCAGTTCGGCGAACGCCGCACCTGGTTCGAGAACGGCGCCCTCAGGTACCAGCGCCTCGACACCCCCGAGCGCACCCTCACCCCGCTGACCAAGGACCTCTTCGCCATGGAAGGCGTCCCCTACGCGCGCGTCCGCTTCGAGACCGACGCCACCGGCGCCGCCACCACCCTCACCGTCGTCTACGACAACGGCCAGGAAGACACCTCCCCGCGCTCAAACTGAACCGGTCGTATCACAGCGAGACGCGCCCGTAAGGAAGCGTGCTCTTCCCATGCCCTATGAACCGCGCCCGTAAGGAAGCGGGTCACCCCACACCCCCATCCCCCACACCGCGGCGAAACCCCGCAGTGTGCCACCCCAACTCCGCGCTCTCCGCGCCTTCCGTGGCCTCTGTGTCCCCTCTCTGCTCCTCTTCTTCGTGTCCTTCGCGTCCTTCGCGTTCAACTCCCCGGTTCCTGCTCTACAATCCCCCCGTGACCCCCCGCGCCATCGTCATCCGCACCGCCGGCTCCAACTGCGACGCCGAGCTCGTCCGCGCCTTCACCCTCGCCGGCGCCCGCACCGACCTCCTCCACCTCGACAAGCTCATCGCCGAGCCACACCGACTCGACGACTACCAGCTCCTCGGCTTCCCCGGCGGGTTCTCCTACGGCGACGACATCGCCTCCGGGCGCGTCTTCGCCACCCGCCTCCGCGAGCGCCTCTACCCCGCCCTCCGCGCCGCCGCCGAGCGCGCCGCCCTCATGATCGGCGTCTGCAACGGCTTCCAGGTCCTCACCCAGGTCGGCCTCCTCCCCGGACCAACTTCCGGGGGCGGAGAAGACTGGCCCGCCACGCCCCCGCCGCAGACCTGCGCCCTCGCCGACAACGAGTCCGCGCGCTTCATCGACCGCTGGCTCCGCATCGAGCCCGTCCCCGGAAGCGCCTGCATATGGACGCGCCCGCTCGCCGAGCAGGACTGGCCCGACGACGCGCTCATGCTCCCCATCGCCCACGGCGAAGGCCGCTTCCTCGCGCAATCCGACAACATCCTCGACGCCCTCGAGACCCGCGGCCAGGTCGCCCTCCGCTACGCCGAAGGACACAACGCCAACGGCTCCGCGCGACGCATCGCCGGCATCTGCGACCGCCGCGGCCGGATCTTCGGCCTCATGCCCCACCCCGAACGCTACCTCGACTGGTCCCGCCACCCCTTCTGGACCCGCCTCTCCCAGGGCACCCGCTCCGGCGAGACCCCCGGCCTCTCCATCTTCCGCGCCGCCGTGGACGAGGCCGCATCCACCCATTCCGCGCCCTCCCGCGAACACCGCCAGCCCGCCGCGCGGTAGAACCGAGCACCCGCGGCCCTCCGCCGCAACCGCTCCACCCTCGCTTCCGGAGGGTTACTCGTGGCCAGCGCGCCCCCAACCACGCCCACGACGCGGCCCGCGCCGCCGAACGTCACACGACCCGCGTTTGTCGTGCCGGCGCTCATCGCGGCGTTCCTCGCGCTCGCCGCGCTTGGGATGATTCCGATCAGCTATATCGCGCTCATGACCAACGCCCCCGCCGGAATGGAGACGCTCCATCCCGTGCTCGGCGCTGTCGGCGCCGTCTGGCTCGGCGGATGGACGGCGCTCGCGATCTTCAATCCCGCATCGAAGCCTTGGCGCGACCGCACTCCTCGCGCCGACGGCGCACTTGTCGTCTCCGCCGTCGCCGCGCTCGTCATCGGCGCGTTCGCAATCACGCTCCGTCCCTACGCCGCCCCCTACGCGCTCAGCGCCGCCGACGTCGCCCTGGCGCTCCTCGCCCCCGCGCTGATCACGCACGTCCTCATCGCCACCTTCGTCGCGGCCCCCATTGTCCGGCAATGCGCCCGCGGCGAGCAGCAGCTCATCGGCATCTACCTCACGCGCGGCGCCTCGATCATCGGCCTCATCGCCTCCATTTTGGTTGGCGCTCAGTGGATCTATTTCGAAGCGACGCACGACGCGCTCATCTCCTGGAGCGAGAGTCTCGGCGCCGCGGTCTTCGTTGTGCCGATGCTGCTCTTCCTCGGCGCGATCTTCCTGCTCGCGCTCGCAGGAATTGTCACGTTCCAGCTCTGCCTCTCACTCCGGAGCGCCCACCGATGTTTCGCGGAGCACCGCGCGCACGCCGAGAACCCGGGGGCCGCGTCATGACCGCCGCCCCCCTCGTCTGTGTCAAATGCGGCTATACCCTCACCGGCCTGGACGAGTCCGGCAATTGCCCCGAGTGCGCGGCGGCAATTGCCAATTCAATCACAGCGCGCGACGAACGACTCCCGACGCCGCGTCACGCCGACAACGCCATCTTTGGTATTCGATGCATCCGCGGCGCCATCATCGTGCTTGCCCTGACGATTGCCGGACTATTCACGATCGAGACATACTTCGCCATTATCGTTGCAATGGGCGGCTTCGCGTTCGCCTGGTTGCTCTGGTCGCTCGGCGTCGGATTTCTGAGCGGGTGCGATCCGACAACGCTCGAGGGTGTCCGACGTCCGTGGACCAATCGCCTTGTCCTTTCCTCTCTCGTTCTCTCGACGATGGCGGTTATCGCAGCGATCCTGATCTTGCTCTGGATCTCGGGGGAGGTCGCCACCACACCATTCGTGATCCTGCTGGGTGCAATCGCGAGCTGGTCCGTCCCGCTCGTGACGGGACTGCAGCTGCTGCTCGTCATGCGAATCCTTGCCGCACAGGCCCGCCGTCGCTCGCCGCTCGTCACCGGTGGGCTTCTCGGCGGATCATTGCTCATCCTCTCAGTCGCCGCCCTCGCGTGCTGCTCTGCATATATCGACCTTGATCGGCTTGCCACGAATACGAGCGCCGGCGGCCTCGGCCCGCCGACGCTCGATGCACTCTGCTCAGCTGTCGCCGACGCGTCTGGAGTGACCGCCCTCATCGCCCTCGCAGCCGCGCTCGTCGTGCTCTGGGTGTTGCTCGGACGCGCCCGCCGCGCCATCACCACGGCCCTCCGCCAACAATCCACCATCGCCACGCCGAAGGCGCCCCATTGACCACCCCCCTCGTCTGCGTCCACTGCGGCTACACCCTCACCGGCCTCGCCGAGTCCGGCGCGTGCCCCGAGTGCGCCACACAGATCGAGCGCACCATTCGGACACGATCCGGGGGACTCGCGGCGCCTGAACATCTGCAAGCGGCGCGGAAGGCAACAACGCTGGTTGTTCTTGCAGTTTGCCTGGCGGCGTTGAATGTGGGCGCACCGTTTGCACTCAATGAAGCGCCGTTTCTAACGTCGCTCACATTCACGTACTTTGAGCTGTTCTTCTGCTTCCTGATCCTGTTGAATGCGGCGGCAATGCTGACGTGGCTTGGCGCTTCGTGGCGACTTGCGATGTACGACCCAACCGCTGTCAGCATCATCCGGCCTGTGCTCCATCGTGCCATTCGATGGACTGTCCTAGCCTCGTTGGCGCTCTTGTACTTTGTCCTTGCATATTTGGTTGTGCTGCCTCCTTTCGCCTTGGAATCGTCCCTCTGGACTACGCGAGCCTTCGATGTCCTGAGCAGTCTGAGCCTCGCCACGAACTTCGTGCAGCCGGTGCTGATTGCGCTCCAGGCTTGGGGCTGCAGCGCACTCATGATTCGCATCCTGAGGGCGGTTCAACCCAGTGGGCGACCTCCACGTGCCGCTGTCCTGTGCGCCCATGGACTGATGTTCACAACAGTGGCCATAGCACTGGCGGATAGCGTTGCACAGGCGTGGTTCTGGCTCGTGCTCCGCCGAACTGGACAGGCGAGCGCCTTCGCGACGCCAATCTCTGATGTAACCAGCGAATTGACTCCAATTGCGGGAGCGGCCGCCGGACTGGTGCTGCTGCTGCTCGCCATCGTCTCGCGCCGCGCAATTGGCATTGCGCTACGAGAACGATGCGCCACCCCCTCATCGGTCGCCGCCCAATGACCCCCGCCCCGTCCATCTGCGCAAAGTGCGGCTACTCACTGGCCGGGCTGCCGCCTCGCCGACCGTGCCCCGAATGCGGCGAGCCGCGCTTCAAACCCCCACCGCCCGCGCCGCCGCCACCGCCCCTCGTCTGCGTCCACTGCGGCTACACCCTCACCGGCCTCACCGAGTCCGGCAATTGCCCCGAGTGCGCCACGTCCATCGCGCGCTCCGTCGCCGCGCGCCACGAGCGCTTCCCGTCGCCGCAGCACTTCCGAAGCGCGATCACCGGCGCCACCCTTGTGCGCAACAGCACGATCGCCGGCGCCGCGCTCGTCCTGCTCATGATCCTCTTGCTCCCCGTCATGAGCTTCGCGCCCGCGGCGATCGGCCGTGCGTGGATTCCCTTGATCTTTATGACCTTGCTCGGCGCCGCCTGGCTCGCGTGGAACGCCGGCTGGTGGCTCCTCGCGCTACGCGACCCGACGGCGCCTACGGGGCTCCGCGCCCGCGAACACCGCGTCATCCTCGCCTCGACGACCATCGCCGTGATCGCGGCGCTCGGCATGGCTGCGCTATTCGCCACTGGCCTTCTCACGCGCCTCGGCGCCGCCGCACAGTTCATGAGCACAACCGCCATGTTCACCTGGGCCATCATGCTCCCCGCCGCGGCACAGGCGTGGGCGGGCTCGTTGATCCTCTGGCGCATCCAGGGCCCGCTACCTCATCCCCGCCGCAAGACGGGTGAATTCCACCCACGCTGGCTCCGCAAGTCCGCGATGCTCTACATCATCCTGAGCGTTCTCATCGTCGCCGTCCGCGTCACCGCCGTCGCGACGGGAAGGAGCGGCTACATTCGTCCGTCCGTCGCCGGCCCTCCGCCGACCGGCGATGTGCTCGGCGAGGCGCTGAGCGCCGTCAACCTGGTGGCCGGGCTCGTTTCGTTCCTCTGTCTCCTGAGCATCGCCGGCCAGGCCGTCACCGCCAGCAACCGCGCCCGCGCCGACCTGCGCCACGAACTCGACGAACGCCGCATCCGCGCCGCCATCGCCGAAGAACAAGCCAAGGGCGGCGCCGCATGACCGCGCCGCTCGCCTGCTTCCGCTGCGGCTACCAACTCGACGGCCTCGATTTGCGCCGCCGCTGCCCCGAGTGCGCAACACCCATCTCCCACTCCCACTTCGAACGCGCCGCCCGGTTCCCCTCCCAAAGAAGACTCCGCACCTCGCGCATGGCGCTCCTGGCGCTCGAGTTCTGCGCAATCGCCGCCCCGATCGCGATCCCGTTCTCAATCGCAGCCTTCATCTTTCTGCCCTGGTATGGGCTCGACTACACCGGCGACGTGGTCCTGACGGTCGGATGGTTCTTCTGGAATGCTGCATGGTGGCGACTCGCCGCCGCCGATCCGACAACGATCTCAGGCCATCGGCTCCCGCCGGAGAATCAAGCGATGCAATGGCTCGCGTGCCTCATTGTCTGTTTCACCGCGGCGTTTCTCATGCTGTTCTTCGCGCCGACGTGGTTCATCGTCGGACCTGGAGTCGACTACCCGCCGCTCGCGCGCCTCACCCCCGTCCTTCCGCTCGTGCTTCCATTCCTCCAAATCTGGATCAGCACCCGCCTACTCGCCCGCTTTGTGAGTCCGCCTCGACGCAACGCCGACAAGCCCGGCGACCTGCCGGCGCTCCGATGGTGCGCCCTCGTAACAGCGACCCTCATCTCCGCGACCGCCGCGGCGGCGCATCTCTCGCCGCTCGGGTGGGAGTTTCGGACGCTGGCGTGGTACGCGGCATTCGCTGCGATCGGTGGCGCCGCCTCCACCACCTGTCTGCTCGTCATCGCGCTGCACCGCGCCCACCGCGCCTGCCGATTCGCTCTCCGCAACCCACCGGCGGCCATCCCATGACCGCGCCCCTCTCCTGCATCACCTGCAGCTACTCCCTCGCCGGCCTCGACGACTCCGGCGCCTGCCCCGAGTGCGCCACGCCGATCGCGCACACCATCGCCGTCCGCGCCACGCGCTTCCCCTCGCCGCAGCGCCTCCCCGCCGCGCGCCGCGCCGTCCGCATGCTCTTCCTCTCCAGCGTCGGCGCCCCCATCGTTCTCACCATCGGCATGGTGAGCTTCTTCAGCAGCTACACGCTGGGCCCGCTCCCGATCATCCTCTGGTCGCTTATTGCCTTCTGGATCCTCTGGCAGGGCGGCTGGCTCCTCCTCGCGCGCCACGATCCCACGCGCCGCGCTGACATGCGCCCGCCGCGCTCCACCGTGATCGTCATCGCCTGCGTCGTCCTCTCTATCCTCGCCACGCTGATCGCGCTCCTCGCGGCCACACCGCTCATGCCCTCGATGTTCGCCCCCGGCGCCGGCGGCATCTATTGGGCCTTTGCCTACCAGGCGGTGTTCCTGCTCGTGCCGCCGCTCATCCTCACCCAGGTCATCGCCGGCGCCGCGATCCTCTCGCGCATCACCTCCGACGCCCACCGCGAGAGCCGCAAGGACGGCAACTGCCACTGGCTCCGCGTCTCCGCCGCGTCCACGCTCGGCGCCTACCTCATCAGCGCGGGCGTCTCGTACTTCGGCCTGCCCGCCCCGATGCCGAACTCCGCAGCGCATTTCGTGCTGACCGGACTCCTCGTCGTCGTCTTCCTGATCGGCGCCCTCCTCACCATCATCCAGCTCGCCTCTCTGCTCGCCTTCGCCAACGCCGACCTCAGCCGAACCCTGCGCGGACACGCCAAAGACGCCGCGCCGCAACACACCCAACCGGCATCGAAATAGCCCCATGAACGACGCCTGCCCACACTGCGGCTACTCGCTCTCCGGACTCCCCGCGAACGCCCGCTGTCCCGACTGCGGCAAGTCGCGCTACCCCGAGCGCCCGCGCACCCAACCGCCGCCGCCCGACCGCGTCCTCACCAAGGGCGGCGTCCGCACCGTCACCCCCGAACCACCGCCACACCCCACCGACTCCCAGCGCTTCAACACCCGCTTCGACGCCAAGTTCATCCAGGACCACACCACCTGCTCCGGCTGCGGCTACGACCTCCACGGCCTGCGCATCGGCAACCCCTGCCCCGAATGCGGCCGCACCATCCTCGCGCCCGAAACCCGCGCGCGAAACGACAATCTCGTCTACGCGCCCGCCACGTACATCCGCAAGCTCGCCATCGGCTTCGCGCTCATGTCCGTCGGCGTCGTCGCGCTCGCCGCGTCCCTCATGCTCCTCGCCGGACCGCGCCCCGCCGTCGCCAACCTCGGCGGCACGTACAACATGCAGGTCCCCATTATGCGCTTCCGCGGCTTCATCTCCGCGGAAGCAGGCATCATCACCCTCCTCGCCGCCGCGACGCTCTGGTTCATCGGCGTCCTCCTCGTCTCCGGCCGCCGCCCTGTCGTCGGCAAACCCAGCATCCTCCGCGAGAAGCGCTGGCGCAAACTCTCGATCTCCGCGCGCATCACCCAGGCATGCCTCGTCGGCGCCCCCTTCGTCGTGCTCTGCGGCACACTCATCGCCTCCACCAACCCCATCGTCCACGCGATCTTCCTCTGGACCTCCGTCGCGCTCCTCGCCATCGGCATGATCGGCTGGTGGCCCACGGGCCTGCTCGCCTCCGACCTCGCCGACTGGGCCAGCGACACCGACCTCGAGACCACCATCCGCTACGCCGTCTTCGGCATGGGCTTCTGCACGCTGCTCACCATCATGGGCAGCATGCTCCCGCTCGACTTCGGCGGCGCCGCGTTCATGCTCTGGGGCTGGATGCTCGCCGCCGGCGCGCTCGTCTCGATGGTCGTGTTCCTCTTCTCCACCTTCCGCCTCACGCGCCTCATGGTCGATGCGCTGCTCATCAACAAAGGCATGGCCGCGCGCGACCGCCGCTTCGTCGACAAGATGAACGCCGAACGCGCCGCCCACCAGGCCACACTCGCCAAAGCCCCCGCCGAAGACACCCCCGACCTCATCCGCAAGGTCGCGACCGTCCCCAAACCGCACAATCCCAAGCGGTGAATCGACTCTCGTTCGCGCCGCCAATCACGCGCGCAACAAGCCAAACCGCGCCGCTCCCAACAACGCCCGTCCTCGGGCTTGCGCGCGTAGCCAGGGGTGCAGGCGGCGCCAGCCGCCGGAACCCCTGGCGCCATATGCGCCGGCCGCCGGAACCCCTCCCGCCGAACGCGCAATCCGCCGAAACCCATTTCGCCCAACGCGCAAACCGCCCGGACCCGCCATCTCCTCGCCCGTCCTCGGGCAAGCGCCCGTAGCCAGGGGTGAAGGGCCGCCGCCGCGGCGGACCGAAACCCCTGGTCCCGATCGCCCCATTCCCCTGCGCCCGCTCTGGGGCGCACGACACTCGCACGTTCACCCTGCAATAAACATCCACTCTGATCTAAGCTCGCTCCATGCCGCAGACCTTCTCCCGCATCCTCCTCCACATCGTCTTCTCCACGAAGCACCGCGAACCGCGCATCAACGCCGACATCCAGCCGCGCCTCTACGACTTCATCGGCGGCATCGTGCGCTCACAGAACGCCGATCTCCTCGCCATCGGCGGCGTCACCGACCACATCCACATGCTGATCCGCTGGAACACCCAGTTCCCCGTCGGCGACCTCGTGCGCAACATCAAGGCCCGCTCCTCGCTCTGGCTCAACAAGACCTTCCCCGATGCCGCGCCGTTCGCGTGGCAATCGGGCTACGGCGCCTTCTCCGTCAGCGATTCTCAAGCCACCGCCGTCGTAACGTACATCGAGCGTCAGCGCGAGCATCATCAGCGCCGAGACTTCCTCGATGAATTCGAGGAGTTTCTCCAGCGCCATCACATCGACTACAAGCGCGAATTCCTCGAACTCTAACGCTCGCCCCAAGGCGGGCTCGACAGCTCTCGCCTTCCATTCCCGGGGTTCCGGCCGCTGCCGCGTCCTCCACCCCGGGCTACGCGCGCCATCCCCTCCGGGGATGAGAAACCACAACGAATCGACCGCAACTTCCTCCCCCTCCCCTAAACTCCCCCCATGTCCACCCCTCCCCTCCGTTGCGCCGTCGTCGGCGTCGGCCGCATGGGCGCGCACCACGCGCGCGTCTACGCCTCCACGCCCGGCGTCCAGCTCGTCGGCGTCGTCGACGCCTCCGAAACACGCCGGAGCGAGATCGCCACGAAGCACTCCACCCGCGCGTTCGCCACCGTCTCCGATCTCCTCGCCGCCGGCGTCGACGCCGTCACCGTCGCCGCGCCCACCGTGGCCCACGTCGCCACCGCGGCCCCGCTCCTCGAAGCGAAGGTCGCCTGCCTCATCGAAAAACCCCTCGCCGCCACCGCCGACGAGGCCAACAAGCTCCGCGACATCGCCGCCAAGTCCGGCGCCATCCTCCAGGTCGGTCACATCGAGCGCTTCAACCCCGCCGTCCTCGCCCTCGCGCGCGAACGCAAGCGCCTCGGCGAGGGCGCGCTCGTCCCCCGCTTCATCGAGATCCACCGCGTCTCCCCCATGTCCTTCCGCTCCGTCGACGTCGGCGTCGTGCTGGACATGATGATCCACGACCTCGACGTCGTCCTCATGCTCATGGGCGGCGTCGAACCCGCCGACATCCAGGCCTCCGCCGTCTCCGTCATCGGCGAGCACGAAGACGTCTGCAACGCCCGCCTCGTCTTCGAGCGTCCGAACCTCGGCCGCCAGTCGCGCTGCGTCGCCAACATCACCGCCTCGCGCCTCGCCACCAAGACTGAGCGCAAGATGCGCATCGTCTGCGAAGACGCCTACGTCTCCATCGACTACGCCCAGAAGAACGGCATGCTCATCCGCAAGACCGCCAACGAGGCCCAGCTCGCCGACGTCCGCAAGCGCATCGCCGAAGGCGCCGACCTCTCCTCCCTCAACTACTCCGAACTCGTCGAGATCGAGCCACTCCAGGTCGACGACGCCGACCAGCTCCGCATGCAGATCGACGACTTCCTCGGCGCCGTCCGCAGCGGCCGCGCCCCCTCCGTCGACGCCCTCGCCGGACTCGCCAACGTCCGGACCGCCAACCGCATCGTCGAAGCCGCCCGATCGGTCTGCTAGGCCCCCGGAAGCCGCCTCTGAGGCGGCGCAGCCGGTCGCCGCGGAGACAATCCTCGACGAAGAGGCGGATCGCCCCAACCTCACCCCCGGGCTATATTCCTACCCCCCAATCAGCCCCCAGCCTCCCCCCAAAGCCCATGTCGAAATCCTTCCACTGCCGCGTCATCACCCCCGAGTCCCGCCTCCTCGACGAGCAGGTCGCCTCCGTCATCGTCCCGATGCACGACGGCCAGATGGGCTTCCTCGCCGACCGCGCCCCCCTCGTCGGCAAGCTCGGCGTCGGTGAACTCCGCCTGACCTTCTCCGGCGGCGGTGTCCGCTCCTACCTCGTCGAGCACGGCTTCGCCCAGATGGTCGGCGACCGGCTCACCGTCCTCGCCGAGCGCGCCACGCCCGCGGAAAACCTCTCCGAGTCCGACGCCCAGGCCGAGCTCAGCGAAGCCCAGTCGCGCGTCCCCAAGGACAACGACGACCGCGCCCGCATCACCAAGGACCTCGAACGCGCCCGCGCCAAGCTCTCCGTCGCCCGCGCCTTCAAGTCCCGCGGCGGCGGCATCTAACCAACACCCAACAATCCCTCGTGCCACCGACTTCGGCTCTGAGAAGTCGGTGCCTCCGCGCGCGCTCGACAGATGACGATGTGGGCGCCACGAGTCGGCCACCGCCGAGGTGGCAGACTCGTGCCAATGCGCCTAGGCGCCGCCGCATTCAATCACCGCGACAACCTCGTGCCACCGACTTCGGCTCTGAGAAGTCGGTGCTCCTGCGCACCTCAACAATCCGCCGTCTCCCTCAACAGCCCCCGCGGCAACATCATCGAGACGAGCGCATTAAGCAGCAGGACCCCCCCCATCAAATAGAACCCCCACTCCAATCCCCCGCGCGCGATCGCCCACTGCGCCGCGTACGGAAACGCCGCGCTCGTCGCCCACGCGCCCCCCATCATCAAGCTCGACGCCATCCCCGTCGCGCCCGGCATCAGCCGCTGCGCCACCGAGATCGCCAGCGGCGCCGCGCTCGCATACCCCGCCGCCGTCGCGAACGCGAGCAATCCCATCACCCACGCCCCACCCGCGCTCTGCGGCTCCACAAACCCCATCGCCGCGATCGCCGGAGCCGCCAGCAGCGGAATCACCACCATCGGGCCCTTCTCCCGACCCGCGCGCACCCAGCGCCCCGCCGCCATCGCCGACACGCCCATCCCGATCGACGTCGCCGCGAAGATCACACCCGTCAGGTTCGCCGCGCTCGTCGCATCCCCCGCGATCCGCGCCTTGCACCACAGCGCGAACAGGAAGAACAGCGCGTTATTCACACCGAAGCGCAGCACTGCCGCCCAGAACAGGATCGCCACCGCCCCGCGACGACGACGCCGCGCCTCCGGCGCTTCATCCTCGTGCCGCGTCACCATCGCGTGACGGTGCGGCACCCGCTTGCTCGCCAGCAGCACCACCAGCGCGAACGCCGCGGCCGGCAAAATCAGCCACACCAGCGACTCCATCCCGAACCGCGCATTCATCCGCGTCGCCACCAGCGGCCCGATCACGCTCCCCACCATCCCCGCCGTGAAGAACACCGTCACCGCCATCGAGCGCCCCATCCTCATCCCGCGCCCGAGCTGCCCCGTCAGCGCCGCGCCGATCGGATGGAACATCCCCACGCCCGTCGTGCCGATCACGTGCAGCAGCACCAGCTCGCCGAACGAATCCGCAAACCCGATCGAGCACAACGCCGCCGCGGCGATGAGCAACCCCGCCGGCCCGCACAGCCGCGTGTCCAGCTTGTCCGTCAGCCACGCGAACACCGGCTGACTGAACCCGCTCACCACACCGTTGATGACGAACAGCGTCGTCATCTGCACCTCGCTCAAACCCAGCCGCGCCTGCAGCGCGACCGCGAGCGACAGCACGAACGCGGCGTACAGGTCCACGCCCGTGTGGCACGACACCATCACCCAGAACCGCTTCGCCGCCAGGGAGATCCGAGGCGCCCGCTCCCGGACGAACGTCGTCGCCTCCTCCGCCGCCGTCGCCGCCATCGCCGGGTCCAGCGCCGCCGCGGCCGACGCCATCACCGGCGCGGGCCCAGGCCCCTGGTCCACCGCGGGCGCACCGACCGCCGTCTCCAGCGTGGAATCGCCCTCTCGAGTTGTCTCAGGAGCGGCCGGCGGCCTCGCCAGCCCGCCCGTCGGCGGCGTCATGGGGGCGAAACACTAGGCGCCATTCCTCCTTCTTCCACGACATCCACGACAGCCCCCCGCCTCCGGCGCGTCCCAGTGACCAAGGGCCCCCAATCCGGGCCGCCGGAGGAACCCACCATGGCCGCACTCGCCAACCTCGTCCTCACCATCCTGCTCGCCTTCATCATCCCCCTCCTCCAACTCGCCACCACCAACGTCCCCAGCGACGCTCCAACCACCGCGTCCACCGCGCCCACTTCCGCAACCCCCATCCTCACCACCGCGCCCCCCACCTTCACCATCCAACCCATCGACGCCACACCGAAGACGCCCGCGATCACCCCAACCAGACCAACCCACTGGTGCGCGACAACCCCCGCACCCCCCGCGCCGCGCTTCGTCAAAGTCATCCGCGAAGACGAATCGACCAGCGCCACCAACTGCCGCACCATCGTGATCACGAGCAGCAGTCTCTAGAAAGCGACAGTCCACCGGGCGCCACCAGTCGGCCACCGCCGAGGTGGCAGACTGGTGCGAATACGCCCAATCGCGGGTCAGCGGGGTGCCGTGGCACGAGCGCTTCGCTCGTGCCACGAAGATCATCCAGCCCACTCAACGAGTCGCCAGGCGCCGGACCACCAAACCAACGTCACGACCCCGTGCCACCGACTTCGGCTCTGAGAAGTCGGTGCTCCGCATGTGTGCCACGATTGTCCCGGCCGCCGGGACAGTCGTGGTGATTGCGCCCCCGCGCCCCCGTGCCACCGACATCGGCCCTGCGAAGTCGGTGCTCCTGCGCGCACCGACAAAAGCTTAATTGGGCGCCGTGGCACGAGCGCTTCGCTAGTGCCACGAGTCACTCCTCCGACGCCGCAACGCGGCGAAGGCACGTAGCCGTGGGCGCAAGCCCACGGAAGACCGAATGATCTCTCTTCTCGCCGCGCCGCGGCGACGGCGGCGCCGTTTGAGCTCCCCCGCCGCGAAGCGGCCGACGGCGCCTAGCCGGGGGCGCCCCGCCCCCGGACCATGCCCCGATTGAACCAATGAGCCGCGGAGCGGCGCAGGTTCTCAAGAACCCCCCTCAAAGCCCCTTGCATTCCCCCACGTCCGTGCGACACTGATCTCTGCACAGGCCTCGCTTCATCGCACTCCGGGAACAACTCCATGACGCCAATCCGTGCCGCCATGCTCGCGCTCGTCGCCGCGGCGCCAGCTCTCGCCGGCGCGAACACGCGGCCCACCGATGATTACGGCATCGAATTCGTCAAGATCGGTCGGCCCCACAATCGCGCGGCCCTCGCGAGCGAGCGCCACTTCAATGATCGCTTCGAGAACCTCGGCCGCGTCAACCATCGCTATCGACTGAGCCGCACCGAGATCACCGCGACGCAATGGGTCGACTTCATCAACGCCTACGACCCGTTCTGGATCGCCTCCGGCGGAAGCCGGATCAACCCCGGCTTCACCGGCGGCTGGATGATCATGGCCTCGACGCTCAACCCGAACTCCCCCGCGGGCTACGTCGTCGAGGC
>JBGTSD010000076.1:0-15452 GCA_041940385.1 Phycisphaerales bacterium | reverse complement strand
AATCTCGTCCACGTGCTCGACGGCCTTGGGCTTCTCGCTCTTGGCGATGACGGGGATCGACGCGCTGCTGCCCGGGGGCGCGACGCCCTCGTCGGGGCTGAGGCCCCGCGCCATGGCGCCGAGCAGGCGCTTGAGCTCCAGCACATCCTCCGCGCGCCGGACGAACGACAGCGCCAGAAAGTCGGCGCCGTGCTCCACCGCCCACGCCATGCACTCCTTGTCCCACTCGGTGATCGCCGGCGCGGAAAGGTCACTGTCGGGCAGATTCAACCCCTTGCCGGTCGAGACGAGCCCGCCGGCGATGACGCGGCAGCGCAGCTCCTGCGTGCCGATCGGCGTGTCCACCGCGAGCATGCGGATGTTGCCGTCATCGATCAGCACGCGCTGACCGGCGCGGACCTCGCGCGCGAGGGGCTCGTACGAACACGGCAGCGCCGGGACCTCGCCCGGCACGGCGTCTTCGATGTCGGTGCGGATGACAACGTCCTGACCGGCCTCGAGCGCGATGCCACCCTTGGGCATCTTGCCGATGCGGATCTTCGGGCCGCAGAGATCGCCCAGGACCGCGAGGGGCCTTCCCATGTCGCGGCTGGCTTCGCGGACCAGGAGGAGCCGCTGGCGATGGGCGTGAAGATCGCCGTGGGAGAAATTGAGGCGAAAGACGCTCACGCCGTGGGCGACGAGCTTCTCGAGTGTTTCGACGCTGTCCGTTGCGGGCCCGAGGGTCGCGACGATCTTGGTCAGCGGCGGCTTTTCAATGTGCAGGTTCAAGGGGTCATCCGGTTGACGATGGGGGTCGAAGTGCATCGAGTGTAGCGGCCCGGCGATCCCTGTCGCCCGGCATCCCGCCGCGGCCTTCGCTGTTCTTCTCGTGCTTCAGGAGACCTTCACATGACCGACAGCATTCGCCCCGTGGCGCTCATCACCGGCGCCGGGTCCGGGATCGGGAGGGCCACGGCGCTCGCGCTCGCGGAGCGCGGCTACGCCGTGGCGCTGGCGGGGCGGACGCGCAAGACGCTCGCCGAGACCGCGCAGCTCGTTGCGGACGCCGGCGGCGCCGCGGCCGTGCATCCCTGCGACCTCGCCGACGGCAAGCAGGCGGCACGCCTGGTTGAGGACGTCGCCAAGACGATGGGCCGTCTCGATGTGCTGATCAACAACGCGGGCTTCGCGTCGCTGACGTCGATTCCGGAGTCCGGCGAGGAACATCTGCGCGAGGTCTTCGCCGTGAACACGATCGGGCCCGGCGCGGCGATCGCCGCGGCGTGGCCGATCTTCAAGTGCCAGAAGTCGGGCTGCGTCGTCAACGTCTCGACCATGGGCACGAAGGACCCGTTCCCCGGGTTCTACTCGTACGCCGCGTCCAAGGCGGCGCTGGAGTCGTTCACGCGGTCGTGCGCGAAGGAGGGCAAGGCGATCGGCGTACGCGCGTTCTGCGTCGCGCCGGGCGCGACCGAGACGCCGATGCTGCGCTCGATGTTCAGCGAGAAGCAGATCCCCGCGTCCGCCGCGATGCCGCCCGAGACCATCGCCGAGATCATCGCGGCGTGCATCGCGGGCGAGCGGGACGGCGACAACGGCAAGGTCATCTACGCCCCCCCGGGCTGACCCTGGAGCGGGATGTCGCCCGATTTGCCGCCCGCCGTGCGGCGATCGACCGACCTGCCGGTATGCTGCGGCGTGGCGTCGGTCGGCGGCGCCCTTCAGGAGACCATCGCCATGCTGCATCGAACTCTCATCTCATCGTTCGTCATCGTCGGCGCGCTGAGCGCGTCGGGCGCCTCGTCCGCGACGCCCGAGTCGCCGACGATCGCGCAGTTCCTGTCCATCCGGACGCCCGGGAGCGTGGACATCGCGCCGGACGGCACGGTGTACTTCCGCGACTGGCCGGACGGCGTCAACCAGCTCTACCGGCGCCCCGCCAACTCCGCGCCGACGGCGCCGGCCAAGCGCCTGACGGACTACGCCGACGGGCTCTCGTCGTACTCGCTCGCGCCGAACGGGAAGTGGATCACGCTCTCCGCCGCGGTCGGCGGCAACGAGGACACCAACGTCTGGCTGCTCAACACGTCGAACGACGAGATCAAGCCGATCCTCCAGAACCCCGCCGTGCAGTTCCGCGTGAACACGTGGCTGCAGGACTCGTCCGGCTTCCTCTACACCGCGAACGACGACAGCGCGAACGACTTCCACATCTACCGCTACGACCTGTCGAGCGGCGAGTCCACGAAGCTGCTCGCGCGCGAGGGCTCGTGGGGCGCCGGCGACGTCACCGCCGACGGCGCGCGCGTGCTCGTCGGGCGCTACATGTCGATCTCCGACTCGCGCATCTACGAGCTGGACACCACCACCGGCGCGCTCACCGACCTCAGCGCCACGCCGGAGGGCGAGCCCTCGTCGAACAGTCTCGTCGGCTACATGCCCGGCGAATCGGCGATCCTTTTCCGCTCGGACTTCCGCGACGGGCTGACCCGCCTCTACCTGCGCGACCTTTCTCCGGGCGGCACGATCGAGGAGGCGCTCCCCGCGCTCTCGAAGTTCGAGATCGACAGCGCCGCGATGAACCTCGAGCGCTCGCTGCTGGCGACCAGCCACAACGAGGACGGCTACGCCCGTTTCCGCGTGTTCTATCTGCCGGGCTTCGCGCCGGCGCCGCTGCCCGAGATCGAAGAGGGCATGGTGTTCCCCGCGGAGATGCAGGGCAACCTCGTCGCCTGGTCGGTGACCAACGCGAACACGCCGGGCATCACCTACGCGTGCGAGATGCCGATGAACGCCGGCGCCGCCGCGCCCCGCGCCAAGCAGATCACCGCGCGCGTGGACAGCGAGCCCGTCGACCTCTCGACGTTCACGCTCCCCGAGCTGGTGCACTACCCGTCCTTCGACGGCCTCAAGATCCCCGCCTTCCTCTACCTGCCCGAGGGCTACACCAAGGGCACGCCGATCCCCTTCGTCGTCAACTTCCACGGCGGGCCCGAGGGCCAGAGCCGGCCGGGCTTTGATCGCGTCGCGCAGTACCTGGTCTCGCAGGGCTACGGCGTGATGCTGCCGAACGTGCGCGGCTCCACCGGCTACGGGCGCGAGTTCCACATGCTCGACAACTACAAGAACCGCTGGGACAGCGTGAAGGACGGCGCCGAGGCGGCGCGCTGGCTCGTCAAGGAGGGCTACGCGCAGACCGGAAAGATCGCCGCGTACGGCGGCTCCTACGGCGGCTTCATGTCCGTCGCCACCGTCATCGAGGGCGCCGACGTCTTCGGCGCATCGATCAACGTCGTCGGCATCACCAACATGAAGACGTTCCTCGAGCAGACGCGCGGCTACCGGCGCGCCCTGCGCGAAGTCGAATACGGACCGCTCTCCGATCCGGACTTCCTCGACTCCGTCTCGCCCATCCGCCGCGCCGACGAGATCCGCTGCCCCATGCTCATCGCGCACGGCCTCAACGACCCGCGCGTGCCCGTCGGCGAGGCAATGCAGCTCGCCGTCGCGCTCCAGAAGCGCGGCCTCGATCCCGAGCAGCTCTACTTCGCCGACGAAGGCCACGGCTTCGCCAAGCTCGACAACCGCATCCTCTTCTATGAACGCATGGTGAAGTTCCTCGACGAGCACATCGGCGGCGACTGAACCGGCTCACGATCCCCCGCATACCATCACCCCCGGGCCGCTCGCGCCGGCCCGGGGGTGCTTTGTTTCAGGGGTTTGATCGTGCAACTTGGATCTTGAGGAGACTTCCATGCCTTTCAACGACGCGAAGTTCCACGCCATCGTCGAAGCGCTGATCCGTGCGTACAACATGGAGATCGAGACGGTGATGAACTACATCGCCAACTCGGTCGACCTGGACGGCGCGCTCGCCGCGCCGATCAAGGCCGCGCTCGCCGCGGACATCCCGACCGAGCTCGCGCACGCGCAGATGGTCGCCAAGCGCATCAAGACCATCGGCGGCGTGACGCCCGGCTCGCTCAAGCTCACGTGGGGCCAGAAGTCGCTCCAGCCGCCGGCGGACTCGACCGACCTGCTCGCCGTCGTGAAGGGCGTGATCGACGCCGAAGAGGCCGCGATCGAGGGCTACGAGAAGATCATCCAGCTCAGCGACGGCATCGACCACGCGACGCAGGACATGGCCATCGAACTGCTCGCGGACGAGCAGGAGCACCTGCGCGAGTTCCTCGGGTTCCACAAGGAGCTGGAGTCGCTCCTCCGCCGCTGAGTCCAGTCACCCCAATATGCCCGCGCCGCTCCGCATCGTCGTCGCGCCGGACGCCTTCAAGGAGTCCATGACCAGCGCCGACGCCGCGCGAGCGATCGCACGGGGCGTGCGCAAGGCCTCGGAGAGCTCCGACCTCACGCTCGAAACGATCGAGGTCCCCATCTCCGACGGCGGCGCGGGCTTCGTCGAAGCGCTCGCCGCGTCGTCACCCTCGGACATGGTCCATCGCGACGTCACCGGCCCGCTGGGCCAGCGCGTCCGCGCGTCGTTCGCGCTCATCGAGCGCGAGGGCGGCCCCGTCGCGGCGATGCAGATGTCCTCCGCCGCGGGGCTCCACCTCGTCCCCGCCGGCCAGCGCAACCCGCTCCGCACCTCGACGTGGGGCGTGGGCGAGCTCGTGTCCGACGCCATCGATCGCGGCGCCAGAGAGATCATCATCGGCGTCGGCAACAGCGCCACCTGCGACGCCGGCGCCGGCATGGCCGCGGCCTTGGGCGCACAGTTCCTCGACAACCACAGCGAGCCCGTCCTGCGCCCCGTCGGCGCCGACCTCATCCGCATCGTGCATATCGACGCCTCGATCCTGCTCCGGCGCATCGACGGCGTCCGCTTCACCGTCGCGTGCGATGTGGACAACCCCCTCTTCGGCCCGCGCGGCTCGGCGCACGTCTTCGCGCCGCAGAAGGGCGCCGATCCGGAGCAGGTCGAGCACCTCGACGCGGGCCTCAGCAACTTCGCGGCGCGCATGGAAGAGTCCGGGCTCCCGTTCGATCCCGACACGCCCGGCGCCGGCGCCGCGGGAGGCATCGCGTACGGCCTCGGCGCGTTCTGTAGCGCCGCGCTGCGTCCGGGCGCCGACATCGTGCTCGACGCGGCTCGCTTCGACGATCAGCTCCGCGGCGCCGCGCTCCTCCTCACCGGCGAAGGCCGCCTCGACGGCACGTCGCTCGCCGGCAAAGCGGCGTACAGCGCGGCGAAGCGCGCCCAGCGCGCCGGAATCCCCTCCGCGGCCCTCGTCGGCTCGCTCGGCGAAGGCCACGGCGCGGCGCTCTCCGAAAACGGCGGCCCGTTCTCCATGGTCGAGGTCATCACGCCGCCCGACACACCCCGCCCGCGCGCGCTCCGGCGCGCGCCGGACTTCCTCGAAGCCGCCGCGGCACGCGCCGTGACGCGATGGCTCGCCTCGCGAGGACCATTCCAATGAACCAGCCGGAACTCGCGGCGACGACCGTCCTGCTGCGCGTGGCGGACCTCGATCGGGCCGCGGCGTACTACGCGACGACGCTCGGCCTGCGCGAGGAATCACGCCAACCGGGCCTGGTCTTCTTCCATGCCGGGCCGATTCGCATCGGGCTGAACCAGCTGCCGAGCGAGGCGCCGCGCGGCGAGGAGAAATCGCTCCTGGGCTACACCGAGGTCGTCCTCGAAACGCCGGACATCGCCGGCGCGATGGCGACGCTCAAGGCGCGGGGCGTGGCGTTTCTGGCGGGGGACAAGCCGATCCACGTCGCGGCCCTGCCCGACTGCGACCTCTACGCCGCGCCCTTCCGCGACCCCGACGGGCACGTGCTCTCGCTGCTGAGTCGCGTCTGGAAGACCACCCGCTAGAATCCGCCTCGGAGCCCCCCTCGACCGATCTCCCGGAGCCCTTCGCCCCATGGCCATCCGCGACGAAGACATCCTCCCGATCAGCAGCCCCCCGATGAACCGCCTCGAGGCGGTCTACGTGCCCGAGATCGTCAAGGGCTTCGGGACGACGATGCGCCACTTCTTCACCTCGTTCGGCCAGGGCAAGACCAGCCGCACGATCCAGTACCCCGAGCAGCGCCGCGAGGACATGCCGATCGAGAAGGGCGGCCTGAACCCCGGCAACTTCCGCGGCGTGCACCGGCTCAACCGCGACGAGCAGGGGCGCGTCAAGTGCGTCGCGTGCATGATGTGCCCGACCATCTGCCCGGCCCGCTGCATCCACATCGACGCCGCGGAAAGCCCCTGGGACGATCGCGAGAAGTACCCCAAGAAGTTCGAGATCGACGAGCTGCGCTGCATCTTCTGCGGCATGTGCGAAGAGGCCTGCCCGGTGGACGCGATCGAGTTGACGCCGGAGTACGACATCGTCGGCCTGTCGAGGAACGAGATGGTCTTCGACAAGGAGAAGCTGCTGCACGTGTACGACGTGACGATCGGGAAGAAGCCGATGTGAGGCCGGGGGCGGCGTGTCCACGATCCGGTACGAACTGCGTCTCGAGGACCATGCCGCCTTTGCGGAGCGGATGAATGTCCTCGCAGTCTCGCAGGGCCTTCAGAGATTCGCGTCGGGTCGAACCCTTACGGTTGTAATGCTGATGTTTGTATTGGTCGAAGTGCTCGGCGCGGTCGGCTTCTTTTTGAATGGGCGTCCAGTTGCTGGCGCTATGCTGACCGCGGTCGCGGGCTACACCGCCTTCATTTGGCTCCGCTGGCGCCGGCGGACCTCCGCTGGGCAGCTCGCGTCGCGACTCAACGAGATCATGAAGCGCCAGATCGACGCAGGGGAAATCCGCGTCCCCCTGGGCCCTCAGTCGAT
This sequence comes from Phycisphaerales bacterium, assembly GCA_041940385.1. Classification (GTDB taxonomy): domain Bacteria; phylum Planctomycetota; class Phycisphaerae; order Phycisphaerales; family UBA1924; genus JACVCK01. Next base: position 8,673 of record JBGTSD010000076.1, on the reverse strand, counting down.
CACCCTGACGGAGTCCGGATTCGAATTCGTCCGAGAGGGTGTTGAGGCCAGGTATTCATGGCAAGCCATCGACCATGTCGAATCGCTTCCGCGGCACATTCTGATCTTCGATCAGTCCCACAGCGCCGTCATCGTTCCGAAGCGAGCATTCGCGAACGAATCGGCGATGCAGGAGTTTGAAGGAATCGTCGAAACGCATCTGCGCGACTCGCGAGAGCGGCACCCGCCGATTCTGCGGGGAGCGACGAGGGAATTCGTGCGCCTCCTTGACACAAGCCCCGGAGGGGCGGCATGAAGCGATGGCTCATCGGAATCGCCGGGCTGGGCATCGTCTTCGCGGCGACCGCAATCGCACGATCGCGCCTCCACTGGTGTAGCGAGCCCCTGCCGATCGCCATTCACCTCGAACGGGCATGCCGCAATTGGAATGAGAGCACGCTCGACGCGACTCGGCTCGCCGGCGACGAGGTCATCCGCCGTCTCGAGGCGTATCAGCTCGAGCACGGCGCCTTTCCCCCGAGCCTCGACGCGCTGCGCTCGCCAGATTCTCCTCCGCTGCCGGAGCCAGCGGCGGGCAAGGGCGGCTGGCAGTATTCGACGGATCAACTGCACTGCTGCTTCTGGCTCGGCGTCAGCGGGTATCGCGACTGCTCGTGTCTAACGCTCCACACGGGCAAGGACGGAGCTTGGCAGGTCAAAGAAGCGAAGAAATGAGCCGCACTCCTTCGATGCGCGATAGCGAAGCCGGAAACGGCTCGCGGCGTTCCCACAGGAAGACGAGCGACTTCCAAACTAGGATGCCGTCGTCAGGCTGAGCAATGACCAATCGCCCCCTCCGCCCCCTCCACGCCATCCTCATCGTCGGCGGCATCGTCGTCGGAATCCCCGTGGTGTCGCTCGGGATCTACCTCGTGATGGACGCCGATCGGCTCGCCGAGACCTCGGGGCAGGTCCGCTGGTCCGCGAAGGACATCGATGCGGCCAAGGCGCAGAGCGCGGAGGTGCGGGCGCTGCTCGAGGCCTATCGCGCCGTGCACGGGCGCTATCCCAACACGCTCGCGCCGCTCGTGCCCGAGTTCGCGGAGCGCATCGCGCCGCCCACCGCCGGCGTCGGGGAATGGATCTACAACGCGCTCAACGAGGGCGCGGCGTACGAGCTGGGGTTCCCCGCCAACAGCAACCACACGATCGTGATCTGGTGGGCGTCGGCGACCAACGAGTGGGTCAAGACGGACTGATCGACGGCCCGCGCCTCACCCCATCGCCTTCGCCAGCTCGCCCGCGAATCGCTCCGCGGCGTGGCGCACCTTCGACTGCCAGTCGGAATCCGCCGGGTCGAACGGGTACAGCACGCTGCGGCTCGCGTTGACCACCACGCCGCGCCACGGCGTGCGCCCCTTCACCTTGTGATCGCCCGGCGCGAGCATCGGCGCGATGTCGTCCACCGTGCCGCCCTGGGCGCCGAAGCCTGGGACGAGCAGGGGTTGCCGCAGCATCGCGGCGCGCATGGCGCCGGCGTCCTGCGGCTTGGTGGCCCCCACCACCGCGCCGACGTCGCTCCAGCCGCGCTTGCCGCAGCGCTCGCCGCCGAACGCCGCGACCATCGCGCCCATGTGCTCGGCGACGGTGGCGCCGCCCTTGAGTCGGACGCTCTGCGTCTCGTCGCTGCCCGGGTTGCTCGTGCGAACGAGCGCGAACACGCCGCGACCCGCCCACTTGCTCGCGACGTAGGGCGCCATGGTGTCCGCGCCCATGTAGGCGCTGACGGTGACGGCGTCGGCGCGCATCGCCTCGAACGCGTACGCGGCGTAGTGCTCGGCGCTCACGCCAATGTCGCCGCGCTTCGCGTCGAGGATCACGACGAACCCGCGATCCTTCGCCGCGCGGCACACGTCCTCGAGCGCCTTCACGCCGGCGCTGCCGTACCGCTCGAAGCACGCGCTCTGCGGCTTGACCACGCCCGCCACGCCCTCGATTGCCTCCAGCACACCCAGGCAGAACGTCTCGATCGCCCGCGCCGAGGCCGCCTCGAACGCCTCCGCGCTCATCGCCGCGGCCCGCTGCATCGCCTCGGGCAGCCGCTCCAGCACCGGATCGAGCCCGACGCACGCGGGCGAGCCGGAGTGCTCGATCGCCTCGATCAATCGATCGGAGAAATGTCCCTGCGCGCCCGCTCCGCTGCCCCCGCCGGCGCGCCAAGGCGACATCAGCGCTGCTCCTCGCCGTTCGTCGCGCCGCCCTCGTCGGCCGGCGCACGATCCGCCGGGCGCTCGCCGGCCTTGGGCAGGGCCTTCACGCCGTCGGGCGGGCCCGCGTCCGGGCCGACGCCCTGCACCGGCTCGCCCTTCGAGAACGCCGCGACCGCCGCGTCGAACGCGGCGCTGCGATCGTCCATCACGAAGTGCAGCGTGTTCTCGAAGACGACGACCTCGAGCTGGTCGGACTTCGCGTCCGTCTCCTCCCAGAACGCCCGCGCCTGCAGCGGCGTCATACCCGCGGGCAGACGCTCGTTCATCGCGACGATCGCGAGGGTCGGGACCTTGAGTTCACCAAGCCGCGGCGCCAGATCCGAGCGCAGCCCCTCGATGAAGTACTGCACCGTCACCTCGCCATCGGTCGTCTTGAGCATGTCGCGGATCTGTTCGCCGCGATCCGCGTTGGCGACCATCATGATGCCCTCGCGCGCGAACGAGTCGGTCCACTGCTTGGTGTCCTGGTTGCGCAGATTGGGCGTCAGGATGCCGTCGATGATCGCCTGGCGCTGCTCGCCGACGACCGAGCCGCCGCCGACGGGGAAGGACGGCAGCGCATCGACCATGACGACGCGCCCGACCTTGTCCGGGTGATCCAGCGCCAGCCGCAGCGCCATGTGCCCGCCGAGCGAGTGCCCGACGATGACCGGCTCCTTCATCTGCTTTTCGTCGATGAGAGCCGTCAGAGACTCGATCGTCGAGTCCATCCATGGCGTGCCGCCCTCGGTCGCGGGCTTGGGCGGCGCCTGTGTGCCGGCCATGCCCGGCAGCGTGACCGCGTACATCGTGAACTGATCGCCGTTGCGGCTCATGAACGCGTCCCAGACCGTCCAGTCGCAGGCAAGGCCGGCGATCAGGACGACCGGCGTCGGCCCCGTGCCGCGCGTCTCGATGTGCCCCAGCGGCACGCCCGCGTGGGCGGTCGAGGCGGCGAGGGCGGCGGTCAGGGTCCACAGGGTGCAACGCTCGGCAAGCAGCATCGGGTCTCCTCGGGATACAGGTTCGCGCCGGGGGCCCGCGCGGTTCCGTCGCGGGCGCGTGGGCATAGGGTATCGGCGGCTGGGACGCCCGGCCCCAGCGTCGGTTCGCGCCCCGCCCCTCCCGCTCCCTCGATACCCGATGGAATCACCCGTCCGCCTGCACCTGGATCGCGAGAAGGGCCTCGAAGTCGAGTGGCCCGGCGGGCAGACCGTGCTCTACCCGATCGCCTGGCTGCGCCGGATGTCGCCCTCGGCGGAGCAGCGCCAGCTCCGCGAGGAGATGTCGCGCAACCCTCTGACGGTGCTGCCCAGCTCCCACGCCGGGCGCGCCGACAAGCCGCTCACCGCCGAGTCCGCGGAATTGGTGGGCTCGTACGCGATCCGAATCAAGTTCTCGGACGGCCACGACACCGGGATCTACTCGTGGCAGTACCTGCGTGAGATCGACCCGTCGCGCGCCGAGAAGGCGTAGCCCGCGCGCGGGGGCCGCCTGGCCCCCCGCAAGCGTGTCTCCTGTCCCGACCTGATCGAGCGCCGAGCCGGGCTCAGCTCGGCGTGACGTACTGCTCGAGGTATTGGATGGTCTGCACCATCTCCTCGGCCTCGGCGGCGTTGAGATCGCCGATCGAGATCATGCCGACGACGCGCTTGGTCTCCACCACGGGCACGTGGCGGATGCGCTGATCGCGCATGAGCGCCTTGATCTCGCAGCAGCGCGTCTCGCGATCGCAGCAGATGACGTCGCGCGTCATGATGTCCTCGACGCGCGTCTGACCGGGGTCGCGCGACTGCGCGACGACGCGATTGAGAATGTCGCGCTCGGTGAGGATGCCGACGAGCTCGCCGCCGGCGCCGATCACCGCGAGCGACCCGACGCGCCGATCGCTCATCCGTCGCGACGCTTCCAGCGCAGTCGCATCGGGAGCAATCCAGACGACGCTTCGATCGTTCTTGGTCCGCAGCAGGTCTTCCGCACGTGGCACGGGCGCCTCCTTTGCGTTCGCCGCGAGCCGAATGCTCGCGGGGCCGGGCTCCCTCCGCCTCTCCACCCACGGACACCGTGTGTCCAATATTGTGCCACGACGGGCGTTCTGCGCCTAGGGAAATGTGCGGGGTTGCCGGACGCTTACATCGCGAAATCACGGTCTCTGCGGCGACATGCGGGATTTGTTCGCACGCGATGAGGGCGCATTCACGGCGCCATCACGGCGCACTCACGCCCATCGCCGACAGTGCGATGAACCACCGGGAGCCCGCACCATGTCCACGCCCTCCAAGTCGCCGAGCGCCACGTCCCAGCCCCTGCGCGAACCCGAGCCGCCGTTTCCCAAGCAGCATCAGCAGCCGCCGGGCCTCGAGTCCAAACTCCGACCGCAGCCGCGCTGGAAGGGCGAGCGGTATCGCGCGGCGAACAAGCTTGATGGTCAGTGCGCGATCATCACCGGCGGGGACTCCGGCATCGGCCGATCCGTCGCGTACCACTTCGCGCGCGAGGGCGCAGACGTGGCGATCACGTGCCTGCCGGAAGAGCGTGCCGACGCGGACGTGGTCCGCGAGGCCATCGAGGGTCTCGGCCGACGCTGCTTCGTCTACGAGGGCGATCTCGCCGACGCCGAGTTCTGCGACGAAATCATCGATCGCGCTGTCCGGGACCTCGGCCAGATCAACATCCTCGTCCACAACGCCGCGTGGCAGAACCGCAAGGCCATCGATGATCTCGACGAGGACGAACTCGACACGACGATCAAGGTGAACGTCTACGCGTACCTGCGTCTGGCGCGAGCCGCGGCGCCGCGCCTCGAGCCCGGCTCGTGCATCATCGCCACCGGCTCGATCGTCGGCATCAGCGGGTCCAAGGAACTGAGCGACTACGGCGCCACGAAGGGCGCCATCCACGCGATCACCAAGTGCCTCGCCGAAGAACTCGTCGAGCGTCAGATCCGCGTCAACTGCGTGGCGCCCGGGCCGGTCTGGACGCCGCTGAATCCCTCCGACACCGGGCTCGACGCCGAAGAGGTCGCGACCTTCGGCCAGGAGACCGGCAAGTCGCCGATGGGCCGGCCGGCGCAGCCCGAAGAAGTGGCGCCGGCGTTCGTCTTCCTCGCCTCCAATGCAGACTCGAGCTACATCACCGGCGCCGTCTTGCCCGTGACGGGCGGCCCGGTGTAAGCGCGCCGCCGGTGGGGCCGGCGAAAGGTGGGCAACATGCGACCGATCTGGAAGGGCCATATCTCCTTCGGCCTCGTCAACATCCCCGTCGCGCTGTACCCCGCGGAGCAGCGCACGGACCTGCAACTCCACATGATCGACTCGCGCAACTTCTCGCGCGTGCGCTACGAGCGCGTCAACGCCGACACCGGCGAAGAAGTCCCCTGGAACGAGATCGTCAAGGGCTACGAGTACGACGACGGCAACTACGTGGTGATCGGCGACAAGGAGCTCAAGGCCGCGGCGCCGGAATCGACGCAGACCGTCGAGATCGAGTCCTTCGTGGACATCGAGCAGATCGACCCCGTCTACTTCGACCGGCCCTACTACCTCGAGCCCGGCAAGAAGGGCGAGAAGGGCTACGTCCTCCTGCGCGAAGCCATGCGGGAATCGCGACGCGCCGGCATCGCGACCGTCGTCATCCGCACCCGGCAGTACATCGCGGCGATGGTCCCCCGCGGCGACGCGCTCGTCCTGCACCTGCTCCGCTATCACGGCGAGCTGCGCTCGATCGACCAGCTCGATCTGCCCGGCAGCGCGTCCGACGTCGGCGTCACCAAGCAGGAGCTGAGCGTCGCCCGCACACTCATCGAGTCCATGCAGGCCGATTGGGACCCGACCGAGCATCGCGACGAGTACCGCGAAGCGCTCATGGCCTATATCGAGAAGCGCATCAAGGCCGGCGACATCGAGCAGGCGCCGGAGGCGAAGGAGCCGAAGGAAGAGCGTTCCACGACGCCCGCCGACCTCATGGAGACGCTCAAGCGCAGCGTCCGCCACGGCGGCGAGCCGCGCGCCGACCGGAACGCAGCGCGCAAGAAGACCACCAAGCGCACCAAACGACCGGCGTCCAAGAAAAAGAAGGCCGCGAAGCGGGGCTGAGCGGCACGCGACGTCATGGGCCTCCAGGACTACCGACGCAAGCGCAACTTCCGCAAGACCCCCGAGCCCAGCGGGAGCGCCCGCGCGCGCTCCGGCGACCTCTATCTCGTGCAGAAGCACGACGCGTCATCGCTGCACTACGACCTCCGTCTCCAGGTCGGCGATGTGCTCGCGTCCTGGGCCGTGCCCAAGGGACCGTCGCTCGATCCCGCCGACAAGCGCCTCGCGGTGCACGTCGAGGATCACCCCCTCGAGTACGCCGAGTTCGAGGGCGTCATCCCGGAAGGCGAGTACGGCGGCGGCACAGTGCTGCTCTGGGATCGCGGAACGTGGGAGCCCCACGACGACGATCCGGAACGTGCAATCAAGAAGGGCAAACTCACCTTCACGCTCCGAGGCAAGCGCCTGAAGGGCGACTGGACCCTGACGCGCATGCGACGCGCCGGAGAGACCGCGGACAACTGGCTCCTCATCAAGCACGACGACCGCTCCGCCCGCAAGGACGCCAAGCCCGACAGCGACCGCGTGCGCAGCGTGGTCTCCGGGCGAACGATGCGCCAGATTGCGCGCGATCAAGCGGGCGACGCACCGCCGAAGAGGAATCGCAAGGTATCCAAGGCAAAGCGATCCTCCCGCAAGCAGACGACCGTCGCGCTGGATCCGGCGCCGTTGGACGGCGCGCGCCCGGCGCCGATGCCGCGCGCAGTGACACCCCAGCTCTGCACCCTCGTGGACCGCACCCCCCGCGGCGAAGACTGGGTCCACGAGATCAAGCTCGACGGCTACCGGATGCTGATCCACAAGTCCGGCGACCGGGTGCGCCTGATGACCCGCGCCGGCAAGGACTGGACCGCGAAGTTCCCACCCATCGCGCGGGCAATCGCCCGTGTGCCGATCCATGACGCCGTCATCGACGGCGAAGTGGTCATCATGGACGAGGACGGCCGCACCTCGTTCCAGCGGCTCCAGAACGCCGTCAAGTCCGGAGACTTCGACGACCTCGCATTCTGCGCCTTCGACCTGCCCTACGCCGAGGGGCACGACCTGACGCGCTGCCGACTGCTGGATCGCAAGGCGCTCCTTCGGTCGATGCTTGAGGAAACCGACGACGGAGTCCTCCGATTCTCCGACCACATCGAGGGCGCCGGCGCCGACGTCTACACGCACGCGTGCCGACTCCAACTCGAGGGCGTCATCAGCAAGAAGGCGGATGCGCCCTATACGCAGGCGCGCTCACGCTCGTGGATGAAGGTCAAGTGCACGAAACGACAGGAGTTCGTCATCATCGGGTGGACGGCGCCGTCGGGATCGCGCAAGCACCTGGGGTCGCTCCTCCTCGCCGCCCACGATGCGCAAGGGCGACTCGCCTACACCGGGCGCGTCGGCACGGGCTTCACGCAGGCAAGCCTGCGCGATCTCCGCGCGCGGCTCGATCCCATCGACCGGGAGTCGTGTCCGGCGGACATTCCGCCGAGCCCCGATGAATCCCGCGGCGCCCGATGGGTCTCGCCGAAGCTCATCGCCGAGGTCGAGTTCACCGAGTGGACCGACGACCGCCGACTCCGCCATCCGTCCTTCAAAGGGTTGCGCGAGGATAAGCCCCCCGCCGAGATCCGCGTCGAGCGTCCGCAGAAGGCGCCCCGATCGACCAGCGTCCGACGAAGCCCCCGCGCCCGCGCCGACGCCGATCATGCTCTCGTCGCCGGCGTCCGCATCACCCACCCTGATCGAGTCGTCTATCCCGATCAGGGCGTGACCAAGCTGGAGTTGGCGCAGCACTATGAACGCATCGCGGAGCACATGCTGCCCTTCATCGCCGGCCGCCCACTGAGCACCGTGCGATGCCCCGCGGGGCGAACGGGCCAGTGCTTCTTTCAGAAGCATCTGCGGGAGACCTTCGGCGATCCGGTGAAGTCGATCCGAGTGCGTGAGTCCTCCGGAACCGCTGAGTACATCGCGGTGGACTCCGCCGCGGGGCTCGTCGCGCTCGTGCAGTTCGGCGTGCTCGAGGTGCATGTCTGGGGTTCGACCGAGGAGCATGTCGAACAGCCGGACACGCTGACGTTCGACCTGGATCCCGATTCGTCCGTGCCATTCGACCGCGTCAAGGACGGCGCGCTGCGCGTGCGCGAGGCGCTCGAACGCGCCGGGCTCAGGACCTATCTGAAGACGACCGGCGGCAAGGGGCTGCACGTCGTGGCGCCGATCCGTCCCGAGCACCGCTGGAGCGAGGTCAAGGCGTTCTGCGCCGATGTCGCCAGGTCCCTGGTCGCCGCTGATCCCGGCGCCTTCATCGCGACCGCCAGCAAGGCCCGCCGCAAGGGCAAGGTCTTCATCGACTACCTGCGCAA
>JBGTSD010000075.1:0-15573 GCA_041940385.1 Phycisphaerales bacterium | reverse complement strand
GTCGGGGGTTCGAGTCCCCTCGGTCGCCCTTCCTCTTGAAGAAGGCGTCTACTCCGCGATCGCCCGACCCTCGTCGCGGCTGATCCGGTAGATCCGCCCCGTCGCGTCGCACGAGAACAGCACCGACCCGTCCGGAGACTCCACGCAGTCCACCGGACGCGCCAGCACGCGCCCGCCGTCCCCCAGCGCCCGCACGATCGTCAGCGCTCCATACGGCCGGCCCGTCGCGTCGTCGAACAGCACCCGCTGCACCTCGTACCCCACCCGCACCGACGAGTTCCAACTCCCGTGCAGCGCCGCGAACACGTCGCCCCGGTGATCCTCACCAAAGTGCGCGCTCGTCAAAAATGTGAACCCGTTCGTCGCCACGTGCGCGCCGAAGCTCCACGCCGGCGGTGTCGTCCGCTCCGCAAGCTCCACGATGTCGCGCCGATCCGCGAACTCCTGCCGCGGCACGCGCATCCCCACGATGAACGGATGCCCGTAGAACCCGCCCTCGACGTAGTGGTTCATCTCATCGGGCGGATTCAGGTCCGTGATCGGCTGCGACCCGCGCCGCTCGCCGAACTCGCGCCCGAACCAGTCCGAACCGTGATCGAGCCCCCACACCTCGCTCGTCCCCGGGCGCAGCCGCAGCTTCTCCGTGTTTCGGATCCCCGACGAGAAGAGCGTCTTGTCCGACCCGTCGCGCCGGAAGCGGAACATCTTCTGCCGCTCGGTGCGCGTCTCGTCCGTGATGTTCCCGCTGTCGCCGATCGACGTGTAGATGTGCTGATCCGTCACCAGCAGCGACCGCCACCAGTGTCCGCCCCCGGAGACGATGCGTCCCTCGGGAATGACCGTGACGATGTCGTCCGCCTCGCCATCGCCATCCGAGTCCTTCGCCCGATGGATCGCCCCCGACTGCGCGAACCAGAGTTCGCCGTCCGTCCAGCACATCCCGTGCGCCGACGCGTACCCGCTGACGAACGTCGTTTCCTTCTCGAACGCGCCGTCGCCGTCCTCGTCGCGCAGCGACAAGATCTCGCCGCGCGTCGGGATGCTCACGTACAGCGTCCCGCCCTCCCCGAACTCGAGGAAACGCGCCGAGTCGATCCCCTCCGCCGCGAGCGTCACCCGGTAGCCCGGCCTCACGCCGAACGCCGGCACACCCGGCCCCGTCGCGCCGCCCGTCAATGTCTGCGTCATCGCGGCGCCCGCCAGCATCGCTATCAGGACCACGTCAAACCCTCCGGCAGCGTGTTCAGGTTCTCGCATCCCTTCGCCGTCACGATCACCATGTCCTCGACGCGCACCCCGCCGATCGCATGACTGTAGAGCCCCGGCTCGATCGTCAGGCAGTCCCCCACCACCAGCTCCGGCCCGCCGCGATCGAGCAGCGGCGGCTCGTGCACATCCAGCCCCACGCCATGGCCCGTGCCGTGCGCATACGCAATGACCTGGTCCGAACTTCCGGGGGCCGGCAGCCCAATCTCGTACCCGCGCGCCCGAAACACCTCGCACGCCGCCTGGTGCACATCCTCTCCCGTCACCGCCGCCCGCGTCGCGCTGATCGCGGCCTTCTTCGCCGCGACCACCGCCTCGTGCATCTTCGCCGCAATCTCCGGGACCTTTCCGTGCACCACCGTCCGTGTGCAATCACCGAAGTAGTGCGTCGCCGGGTCCATCGGGAACACGTCGACGATCACCAGCTCGCCCGTGCGCAGCGCCCCCGACCCCCGCTCGTGGCAATCGCCGCCCTGCCTGCCGCCCGCCACGATCGAATGACTCGTCGAGAACCCACGCTCGAGCAGCCACACGTTGATCATCGACTGCACCCGCTCGCTCGTCAGCGGCGCCCCGCCGTGCTGCAGCACGCCGTCCTTCCCCGCCTGCGCCCGCGCGATCGTCTGGCACGCGAACCGCACCGCCTCCTCCGTCGTCTTCTGCGCCTTCTTCAGCGCCTCGACCTCGCGCTTCGTCTTCGCCCGCCGCTCCAGCACCCCCATCTCCGGATCGCAGTTCACCTTGATCGCCGCACGCTCGCACGCGTCCGCGAAGATCATCGGCAGCGACCGGTCCGCCCACACCTCGCGCACGCCCTCGCGCCTCAGACACTCCGCCGACGCCTGCGCCGTCGCCATCTCCCGGTCCGCCGACAACCCGCCCGCCGGCGTGAAATCCTTCGGCGCGAAGACGAACTCCGCGATGTTCGCCCGCCTCGCCCGCTCCATCTCGATGTCACGCACGATGTAGAACCGCCCGCGCCCGGGGATTGTGATCAGCGCCGCCGGATCGCCCACCTCGAACGGCGCGGCGTGGAGCAGCCACATGTTGTGCGCCGGCACGCCGGCCCGGATCGTCGCTCGTTCTTCGCTCATGCTCATCTCCTACCGCTCACTGTCCCCGAGGCAGCAGCAATTCCGCCGCGACCTCCACCGGATGCTTCGCCGCCACACCCAGCCCATCCTTCACCTGGTGGCGGCACGATGTTCCCGTCGCCGCGACCGTGCAACTCCCCGCGTCCCGGATCGCCGGGAACAGCGTCAGCTCGCCGATCTGCATCGACAATTCGTACCGATGCGCCGCGTACCCGAACGACCCCGCCATACCGCAGCACCCCGTGTCCAACACCTTCACGCGCTCGCCGGCAATCCTCTTGAGCAATCCCGCCGAACTCTGCGCGCCCCACAGCGCCTTCTGATGACAGTGCGCGTGCAGCAGGATCGGATCGCCCTCGCTCGCGCCGCGTAGCTCCACCTTCCTCGGGTGCGAATCCCACCGCGCCTCGAGGAACTCCTCGACCAGCATCGCCTTCGCCGCCAATCGCTCGCGCAGCTCCCGCGGCCTCGGGATCTTCAGCGACAGCCAGTCATCCTTGAACGCCGAGAGGCACGACGGCTCGCACACCACGATCGCCGCGACGCCCGAGTCCTCGATGAACGGCTCGAGGTCATCCAGCGTCCCCGTCGCCTGCTCGATCGCCCGTGCCAGTTGCCCCGTGGACATCGCCGGCCGCCCGCAGCAGCCCGACTTCGCCACCACCACCTCGTACCCGAAGTGCTCGAGCAATCGCACCGCCGCCGCGCCGATCTGCGGCTCGTTGTACGCCGTGAAACAATCCGCGAACAGCACCACGCGAGGCCTCCCCGCGCTTGCCTCACTCGTCGCACGCCGCCCCTTCATCCACGCATACAGCGACCTCCCGAACCGCGGCAGCGACCGCTTCACATGCAGCCCCATCACCCGGTTCGCGATCGCTCGGCCGATCGCCGACTCCTGCATCGCGTTCGCCAAGCCCGGCGTCAGCGACGCGATCCGATTCAGCGTCCGGATCTCCGCCGCGACACGATCCTTCAGCGGCGCACTCGCCCCACCCTTGAATCCCTGCGCGAGGTACTCGCTCTTGAGCCGCGCGATGTCCACATTGCTCGGACACTCCGCCTTGCACGCCTTGCACGACAGGCACAGGTCGAGCGTCTCCATCGTCTCCGCATCGTCCCATCGCGCCGCGCCGCCGCTTCCGGCGCCGAGCTGCCCCGTGATCGCCAGTCGCAGCGCGTTCGCCCGCCCGCGCGTCGCGTGACGCTCGTCCAGCAGCGCCTGGTACGACGGGCACATGGTCCCGCCGCTGCGCCGCCGGCACACGCCCGCGCCGTTGCACATCTCCACCGCGCCATCAAACCCGTGCTGGTCGTCGTACGTGTAGTACGTCTCGACCTCCGGTACGCGCGCCGTTTCCCCGTCGTTTGGCTCCGGATCGACGCGCAATCGCTCCGTGATGCTCGCCACCGGCCCCGCGCCCACGATGATCCCCGGGTTCATCAACCCCTTGGGATCGAAGACCTCCTTCACCTCCCGGAACGCCTCGCACAGCTCGCGCCCATACAACCGCTCGAGCAGCGGCCCGCGCACGCGACCATCCCCGTGCTCGCCCGACATGACGCCGCCCAGCTCCCGTGCCAAATCCGCCGTCTGCACCGCGATCTCACGCATCCGCCGCAAGTCGTCCTCATCCTTCAAGCTCAGCAGCGGGCGCACGTGCAGCACACCGACCGACGCGTGCGCATAGAACGCCGCGCGCGTCCCGTGCTCCTCCACGATCTTTCGCAATCGCTTCACGAACTCCGGCAGCCGCTCGACCGGGATCGCGTTGTCCTCGACGAAGGTGATCGGCTTCCGCTCCCCCGGCAACCCGTGCAGCAAGGGCTCGCCCGCCTGGCGCAACCGCCACGCGCTCAGCATCGCCGCGGCGTCCGTATACGTCGCCATCGCACAATCCGACACCACGCCCTTTAGCGCCGCGAACCGCTCCGCCAACTCATCCGCGCGCTCCGCGAAGTACTCCACGTACAGCACCGCGTTGACCTGCCTCGGATCCAGCCGCGGCAGCAACTCCACATACCGACGGCACTCCGCGTTCTCCCGCGCGAGCGACACCACCAGATCATCCAGCAGCTCCACCGCGCTCGGCTTCGTCGAGAGGATCGGCAGCACCGCGTCCATCGCCTCGTCCAGCGTCGCGAACGAGATCACCGCGAGCCCCTTGACCTTCGGGATCGGATGCAGCCGCACCGTCGCGCCGAGCGTCACCGCCAGCGTCCCCTCCGACCCGCACAGCAGGTGCGCGAGATTCACATTCTCAACGCCGCGGCCTCCTCCATACACCCCCTCGCCGCGCAGCATTTGGAGCACCAGGTCGAGCCCGTACCCCGCGTTGCGGCGCACCGTCTTCGGAAAGCGCTCGCGGATGAGCGGCTCGACGCACTCGACGATCTGCGCGACCTGCTCCGTGATCCGGCGCACCAGCAGCGACTTCTCCGCCCCGCCGCGCTCCAGCCGCACGCGCTCGCCCGTCGCCAGCATCGCGTCGATCGACTCCACGTTCTCGCTCGTGCGCCCGAACAGGATCGACCGCGCCCCCGCGGCGTTGTTCCCGATGCATCCCCCCACCGTCGCCTGGCGCATCGTCGCCGGGTCCGGCGCGAAGAACAGCCCCGTTCCGCGCCGCAGCAACTCGCCGTTCAGCTCCTCCACCGTCACGCCCGGCTCGACGTGCACAAGAGGACTCCGGGGGTCAACCTCCCCAATCCCGCGGCAGTTGGGCGACACATCCACCACCACCGCGCGATTCACCGCCTGCCCCGCCAGACTCGTCCCCCCGCCGCGCGCCAGGATCGGCAGCCCGTGGCGCACGCAGAACTCCACCGCCCTCGCCGCGTCCTCGACCGACGCCGGCACGACGACCCCGAGCGGCGCCACCTGGTACAGCGACGCATCCGTCGCGTACAGCATCCGATCATGCAGCCCGAACCGAACCTCCCCGGCGACAGCGTTCGCCAGCTCGCGAGCGAGCGCGGTCCGATCCGACTCATGAAGAACAGGCAGCGAGGTCATGCGTATCGAGGGGAGCAGAAACTATAACCGCCCCCCTCTCCCGTCCGGCTCTGCGGATGGGAGAGGATGGGTGAGGGCTCCGGGTTTCTCGCGATCATGTGCCGCGGTCTCCCGTCCGCCGGGATGCCACGATGATCAAGCAACCGCGCACGGAAGCCGACTCTGAGGAGTCCTCGACGAAGAGTCGGATTTGCGGCCGAGTCCCTCACCCGTAAGCCCGCCGCATCGGGAATGAGAAAGTCCGGGCAAGGCAGCCTCGCCCCATATCGCCGCGTATCGACTTGCATGCCGCGGCTCAGCCATCGCCAACTGTCGATCGGCTTGCTCATTGCCATCCTCTGGGCGCCGGCGGCGACACTGACCGGCGTCCTCGCCGATCAGATTGCACCGAGAGGTCATACCCGCTGCACGTGGCCGAGCCGCTATTCCCTCTGGGAAGAATCCGATGCGTTTCGAATGCAGATTGGTCTCGATGAAACGGCGGACATCGTCGTCATGGTGCATCGACCAACCCGAGGGGGCGATTCCATCCCTCTCAATGTCTACGTCAGCGGCGCCAATGTTCGTGTAGAGCCCTTTCGGGAAGACCTCGTCGATCAATGGCTCGGCGACCGGCAGGCGTTCGAACTGCGCGCGAGGGCCGCGCTCGCCGAGTGGCTCGCAGCATCCACTGATCCGGCCGAACGCGCCGATGCGCTCATCGTTGCGGACCCCGACCGTTTTCCCGACCGAGTTCTCTGGCACGCGATGACCATCAACGGATCCTGCTGGCTCGGTGGCTGCCTTTTCATGCTCGCTGTCGGCAGACATGTTCGCCTGCAAATCCACACAAACGACCGCATTGAAGACGGCCTCTGCCCCCACTGCGCCTACGACCTCTCCGCGACCCCCGGCCCCATCTGCCCCGAGTGCGGCCACACCGCCCCCCTCTCCCGTCCGGCTCTGCGGATGGGAGAGGATGGGTGAGGGCAGCAGGCTTCGCTACCCTCGCCTGGCTTGTCTCCTTCGCCCGAAGGTCGAGGGAGTAGGCGCGCCGGACCTTCGAATGCGGCCATCCCCGGACAAGACATCGATATCTCGACATGGGCGCCGGCGACGCTGGCTGTTCGTAGGCTTCGCAGCGCTTCTACTCTGGCCGCCAGCCGCGATCGTGACAACGCAGGTTGGAGCGCGGATGGGTCTGTGGAAAAGGGGTCAACTGCTTGTCGACTATTACCCCCTACACGTGCCGATCCTGCTCGACGGTACACATGCCGAGATCACCGAGTCCACCGATGGCGCCAACGGCAGAATCTCGATCTCTCCGCCGAAAGCGGTGCCGTGGTACACGTTCGGGCCTCGACCGACGCATTGGATAGTCGCTCGCAGCCGCCCAAGTGGTTGGCTCGATCCGCCCACAGACAGGCTCCTCACAGAGGACGAAATCGACCGGTTCATTCCACTCCTCCGACAACATCTACGCACCCACCCAGATGAGTCCGTGCGAGAGTGCGAGGCTTGGGTCGAGGACGCGAACTACAGCGCGTACGAGCCGATTTGGTTTAACCAGTTTTACAACGGCTCGTATGTAGTGCTTCCATCTTTCGCGATCATTCTCGGCGGCCCGCTGCTTTACATCACCATCCGCCGCCACTCTCGCGTCCGCCGCAACCTCTGCCCCCACTGCGCCTACGACCTCTCCGCAACCCCCGGCCCCATCTGCCCCGAGTGCGGCCACGACGCTCCGCGCCACCACACACGCACGACATGAACCCTCTTCGCCCGCTTCGGGCGCACGCACGTTGCCAGGGGTGAAGGTCGCCGCAGGCGACCGGAACCCCTGGTCCGCTCGCCCCGATGGCGCACCGCCCGCACCGGGCGGACGTCGCCCGCAAACGGCTACCCTTCCTTCACGGAACCGCCCTCCGCCCCGCGCGTCCATACCACGCAGTTCGGGAACCTCAACCTTGCTCCAAGGGGACACACCATGACGCTGAAGATCACCGCTTCGGCCATCGCTGTCGCTTCGGGACTTCTTCTCTCCTCCACCACCATCGCCGCCGACGAGGCCGCGCTCCCGCTGCGCTCCGTCACCCTCTACCGCGCCGGCGTCGGCTACTTCGAGCGCATGGGCAAGGTCGAAGGCGATCAGCAGGTCTCCCTCCGCTTCGAGACCGATCAGATCAACGACATCTTGAAATCCCTCGTCCTCCTCGACTTGGGCGGCGGCTCCGTCAGCGCCGTCTCCTACGGCAGCAAGGAGCCCCTCGCGCGACGCCTCGCCTCCTTCGGCATCGACATCTCCGACAACCCCTCCATCCCCGAGATCCTCTCGCGCGTCCGCGGCGCCTCGGTCCGCCTCACCACCCCCGACGGCGCCATCGAGGGCACGATCCTCGGCGTCGAAGAGCGCACCGTCGTCGTCTCCTCCAACAGCGCCGACACGCAGCCCACCGTCGTCCAGCTCCCCCACCTCAACCTCGTCACCAAGCAGGGCATCAAGTCCATCCAGGTCTCGCGCATCAACGACTTCGAGTTCACCGACGCGAAGCTCGCCGAGGAACTCTCGCTCGCCCTCGCCGCGCTCGCCGAGCAGCGCGACGAAGACACCTCGATGGTGGATCTCTACTTCACGGGCGCCGGCGAGCGCCCGGTCGTCCTCGGCTACATCACCGAGACGCCCGTGTGGAAGACCTCCTACCGCCTCGTCCTCCCCGACGAGACCGGCGGCGACCCCACGCTCCAGGGCTGGGCCATCGTCGAGAACACCACCGACGAAGACTGGACCGGCGTGCGCCTCTCCCTCGCCTCGGGCAACCCCGTCGGCTTCCGCATGGACCTCCACGAGCCCGTCTTCGTGACGCGCCCCCAGATCCCCGTGCCGACCATCGCCTTCGCGCGCCCGCGCGTCTACGAGGGCGATCTTCTGAAGGCGGCGAGCGAGATGGCCTCCGCTCCTCCGGGGTCCCTCGGAAACGTGCCGCGTACGCGCGTGTTCTCGAGCGAAGGCGGCGCCGCGGACGAGCTGGCGTCGCGCCGCGAGCTCACCTTCAACTCCATGACCATGACCGACTACGCGCCGCAGTCCATCGCCTCCGCCGGCATGGTCGGCGAGCAGTTCCGCTACGAGATCTCCGCGCCCGTCACCATCGAGCGCCAGCGCTCCGCCATGCTCCCCATCCTCACCGCGCCCGTCGAAGGACGGCGCCTCTCCATCTACAACCCCGCCGACAACGCCCGGCACCCGATGCGCGGCGTCTCCTTCACCAACTCCTCCGGCTTCGAGCTCGCCCCCGGCCCCATCGCCGTCTACGACGGCAGCGCCTACGCCGGCGATGCGCAGATCGCCTTCACCAGCGCCGAGCAGGAGCGACTCCTCTCCTACGCCGTGGACCTCGACGTCGCCGCCGACGCGGAAAACAGCGAGAACCAGAACATCGTCTCCGTCCGCATCACCGACGGCCTGTTCGTCCAGGAATGGAAGTCGCGCAACGCCACCACCTACACCTTCAATAACCGCGACACCAAGCGCGAGCGCACCATCCTCGTCGAGCATCCGAAGATGCCCGGCTGGGACCTCGTCCAGCCCACGAAGGCCGCGAGCGAGACCGACGCGTTCCACCGCTTCGAGACCACCGTCCCCGCCGGCCAGTCCGCGAAGTTCGAGGTGGTCTTCGAGCGCACCCACCTCACCCGCACCGCCGTCACCAGCGTCGAGCTGCCGACCATCCTCGCGTACGTGAAGAGCGGCAAGGCCTCCCAGAAGGTCGCCGACGCCGTCGCCGAGGCCGCGCAGAAGCAGGCCCGCGTCAACGACCTCGAGCGCCGCCTCCGCGACCTCGAGACCGAGCGCAACCAGATCGCCACCGACCAGAACCGCATCCGCGAGAACATGAAGACCGTCGAGCGCAACAGCGACCTCTACACCCGCTGGGTCCAGAAGCTCACCGAGCAGGAAACCCGCCTCGAAGCGATCGCGAACGACGCCAACCGCCTGCGCATCGACATCGAAGCCGCGCGCAAGGACCTCAGCGACTACATCAGCAACCTGACGGTCGAATAGCGCCGCGTTGAAGCCCGTGCGTGTTTCGCGCCCCCTCTCCCGTCCGGCTCTGCGGATGGGAGAGGGCAGGGTGAGGGCAGTTCAACCATCTGCGCGAATCTCAACCCCTCTCCCCCCGGGGGAGAGGGCAGGGTGAGGGCCGTTCAACCATGTGCGCAGATCTCAACTCCTCTCCCCCCGGGGGAGAGGGCAGGGTGAGGGCAGATCGACCCGGCGCGCGTTCCGCGGTCTCTCGAAGAGAAGCGTTACCCCAGACTCGGCTCCGCCCCGCTCTTCTCGAGTTCCCCCAGCATCTCCGCCACCGTCTTGCCCAGGATCGGATGCCGCGCATCCGGCGCGATCTGCGCCAGCGGCCGCAGCACGAAGTCCCGCTCCCGCATCCGCGGGTGAGGCACCGTCAGCCCCGGCTCGTCCATCACCACGTCGTCGTACAGCAGGAGATCGAGGTCGAGCGTCCGCGCCGACCACTTCTCACCCTCCGCGCGCACCCGCCCGTGCTCCCGCTCGATCTCGAGCAGCAGCTCCAGCAGCGCGCGGCACGACAGCGACGTCTCCACCACGATCGCCCCGTTCAGATAGCTCGGCTGCTCCGGCGCGCCCGGCGACGTCACCGCCTGCGTGCGAATCAGCTCCGACACCGCCGCGACGTGGACACCCTCCGTCTGGCGCAGCGTCCGAACGGCGGAACGGATCGTCTCGCGACGGTCACCAAGGTTCGCCCCGACGGCGATGCACGCGCGCGCGGACCTCGATCGTCCTGGAAACATGGTCACGTTGTAGCCGCCTCAACGGCCCCGGGCCATACCCCGAGGCGCCGACCCGCCGATCAGTCGTTGTCGAATTCCCGGCTGCGGCTCTGCATCTGGGCCTTGAGCCTCATCAGAATCGACGAGTGCATCTGGCTCACCCGCGACTCCGACAGGTCCAGGGTCTGCCCGATCTCCTTCATCGTCATCTCCTCGTAGTAGTAGAGGATGACGATCAGCCGCTCCGCCCGGGAGAGGCCCTTGGTGATCAGATCCTTCAGGTCGCGGCGCTGGGCCTCGGTCAGCGGGTTGGAACGCGGATCCTCCCGGATCACGTCCATCTCCCGGCTCTCGCGACCCGAGTCCGAATTCGTCCACCGGCGCGACAGGCTCGTGATCGAGACCGCCGACGAATCCCGCTGGAGCTTCTTGAACTCCTCCTCGTCCACGCCGAGGCGCTTGGCGATGTCCGCGTCCGTCGGCGCCGTGCCCGTCTCCATCTCGATCGCCGCGCGAGCGCTCTCGACCTTCGCCGTGCGCTGACGCACGAGACGAGGCACCCAGTCCATGCCGCGCAGGTGATCGAGGATCGCGCCGCGGATGCGCGGCGCGCAGTACGTCTCGAACTTCACGCCGTAGTCGATGTCGAACGCGTTGATCGCGTCGATCAGTCCGAACACGCCCGCGGACATCAGGTCCTCGATGTCCACCTCGTCCGGCAGACGCGTGTGGATGCGCTCGGCGTTGTAGCGCACGAGCGGGAGATACTTCTCCATGAGGTAATTGCGGATCGACTCCGCGCCGGTCCGTCCGTACTCCGTGAAGATCTCGCGCGGCTCCAATCGATCGAACTGCTCACGCAGCGATCGCGCCGTCGGAGTCTCCTCCGTTGCACGCTTCCGTCCCTTGCTCGAAGTCTTCGCCCGGGTCTGCCCGTCAACCTTGACGCTCGGCATGGTCCTCTCCTTGACCCTCTCGATCCGTTCCATCCGTCGCGCGCGTCACGCACGACGAATCCATTCCTTCGGATCCGACGCCCGTCCTTGAGCGTCGAGTGATCGCAGTATCCAGATGACGGAAAGCGCTGTCAACACGCCGCGCGCTCAGCCATCATCAAACAACCAGCACCGGCTCCTCCGAATCCCCAACTTCCGGCTCCTCCGAAGAGGACCCATCCACAGGGTGCAGCGCCCGGTGCGACGCCGCCCGCTCCTCGATCGCGCGCTCCGCAACGCAGCCGATAGCGAGTCCCGCCAACTGACACCCCAACATGCTGAGCAGCGCGCGCCCAAGGATCTCGTCCGCCGGATTGTCCGCCGCGAGACCCGCCACGATCGCCACCGCAAAGCCGGTCAACCCCAAGCATGCGCCGATGATCCGAGTCGGCATCCCTCGCTTCACCAGCGCCTCCTTGCAAACCCTCCCCCGCGCGCTCGTCCCCTATCGGTTGAACCCGTCCGTGGATTCACGCCGCCGACAGGAAAACCAGCCGCAAACCCCGCATCCCCCGCAAATCCGGCGCCTCACAACCCCAGCAACCGACGAACAAACGACGAACGCGCGCCGCGGCGATCATCCCCGATCCCCAATCGACGCGACGCCTCCACCGCCGCCGCGCGAATCGCGCTCGCCGCGTGCGACCGCGGCCTCTCCAACATCAGCGGCCGCCGCGCCCGGATCGCGTCCCCCGCCGCCGCGTCCAGCGGCGCCCAACCCAGCGACGAAACCTCCACGCCCAGGAAACGCCGCGACACCATCGCCAGCCGCGCGCGAACCTGCTCCGCTTCATCGGCGCTCCGCGCCTGGTTCACGAACACCGCTACGCGCTCCGCGGCGCCGGCGCCCGCTCTCCCGAGCAAACACTTCAGCGTCGCGTACGCACCCGCGATCGACGTCGGCTCCGGCGTCGCCACGATCACCGCCAAATCCGCCGCCGACAGGAAACTCATCACCCCGCGCCCGATCCCCGCGCCGCAGTCGATCACCAGCGCATCGCTGCTCCGCTCTACCTCGCCCATGGCCAGCAGCAGCCGCTCCAGACGCGCCTCGTCCAGATCAGCGATGGCGCCCACCCCCGACGCGCCCGGGATCAGCCGAAACCCGCCCGGCGCCTCCATTACGATGTCCGCCAGCGCGCGCTCCCCGCTCAGCACGTGACCCAGGTGCGACCGCACCGACATCCCGCACATCACATCCGCGTTCGCCAGCCCGAGGTCCGCGTCCAGCAGCGCCGTCCGGATCTCCCGATCCGCCAGCGCCACGCACAGATTCACCGACAGCGTCGTCTTGCCCACGCCCCCCTTGCCCGAAGCGATCGCCACCGTGCGGCAGAGCGCCCTCGCGCCCGCCACTCCGGCCCCCGCCGGCGCCGACTCCACCATCCGCCGCAGCGCCGACGCCTGATCCTCACCGAGCCCCGCGCCAAACCGCATCGCCGCATCGCCCGCGCCACTCGCCGTCATGACGCCATCCCCCCCTCCAGCACCAGACGCGCGATCCGCTCCGGCGTCCCCCGCTCGATCTTGTCCGGAACCTCCTGCCCCGTCGTCACGAACGACAGCCGCGCCTCGATCCGGCGCGCCACGTTCACCAGCACGCCGAAATTCACCGCCTCGTCCAGCTTGGTGAAGATCACCCGCTCGGGCTTCACCTCGGCGAACTTCTGCGCCGCCGAGACCAGGCACGACTCGCTCGCCGTGCTCGCCAGCACCAGGTGCGTCTCGTGAGGCCGCGCCGCGTCCAGGAACGACCGCAGCTCCGTCAGCCGCCCCGTGTCATGCGGCGACCGTCCCGCGGTATCCACCAGCACCACGTCGCAGTCCCGCAGCGCCGCGCACGCCGAGCCCATCTCCGCCGGCGTCAGCGCCACCTGGAGCGGCAAACCGATGATGTTGGCGTACGTCCGGAGCTGATCCACGGCCGCGATCCGGTACGTGTCCGCCGTCACCAATCCGACCTTCCGGCCGTGACGCAGCTTGTACCCCGCGGCGAGCTTCGCGATCGTCGTCGTCTTCCCCACGCCCGTCGGGCCGACCAGCGCGATCGTGTACGGCCGCCCGTCGCGATCCCGCCCCGGCGCCTCCGGCGAATCCACCGCCGGGATGTACCCCGCCAGCTTCGCCAGCACCTGCTTGCGCAGCGCTTCCTCGCCGACGTCCCGCGTTCCCACCGACTCCCGCACCCCCGCCACCACCTCGTCCGCGATCTGCGACGCGACCTCCGCCTCGAGCAGCCGCAGGTACATCTTGGTCAGCGCTTCGGGCATCGCCACCGCCGGTGCGCCGCTCGACGACGACAGCACCCGCGCCACCATCGCCTTGATCGACGCCAGCTCCTCCGACAGCGCCGCGACCGCCTGGCCGTTCACGGGGTTGATCGTCGCCGGCGTCACCAGCGACGCCGCGGGCATCGCCGATGCAGGGCGTTCCGGGGCCGGCGCCGGGCTCGGTGCGCCGTACGCCTGCTGCACCCGCCGCTCCGCGACTCGCGCCGACGCCGCCTGAGGCGCTTCCGCCGCGGCGCGACGCTCGCGCAGCGCCGGCGCCACGTTCACGCCCGTCGAGGCGGTGATCTCCACCAGCGTCCGCTTCCGGAAGCCGAGCACCCCGCCGACCTTCACGTGACGGGTATGCAGGATCACCGCGTCCCGGCCCAGATCCTTCTTGATCTGCGCCAGGGCGTCCGCGATCGACTGCGCTCGGTAGGTCTTCAGCGTCAAGCACGCCCTCCATGGCGTTCCGCCGCATCATGCAATCCGCCGGACGTCATCCTTTGTCCGGCCGCGCGCCCTCCGCGCGCTCGCTACGCCGCCGACGCCGCCAGCATGTCGCTCGGCGTCGTCACCAACCCCATCGACTCCACATCGACTTCCGCAACAATCTCGTTGTACCCGAGCACGCTCACCGTCGGCAAGTGCGGGTGCAGGATCTGACGCACCACCGCGCGCACCTGCGGCGAGGCCACCACCACCGGCTGATGCCCCGCCGCCGTCACCGGCGACAGCGACTCGATGATCCGACGCGACACCGCGTTCGCCACCCGCGCCGGCATGTTCACCGTCGTCCCCGCCGCCGAGCGATCGATGTACGCGTTGATCACGTCCTCGAACGCCGGGTCCAGCGTCACGCACACGATCCGCGATTTCTCGCCCCCGTCCTCGGGCGGCACGGCCACGTTCTGGCAGATCACCCGCCGCAGCGCGTGTCGGACGTACTCGACCAGGACATCCGGGTCCTTCGTCTTCCCGCCCCACTCCGACAGCGTCTCGAGGATCAGCTCGAGGTCCCGGATCGGCACGCGCTCCCGCAGCAGCGACTGCAGCACCTTCTGGAGATCCCCGGTCTTGATCACCCCGGGCACGACCTCCTCGACCAGCTTCGGCGACTTCTCCTTGAGCTGCGCCAGCAGGTTCTGCACCTCCTCGCGCGTCAGCAGCTCCTCCGCGAACGACTTCACGATCTCGGTCAGGTGCGTCGCCAGCACCGACGCCGCATCCACCACCGTGTAGTTCATCGCCTCCGCCCGCGCCTTCATCCCCGGCTCGATCCACCACGCGTTCAGCCCGAACGCCGGCTCCTTCGTCGGCGTCCCGTCGATCGAGCCCGACGCCAGCCCCGAGTCGATCGCCAGCATCCGCTGCGGGAACGTCTGACCCTGAGCGACGCCGGCGCCGCGAATCTTCACCCGGTACGCGTTGGCCTCCAGCGTCATGTTGTCGCGGATCCGAACCGGCGGCGTGACCAGCCCGAGCTCGACCGCGATCTGCCGCCGGATCGCCGCGATGCGCTCGAGCAGGTCCCCGCCCTGCGTCGTGTCCACCAGCGGCACCAGCCCGTAGCCGACCTCCAGCTCCATCGTGTCCACCTTGAGCAGCGACTCGACCGGCGGCGGCTCGGCCTTCGCTTTGCTCGCCTCCGCCCCTTCCGCCTCGCGCGCTGCGCGCTCCTTGCCCTTCGCCTCGCGGGTCATCAGCCACGCGATCCCGCCCAGCACCGTCGCCGCCGACAGCAGCGGGACCGCCGGCAGCGGCGTCAGCGCCAGGAAGCCCAGGAACCCCGCCGTGATCGCCATCGCCACCGGCTTGCTCGCCACCTGCTGCGTCAGCTCGTCACCGAGACTCGACCCGCCGCTCGACCGCGTGATGAGCAGGCCCGAAGCGATCGAGATGATCAGCGCCGGCAACTGCGACGCCAGACCGTCGCCGATCGTCAGCTTCGTGAACAGCTCCGCCGTCTCCCCCGCCGACCAGCCCTTCTCGAGGATGCCGATCGCGAACCCGCCGCCGATGTTGATCAGCGTGATGATGATGCCCGCGATCGCGTCGCCGCGCACGAACTTGCTGGCGCCGTCCATCGCGCCGTAGAAATCGGCTTCCTGCGCGACCTCGCGGCGGCGCAGCTTGGCTTCGTC
>JBGTSD010000074.1:0-15608 GCA_041940385.1 Phycisphaerales bacterium | reverse complement strand
GTGGAGGTGCCGTTGGTGACGAAGTAGGTGCGCCGGGCGCCGAACGCGCGGGCCGCGGCTTCCTGCGCCTTCTTGATCGGGCCATGGGGCTGGAGCAGCGAGTCGAGCCCGCCGCCGGTGGAGGAGGTCTCGGCGAGGAACAGGTTCGACCCGTAGAACTTGCCGAAGTCGCGGATCCAGTGCGAGGTGTTCACCGATTTGCCGCGCGAAACGGGCAGCGCGTGGAAGACTCCGGTGGGCTTCGCCGAATAGCGCCGCAGCGCGTCGAAGAACGGCGTCTCGCAGCGGGCGCGCACGCCGCGCATCACGCTCTGGTGAAGGTCCAGGTGCGTGTCGTGCCGGTGGAAGGTGCGTGAGAAGACGCGTCCGCTGAAGGCGCCGACGTCCTCCAGCGAGGCGTCGGTGACGAGATAGAGATCGAGCTCCGGGCGAAGCTTCCGCAGGAGCTCGCCGAGCGTGAAGGATCGCGCCAGGCCGTAGGACTTCGCCGGTCCCTCGGCCGTGATCGAGTCGAGGTGACGCGCAAAGATCTCGTTGGAGTTGCTGGTGTGGAACGGGAAGGAGTAGCGGACGACCACGGCCTGGATCGTGGGATTCACGAGCGCGGCGATGACGGCGTCCTGGAACGTCGGGACGGACACCATGTCGTAGATGTACTCGTCGTCGTCCCGCCGGGCCGCCTGCAGCATGCGCCGATACTCGGAGCGCTCGTCGGCATCCATGGCGCCGACAATGAGCACTTCGAAATAGGGCTTGGCGGAGCGGCGCCGGTCGGAGCGGTCGCGCTCATCGCGTCGGGAGTCGGAGCGGTCGTCGGACGAGTCCTCGGCGGCGTGCCCGCCGCGCTCGCGGAAGGCGTCGCTGAGCAGTTGTCGCGTGTACCACGCGGCGCGCGCGGCGAAGCGGTCGATGTCGTCCTTGGCGAGGAGGCGGGTCAGCTCGTCGACGCCCTCGGCGCCGGGAAACGCCCAGTACATCTCGAGGAACCGGAGCGTTTCGAGACTGGCCTCGGCCTTGGCGCGGGGTTCGGCGCGGTCGATCGTCGATCGGTGCGCCTCGTGCAGCCAGTTGGCCTGGAACTGGAGGTCGTTCCAGGTGTCGACGCGGAGCTGGGAGGCGTCGTAGCGGCGGGCACGTGAGGCGCCGCCGGATGCGTTGCGCGGGTTTGGCGCGCTGCCAGAGGTCATGAGGGTGTTCCGTTGCCGCCGTTTCGGGGTCGATCGAGGCCGGCGCGCGAGCCGCGCTCCTGCCGGGCCAGCGGGCCGAGGGTGCGCAGGTACTCGTGGGCGCCGTTGGCTCGATCGTAGATGGTGAAGTCCACGCGTCGGTCGCGGAAGCTCTTGAGCGGCTGGCCGAGGCCGCGCAGCCCGACTTCGCGCGACCGGCGCACGCGATCGAGATCGATTTCGATGGGCATCATCTCTTCGCCGTGCCCGGCCTGGTAGAGGATGTCGCCGAACGGCCCCACGATGATGGAGCGGCCGTTTCCGCCGTCGCCGGCGCCGTTGACGTCGACCATGAAGCACTGATTGACCGCAGCGGTCGCGCGGGCGATCGCCAGCTCGACCTCTCGGTCGATGGTCGTGGTCATGGTGGGATGGATGATGACTTCCGCGCCCATGGCGGCGAGGGTGCGCGAGGTCTCCGGGAACCACATGTCGTAGCAGATGCTCACGCCGAAGCGCCCGACGTCGGGAACGTCGAAGACGACGAACTCATGGCCCGACGCGATGCCCGCCTCGTAGGGAAGGAACGGGAACTGCTTGCGGTACCGGGCGACGACCTGGCCCTGCGGATTGATGACCGGCGTGGTGTTGTAGATCTCGCCGCCGTGCGTCTCGTAGATCGACCCGGGGATCAGCCAGACCTTGTGGCGCGCCGCCCACTCCTGGAACTGCGCTTCGGACGGACCGGGGATGGGCTCGGCGTGGTGACGCAGCGGCCCGTGGACCGCCAGCTCGCTGAGGACCACCATCTGCACCCAGGGATACAGGTGGAGCAGTGTGTCGATCCGTGCGCGGCAGTAGTCGAGGTTGGATCGCTCCGCGGCGAGATTCAACTGAAGGGCTGCGATGGCGAACGGAGTCATTCGTGTCCTCAGAAAGGGCGGGTCAGGCGACGGCGGGTTTGCGGGACGTGTTGGCGCCGGCGATGGCGTCGAGCGCGGCGTCGAGGATGTCGAGCCCGCGTGAGAGCTGCTCGTCGGTGATCACCAGCGGCGCGAGCGTCCGCATGATGTTGCCGGACGAACCAGCGGTGACGATCAGGAGCCCGCGCTCGAGACAGGCGCCGACGAGCTTGGTCGCGGCGTCGGTGTTGGGCCGGTCCATATCGCCGTCGATGACCAGCTCCATGGCCATCATCGCGCCCAGGCCCCGGACCTCGCCGATGAGGCGCGGATGGCGCTTCTGCATGGCGAGGAAGCGGTCGCGCACCACGCGCCCGATCTTCTCGCCGCGCGCGTTGATGTTCAGCTTCTCCATCGAGCGGATGGTGGCCAGCGCCGCGGCGCAGGCGACGGGATTGCCGCCGTAAGTTCCGCCGAGCGTGCCCGGGCGCGCCGCGTCCATGACCTCCGCGCGTCCGATGACGCAGGAGATCGGCATGCCGCCGCCCATGCTCTTGGCCCACGTCGAGATGTCCGGCGTGACGCCGTAGTGCTCGTACGCCGCCCACTTGCCGGTGCGGCCGAAGCCGGTCTGGACCTCGTCGATGATCAGCATGATGCCGTGCTCGTCGCAGAGCCGGCGCAGCGCCTTGAGGTACGCCGCGGGCACTGGGACGAATCCGCCCTCGCCCTGAACGGGCTCGAGGATGACGGCGGCGAGGTGCTCGGCCGGCACGGTGTTGAGCAGGGCCTGGCGGAAGCGGAGGAGCTCGCGCTCGACGAACTCGCCCTCGCTCATTCCGGGTCCGTACTTGGTGCGGTTGGGGTAGGGGAGGCGGTAGACCTCCGGCGCGAACGGGCCGCAGCCGAGCTTGTAGCCGACCTTCGAGGTCAGCGACATGGCCATCATGGTGCGCCCGTGGAAGGACTCGGTGTAGCAGAGCACCGCGGGACGACCGGTGGCCTGGCGCGCGATCTTGACGGCGTTCTCCACCGCCTCGGCGCCGGTGTTGACGAGCAGCACCTTGGTCTTGTCGCCGTGGGGGAAGAGCTGCGCGAGCTTCTCGCAGAGAGCCAGGTAGGGCTCGTACGTGGCGACGTGGATGCAGGTGTGCATCAGCGTCGCGGCCTGCTCCTGCACGGCGCGGACGACCTCGGGGTCACAGTGGCCGACGTTCACCACGCCGATGCCGCCCGCGAAGTCGATCAGCTCGCGGCCCTCGGCGTCGGTGATGATCGCGCCCTTCGCCGAGACGGCGGTGGCAAGAGGATGGAACCGCCCCGCGCCGCGCGGCACGATCGCATCCCTGCGAGCCATGAAGTCCTGATTCCGTCCCATCCATGTCCTCCGTGGGGCTGATTCGCTGATGGTACCCGACGACGCAAGCGGCGCGGTTCGGGCGTTTCCCTCGGGGCTTCAGAGCCCCCAGGAGACGTACTTGACGCTGGTGTACTCGTGCATGACGTGATGTCCGCCCTCGCGCCCGAAGCCGGACTGCTTGACGCCGCCGAACGGCGCCTGGGCGGTGCTGGGGAGCGCGTCGTTGGCGCCGACGATGCCGTACTCCAGCGCCTCGGCGACGCGCATCAGGCGCGAGGCGTCGCGGGTATAGAAGTAGGAGGCGAGCCCGAAGGGCGAGTCGTTGGCCATGCGAACGGCGTCGGCCTCGGTCTCGAAGGCGCGCACCGGCGCGACCGGGCCGAAGGTCTCCTCGGTGGCGCAGAGCATGTCGTCGGTGAAGTTGTCGAGGATGGTGGGGGCGTAGAAGCGATTCGCGAAGCCCTTGCCGAGCTCGACGGGCTTGCCGCCGCAGACGATGCGGGCGCCCTTGTCCTTCGCATCGGCGACGTGCGCGGAGACCTTCTTCATGGCGTCGTCGTCGATCAGCGGCCCGATGCGCACGCCGTCGGTGGTCCCCGGCCCGACCTTCAGCGGCTCCATCGCCGCCTTCAGTCGCGAGACGAAGTCGGTGTGCACCTTCTTCTGCACGTAGATGCGGTTGGCGCAGATGCACGTCTGGCCGGCGTTGCGGAGCTTGGTCGCGATCGCGCCCTCGACGGCGGCGTCGAGGTCGGCGTCGTCGAAGACAATGAACGGCGCATGACCGCCGAGCTCGAGCGAGAGGCGCGTCACGTTCTGCGCGGCCTGCTTCATCAGGACCTTGCCGACCTCGGTCGATCCGGTGAAGGAGATCTTGCGGACGACGGGGTTGGCGAAGAGCTCGGCGCCGATGGTCTTCGCGTCGCCGGTGACGATGTTGAAGCAGCCGGCGGGGAGGCCCGCCTCGAGCGCGAGCTCGCCGAGCGCGATGGCGCTCAGCGGCGTCTGCTCGGCCGGCTTGACGACCATCGTGCATCCGCTCGCGAGCGCCGGGCCGAGCTTGCGGGTGATCATCGCGGCTGGGAAGTTCCACGGCGTGATCGACGCGGTTACGCCGACGGGCTGGCGCAGCACGAGGATGCGCTTGTTCGGCGCAGAGGCCGGGATCATCTCGCCATAGAGCCGCTTGCCCTCCTCGCCGGCCCACTCGATGAACGACGCGGCGTAGGCGATCTCGCCCTTGGACTCGGCGAGGGGTTTGCCCTGCTCGTCGGTCATGAGGCGGGCGAGGCGGTCTTGGTCGCGCATGATGAAGTCGGCGAATCGCCGCAGAACTTTGGCGCGCTCCCCGGCGGTCTGCGCTCGCCACGCGGGGAAGGCCTTGGACGCCGCATCGATGGCGCGCCGAGTCTCCTCGGTACCCGAGTCCGGCACGCGAGCGATGACCTCGTCGGTCGCGGGATTGACGACGTCGATCTCCTGCCCTGACGCGGCGGAGACCCATTCAGCGCCGATGAGGTTGCGGTTCTGCATATCTGGCCTTTCCGAGGGATGAGAAGCGGCTCATGGAGTGTATGAGCGACATGGCTCCCCGCCCATGCGGCGCTACGATCCGGCCGACATGGCTTCGAACAATGGCGGGGAACGCAGGCCGTGGGATCGAGTCGTCGCCGCGACGCGCTCGGGCCTGCGCCGGTACCCGCGACACCTGAGCGATGCGCTACGGAATCTGCCGGTGGACGTGGGCTCGCTGCCCGCGCCGGAGTTGCCGCACGATGCGCGTCTCGCGGCCGTGTGGCTGGGGCACGCGACGTCGCTGATTCGACTGAACGGGGTGGACGTGCTGACGGACCCGGTCTTGTCGGATCGGATCGGCATGTCGGTGGGGGGGCGAACGATCGGTCTGCCGCGCCTCGTGGAGCGCCCGCCGGAATTGATCGAGCGCCCGCGCCTGATTCTGCTCTCGCACGCGCACTTCGATCATCTCGACAAGCCGTCGCTGCGTCGGCTCGTGCATCCGGAAACGGTGGTGATCACGGCGCGCCGGACGGGGCGGCTCGTGCCCAGAGGCTTCGGCGAGGTGATCGAGCTGGACTGGGATCAGTCGACGACGATCGACGGCGTGCGCATCGACGCGATGCAGCCGCGCCACTGGGGCGCCCGTGCGGCGCTGGATCGCTGGCGTGGGTACAACGCGTACATGCTCGAGGGCGATGGGCGGCGCGTGCTGTTCGCGGGGGACACGGCGCTGACGAGCGCGTTCGACGGCGTGCGCCCGGACCTGGCGGTGTTCGGCATCGGCTCGTACGAGCCGTGGGAGCACGCGCACGCGACGCCGGAGCAGGTCTGGACGATGTTCGAGCGTTCCGGCGGAGAGCTGCTGCTGCCGATCCACCATTCCACCTTCGAGATGGGCGACGAGGGCGCGGACGAACCGCTGCAACGGCTGATCGGCGCCGCCGGCGATGAATCGCACCGCGTGGTCGGCCGACGCCTCGGCGAGGTGTGGGCGGGGCCGGGGCTGAACGGGCGCTAGAGCAGCGGCGCGGCGAGCTGCGCGAGGTTGTCGAAGAAGCGGCGCCGGAGCGGGCGTCGCGCCCACTCCGCGGGATCGACCTCGGGCGCATCGACCATGTACTTGTGCTGGAGCTCGCGCAGCGTCTCGGTGAAGACCTTGTCGTAGACGACGAGCGTTGCCTCGAAGTTGAGGTAGAACGAGCGCATGTCGAGGTTGACGGAGGTGATGACGCCGATCTCGCCATCGATGGTGATGGTCTTGGCGTGGAGCAGACCGCGACGGTAGCGCCGGATGCGCACGCCGGCCTCGAGCATTTCCTCGAAGAACGCGCGGCTGGCGGCGGCGACGAGGCGGGCGTCGGGTCGTGCGGGGACGACGATCGTCGTGCGCACGCCGCGCCGGGCGGCGACGCGCAGCGCGGTGCGCGTGGAGTCGTCCGGCACGAAGTAGGGCGTGGTGAGGATGAGTTCGCGATCGGCGGCGTAGATCAGCGAGAGCATGCCCTGCTGGATCGCGTCGGGCTCCGGGCCGGGTCCGGACGGGATGACCTGCACGACGGATTGATGCTTCGGCGCGACGGAGGCCGCCGCGGCGATCTCGGCGATGTGATCCGGCGACTCGTCGCTCTCGAGCAGCCAGTCGCCGAGGAAGACGGCCTCGAGCGCGCCGACCGCGGGACCCTCGATGCGCACGCTCGCGTCCACCCAGTCGCCGGCGCGGGGCTTGGTCCGCTGCGCAAAGTTGGCCTCGGCGAGGTTGTGGCTGCCGGTGTAGCCGATCTTCTCGTCGATCACGGCGATCTTGCGGTGATTGCGCAGGTCGATCCGCGCGAACAGCATCCGGATCGGATTCACCGCGAGCGCGGGCAGCACGTGCACGCCGGCCTGGCGCATCGCCCTGCACATCTCGCTCTCGAGGAACGGCCGGCTGCCGACGGCGTCCACGAGCACGCGGCAGGTCACGCCCCGCGACACCGCGCGCATCAGCGCCTCGGCCACCAGGCTCGTCCGTCCGTCGGGAGACCAGATGTAGTAGAGCAGGTGGCAGCACCGTTCGGCGCCGTCGATATCCGCGGCGAGCCGCGCCAGGAAGTCCGGCGTCTCCGGGATCAGTTCGAGCCGGTTGCCCTTGAGCGGCGGAAGCCCGCCGACGGTCGTGAGCAGGCGGATGAGCTGCTTGGTCTCGGGCTCGTCGGCCTTCCACCGGGGTCCATCGGCCGTCCAGACTTTCGCGGCGCGCTCGTGGATGCTCTCGGCGATCTTCTTCGCGCGCGTGGCGCGATGCTGACCGAGCCGGTTCTCGCCGATGAGCGCGTAGAAGAAGATGCCGAGCAGCGGGACGAAGAGCAGGAGCAGCAGCCACGAGAGCGTCGTCGAGAGCGAGAGACGGCGCATCACCACGCGCAGCGCGATGAGCAGGCGCACGCAGAGATCAAGGAGAAAGAGCGCTGGGAGCAGCAGCGCCGCCGGGTCGAACTCGATGCTCGCGGCGAGGGTGAGCGGGGTCACGCGCCGGTAGCGTAGCGATCCGCCGGGCGATCCGGCGGCGCCAACGCGATGGTGGATTCGGACATCCGGATCGCGCCCCTCAGCGCGAGACCGGCACGGTGAGCACCGGCGCCGCGGCGCGGCCGCCCGCCGCGTCGGCGAGACTCGCCGTGATGATCGCGTTCAACACCACGAACGCCTCCTTCGACGCGGTGTCGGTGGCGTCGATCGAGAACCACCAGCCGTGCCGTCGGACGGCCACCAGCGCGGAGTTCGGTCGGCTCTGGCTGCGCCGGATGGCGATGTGGCGGCCGTCGTCGCTGACCGCGGGCATCATCGGGGCAAGCCCGGATTCGAGGTGATCTTCCGGCACATCCACGCCGGACGCGGCCACGTGCAGGAGTTCGAAGACCGAACGCGTCTGCAGATCGAGCGCCTCTTCGCCGGTCCAGCCGAGCCCCGCGCGGATGCGGACGGCGAGATGACCGGACGGTGTGCGCTCGCCCGCGGCGTCGAGGAGGTCGAGGAGTTCACGGATCGCCTCGGCGTCGGCAGGTCGGCGCTCGCGCAGAATCAAAAGGAATTCACCTTGTTCCCCCGGCTCGCGAGCCCAGACGAGCGCGTTGGCGCGGTGCAGCGCCGCGAGCGTCTCCGTCACGCGAGCGAATCGATCGTCCGTCGGCTCCCCCGGGATCATGCCGAGCACCGGATTCACCGCGCTGTTGATCTCCTTGAGGAGAAGGCCGTAGATCCGCGGCGACCCGCCGAGCGTCTTGAGAATCTGGATGGTGAGGTCGAGCGGCATCGGCGAGAGCATCTGGCGCAGGTATTCCTGTCCCTGCACGGGCACGTAGGAGATGGTCGGGTTCTCTTCGTACATCGCGCCGACGGAGAGCGGCACGAGATTGCCGGTGTAGTTGCTGTCCGGACCGAAGCCGACATCGGAGCTCACGCTGCCCTGGATGCGGACGTTCGCGGTGACGCTGACGACGTTGAGCAGGCCCGCGGGCTCTCGATACCGGTTGCGCACGATCATGTCGAGCAATTGCTCGTTGTTCGTCGCGATGATCGCCTCGTTGTACGCGCCGCGCCCGCCGTGGATGACGCCGGGGCCGAGCGTGTTGCATCCCGCGAGCGCAGCGATCACGAGAGCCGCGCCACCGAGAGTCGCCAGAGGGGATCGAAGGACCGAATTCATCCGAGCTGCTCCTCTGCGTCAGAACCGCAACAGGACGCGCATGCCCACGACGACGGCCGTGTCGTGCCGAGCGGTGGACGGCTCGATGACCTGCACGTCGAAGGTCAGCTCGGCGGCGGGCGTGAGCGCGATGTTATAGAAGGCCTCGAAGCCCTGATAGTCGTCCTCGACGCCCAGCAGCGTCGTGAGCCGGCGGGTCTGGATCTCGTTGCGGAAGTAGCCGACGCCGAAGAGATCGTCGTCACGCCCGGGAATCAGGCCGCGCCCGCCGACGCCGCAGCTAAGCCCGAGTTCGAGCGGATTGGTGTCGTGGTCCGCGAAGCCGATGCGCGCAAAGACGCCGAGCCCCTTGCGGTCCGGGCGGCCATCCGTAAGGTTGAGCGGCGCGTCCGCGTTCTCCGCGGGCTTCTCGGCGAACAGATACTGCCAGACGCTGGCGTACATCGACCAGGAGTCGTCGGAATCCGGGCTGCGCGTGACGCCCTCGCCGGGCCGGAAGACGAACCGCCGACCGATCGACGAGAAGTCGTTGTCCCACGCGTACGAACCGCCGAGATTGAATCCGCCGGGCAGCTCGCTGAGCTGGTACTGCACCTGCATCTCGGTGGACCACGTCCAGCCCTCGTCGAGATTGTCAAATCCGCTCTCTTCGGATGCGTCGGTGGTCGTGAAGACACTGGACGCGAGCTGAATGTTCGGCGTCGGCTTCCAGATCAGGCCGCCGCCGAGCGTGCTGTAGGGAATCGTGAGCAGTGGGGCCGTGTTGAACACGAAGTTCAGGTTCTGGAACTGCGTGAGGCCGCGCCCCGCGGCGAACTCGTTGCCGTCGCCATCGAGCGTGTCGAACTTACCGATGAACAGGGCGAATGAATCGGAGAGAAACTGTGTGTAGCTCAGCGTGGTCAGCGTGATCGGCACGGACTCGTCCGGCCGGGACGTCAGCGGCATGAACATGTCGATGCTCGCCGGCAGCAGGGCGCCGGTGTCGGTGTTGACCGACTCGCCGTAGCGCGACTCGGCCCGGAGCGTCACGAGCCCGCCGGGCACGAGGTTCATCTTCATGAGATCGAGCGTGAGGTTGTAGTCCGCGGCGCCGCCAATCTCGGTCACATTGTCACGCCCGCCGCTGACGACGGACTGGAGCGTGTTCGACCAGTTGACGCCGAACTGCACGCCCGCCTCGGCAAGGTCCGTGCGCGATCCCCACAGATCGCCGAGCAGCGCCCTGCGCTCCCAGAGGTCTCCGGAATAGTCCGGGATCGGGAGCAGGCCCGACGGCGGCGGGGTGGGCGTCGGTTCGGCCGGCGCCGGGCTCGGCGCGCCGTCCTGAGACGTCGCCGACGCCGTGCCGCCGGCCGCGAGCAGCATCGCCGCGGCCAGACCCATGAACGAAAGACCAGTCGATCGGGGCATGCAGAACGCTCCTTCGAGGGGCGAGCGAGGAAGAGTCTCCGGGTGTTTCAGTCGACACGAGTCCGGCAATCGTCAAGTTTGTACATCATCGCGGGCACGGTGTGCGCGGCGGTGTCCGGACCGGGGTCGGCCTCGTTGATCACACCGTCGGGTCCGATGAGGAGCTCAGCCGCCGCGCCAATCGATGACGACCAGCGACACATCGTCGGCGAAGAACCTGGCGCCGGCCCATCCTGCGAGCGCTTCGACCGCGTGCGCCGCGAGCAGCTCGCCCGGCTCCTGCCCGAGCGACGCCAGGAGTTCGCGGAGCCGCTTCTCTCCGAACTGCGTGGCGCCGGTGGGATCGCACTGCTCGGGGAAGCCGTCTGAATAGAGAAAGACTCGATCTCCGGGCTCGAGCTGCACGAACGCCTCCTCGTAGTCGGCGTCTTCGACGATGCCCATCGGCAGGCCGCCCTCGTCGCTGACCTCGATGAACTCACCCCGCCGCAGCACGAGCGGAAGCGGGTGCCCGGCCCGGGCGAAACGCAGGCGGCCCGTCCGCGTGTCGAGCGCGCCGAGGAGCATGGTCAGGAAGCGACGATCGTCGGAGCCGGCGCTGAAGCGGCGGTTGAGTTCGCTCACGACCTTCGCCGGGCCCGCGTTCGCTTCCGCGGCGCCGAGCGTCCGACGGAGGAGCGACGCGCTGTCGCCCGAGGGCTTCAGCGCGTGCATGACCGTCACGGCCAGAAGAGCCGCGGGCACGCCATGCCCGGTGACGTCCACGACGTACGAGACCAGGTGGCGGTCGTCCACGAGGTGGAAGCCGAGCGCATCTCCGGCCAGTTCGTCCGTCGGCACGTAGGTGAAGACGGCGCGGATGCGATCGCTCTCGATGCTCGTCGCGGGGAGCATGGCGCGCTGCACCTTGGCCGCGGCCTCGAGGTCGCGGCGCATCCGTTCGCTCGCCTCGCGCAGCTCGTCGTTCTGGGCGCTCAGCGTTCGTTCGAGGCGCACGACGCGCTCGCCGGCCAGCAGCCGCACGCGCAGCTCCTCCTTGTCGAACGGCTTGCTGACGAAGTCATCGGCGCCGACCTCGATGCCGCTGACGATGTCGGACTTGTCGCTCCGGCTCGTGAGCATGATGATGTAGACGTAGCTCGCACGCGCCTGCGCGCGGATGCGCTGGATCAGCTCAAGCCCCGAAAGGCACGGCATCTCCCAGTCGGTGATGACGAGGTCGAATTCTCCCGTCTGGTAGGCGTCCCACGCGCGCTCGCCGTCCTCCTGCGCGGTGACGGTGTGCCCCCAGCCCTCGAGCTGGCGCACGAGCGACGCCCGCGTGATCCGTTCATCTTCCGCAACAAGGATGCGCATCAGGCCCTCGACCGCACGAATTCGGTCAGCTCGGTGGTGAGGTCCGCGACGCGCCTGGCGAGGTCGTCGAGCGCCCCGGTCGCGTTCGAGAGATCGCCGGCCTTCCCCAGCTTCTCGAGTTCGAGCGCGGCCGCCTGGGTCTCGGGCGCGCAGAAGTTCGAGATCATGCCCTTGAGCGCGTGGGCGTGACGGCCGACCGCGGGCGCATCGCCCGACACAATGCCCGCCCGGATCTGCTCCACAAGCGTCGGCCCGTCGGACGCGAGCATCTCGACCGTCTCGGCGAGAAACTCCACGTCGTTGTCGACACGCTCCATGAGCTCCGCTTCGTCAAACATCTGCGCCACGACCTGCCTCCGTCAGCACTCGATCGATCTCTCCGAACAGCACATCCTTCTTCACCGGCTTGGGCACGTACCCGTCCATGCCGGCGTCGAGGCACATCTCGCGGTCCCCCTGCATCGCGTTGGCGGTCATGGCGATGATCGGCAGGCGCCGGCCGGAGCCGCCCTCGCGGGTTCGGATCGCGCGCGTCGCGTCGAGCCCGTCCATCTCCGGCATCTGCACGTCCATGAGAACGATGTCGAACGCCTGCTCGCCCGAATGCTCGACCGCCTCCCGCCCGTTGTTCGCCACGACGACGCGATGCCCCGCGCCCTCCAGCACGCGCACCGCGAACTTCTGGTTGACGGGATTGTCCTCCGCCAGCAGCACCCGCAGCGGCGCGCGGTCGGCGCGGCCATCGATCGGCGCGCCGGGCTCGGGCGTCGGCGCCGACTTCATCGCGCGGCTGCGATCGGCGCCGGCGAGCACGCGCATGACATTGTCGAGCAGCAGCGACTGCTTCACCGGCTTGAGCAGGCGCGCCGCCACGCCCAGCTCGGCGCAGCGGTCCTGATCTCCCGCCGAGGCCGACGACGTCAGCAGCATGATCGGCACGGTTCCGAGCGTCGGATGATTGCGGATCGCGGCGGTGAATTCGAAGCCGTCCATACCCGGCATGTGCAGGTCGGTGACGACCAGCGACACGGGGCGCCCGGCGTTGGCGGCCCGATCCAGCGCCGTGAGTCCCGCCTTGCCGCCGTCCGCCTCGTAGGTCTTCAAACCCCAATGCTCGAGCATGCGGCCGAGGATCCGCCGATTGGTCTCGTTGTCGTCGACGATGAGCGCGGACTTGCCGCGCAGCGTGCGCGTCGCGTCGTCCACGGTGACGGACGGGCGCGCCTCGCCGACCTTCATGCGGATGTTGAAGATGAATGTGCTGCCGACGCCCGGCTCGCTCTCGAGGCGAATCCTGCCGCCCATGAGTTCGACGAGCTGCTTGGAGATCGCGAGCCCCAGGCCCGTGCCCCCGTACTTGCGCGTCGTCGAGGCCTCGGCCTGCTCGAAGGCCTTGAAAAGCCGCGCCGCGGCCTCCGGCGTGATGCCGATGCCCGTGTCGCGCACGCGCACCTCGATGGTCGCGTCGTCGCCGTCCCGCGCGACGAGCCCGACGGAGACCACGACCTCGCCCTTCTCCGTGAATTTGATGGCGTTCCCGACAAGGTTCACCAGGACCTGGCGCAGGCGATAGACGTCGCCGATGAGCGCGTCCGGCACGTCGGGGTGCACGTCGTAGGCCAGCTCCACCCCCTTGGCCGCGGACCGCAGCGACAACGGGCTGAGCGTGTCGCTGATCGAGTCGCGCAGGAGGAACTCGACGGGGTCCAGCTCGATGCGCCCCGCCTCGATCTTCGAGAAGTCGAGAATGTCGTTGATGATCGTCAGCAGCGCGTTGCCGGACTTGACGATGACGTCGACGAAGGTGCGCTGGCGCGGGTCCAGCTCGGTCTGCGCCATCAGTTCCGCCATGCCCAGCACGCCGTTCATCGGGGTGCGGATCTCATGGCTCATATTCGCGAGGAACGCGCTCTTCGCGATGGTGGCTTCCTCGGCCTTCTGCTTCGCGGCCTCCAGCTCCCGCTGCGACCGCTCTCGCCGCTCAATGTCGGCCTGGATCGCCGCGGACATGCGGTTGAACGCGTGCATCAGCCGTCCGAGCTCGTCGTCGCGTCGGATCGCGAGCTGCGGCTGGCGACCCTGCTCGACGGCCTTGGCGCCGCGCTCCAACTGCTGAACCGGCATCGCCGCGCGATAGTGCACAACCACGGCCGCGAACCCGAGGAAGAAGAGGCTCACCACGACCAGGGCGATCGCGGCGACCATGAGCCGGTCGCCCGAGGCGCGCAGCGCCGCGACTTCGACCGCGGTTCGCTCGTCCACAAGGCCATGAAACTCGCCGATCGGCGCCATGATCCGGGCCTTGGTCTGGTGATAGTCGGGCCCGTGCAGCAGCGCTCGCGCGGTCGCAGGGTCCGGCTCTCCGGGCACGACGTACGCGCCGCGCTCGTCCGGATAGAGCCCCTTCACCAGCGCCATGGCGCGTTCTTCGAGACGCGCGAGCGTGTCGGATTCGCGTTGTGCCTCGCGCAGCTTCTCGAACTCGGCCTCCGAGAACCCGGCGCGGCGCATCAGCGCCTCCAGCGAGACTGCCTCGCCATCTTCCTGCGGATCCTGGATGCCGCCGGTCACGAGGTCCCAGTAGATCCCGTCGTAGTTCGCGGGGCGGGGCGATTCGCCGTTGCGGATCCTGAGCACCGTGTTGAAGTACTCCTCGAACCGCGGATCCTCCGTCACGACGTACGTGCGGGCCATCCGGCTCAGGTCGTCCGAGCTCTGGTGCAGCCGATCGGCGAGCACAAACGCGTGATGGCGGCGTTCCTCCGCCTTCTCGATCGCGCGGATGTTCCGCTGCAGCGCCGCCATCACCGCGAGACTCGAGATGATCAGCGCCGCAAGAGCGGCCCCGATACCCAGGAATGTGGCCCGTAATGACATGCGGCTCGGCTCGGCAGGCGGCTCTGACAGGGCCGGCGGCGTCCGACCCGAACGAAGTCCCAATGCTAGCACACCGCGCCAGAGGGCCTCATCGCGCCTTGGGCGCGCCCATCACACCCGGCTCGTCGGCGCTCGTAGATGCCTGAACTCGCAGTCGCAGCGCGTTGCCGATGACGGAGACCGAGCTGAAACTCATCGCCGCCGCCGCGATCATGGGGCTCAGCAGCACGCCGAAGATGGGGTACAACACACCGGCGGCGATCGGCACGCCCAACGCGTTGTAGCCGAACGCAAAGAACAAGTTCTGGCGAATGTTTCGCATCGTCGCGCGGCTGAGCGCCCGGGCCCGCACCAGCCCGCCGAGATCGCCGCCGACGAGCGTGATCGACGCGCTCTCGATGGCCACACCGGCGCCCGTGCCCATCGCAACGCCGATGTCCGCCTGCGCCAGCGCGGGCGCATCGTTCACGCCGTCGCCGGCCATCGCCACGCGCTTGCCCTGCGCCTGCAGCGCCCGGATGATCTCCGCCTTGCGCTCCGGCAGCACGTCTGCTTCGACGCGATCGATGCCGAGCTGCGCCGCGATGGCCTCCGCCGTGGCGCGGTGATCGCCCGTCAGCATGACGACGGTGAGCCCCATCTCGTGGAGCGCATCGATGGCGGCTCGGGTCGTGTCCTTGATGGGGTCCGCCACCGCGAGCATGGCCGCGAGCTCGCCGTCGATCGACGCGAACATCGCCGTGGCGCCATCCCTGCGGCGGTGGTCGGCGTCGGTCGAGAGCGGCGTCGGGTCCACGCCCTCGTCCCGCATAAGCGCGGCCGAGCCGATCGCCACGCGGACACCGTCCACCTCCGCCAAGATCCCCTTGCCGGTCACACTCTCGAAGCTCGACGCTTCGAGCCGACCTGCTGCCCGTTCCTCGAGCCCGGCCACGATCGCCTCCGCCAGCGGATGCTCGCTACCGCGCTCGGCGCCGGCCAGAAGCGCGGCGATGCGCTCCTCGCTCAGCCCGTCTCGCACGCGCATCTCGATGAGCCGAGGTCTGCCCTCCGTCAGCGTTCCCGTCTTGTCCACCACGATGGTGTCGATCGATTCGAAGGCCTCGAGCGCGGCGGCGTCCTTGATCAGCACGCCCTGCTTCGCGCCCTGGCCCACCGCCACCATGATCGACATCGGCGTCGCAAGACCCAGCGCGCACGGGCATGCGATGATCAGCACCGACACCGCTGCGACCAGCGCGTAGCTGAACGCCGGCGAGGGGCCGATCAGCAGCCACACGACGAAGCTGATCACGGCGACGGCGACGACGAACGGGACGAACCACGCCGCG
>JBGTSD010000073.1:0-15946 GCA_041940385.1 Phycisphaerales bacterium | reverse complement strand
CGCTGATGCCGGCGGCTGAACAGCAGGCCGAGCTGCTGAAGGCGGTGGATGCCGCGCGGGCGGCCGAGGTGGTTGTGCTGGTGCTCGGCGAGCGCGCGGGACGAACGTGCCGCGAGATGCGCGCGATCAACGGCGTGGCGGAGAATCCGTGGGGCGTTCCGGCGCCGTCCGCGCCGGTGCAGATCATCTCCGACATTCCCATCTCGGAGTCCGGCGAATTGGACCTGGGCGACGTGCGCTCGTCGCTGCGTTCGGTGATGTGGCGGAACATGGGCGTGGAGCGGGCGGGGTCGAAGCTGCAGGACGTCGGCGAGATGTTCGACTTCTGGGCGCGCTACACGCTCGACAAGATCTTCGATGACCCGGTCGGGTGGGAGACGCAGAACATGCTGCTGGTGGGCGCGCTCGCGGCGCGATCGGCGCTGTGGCGGCGCGAGAGCCGCGGCTGTCATCTGCGGACGGACTACGCCGCGGCCGATGATGCGCTGCGGGTGCATGACTGCTGGCGGCGCGGCGCGCCGGCGCCGGAGCTCCGCGCGGCGTCGCTGGCGGGGGCAGGGGCGTGAGACGGGTTATCGCTCTGCTCGCGACGCTGGCGATCGCCGGCTGCGCCGAGGAGCGGCGGGTGATCGCGGTGCGCGGCGGGCTGCACGGGCTGCCGGGCACGGAAGGCGGGATACGCCCCGACGCCGCGGCGGCGACGGGCACGCCGGCGGACCCCGCGGCCCGCGCGGCGACGCTGCAGAATCCGCGCCGGTATGAGTTCGAGAGCGAGCCGGACGAGATGCTGCGCATCGAGCGCCCGGGGCGCGAGCCGGTGCTGGTGTCGCGCAACGCGCGGGAGCTGGCGTTTCATCTGCGGCAGACGCTCTCGCGCGAGGAGCCGGAGCTGCTGTTCGATCAGGTGATCAGCGACCGCACCAAGGATGCGTATCAGATGTCGGGGCGCAACCCGCGCGACGCGGCGGACTTCCTGATGCGTCATCGCGAGCAGGTGCTGCGGATGATCCAGAACCTGCACCTCGCGGAGCGGCTGCCCCT
This sequence comes from Phycisphaerales bacterium, assembly GCA_041940385.1. GTDB lineage: Bacteria > Planctomycetota > Phycisphaerae > Phycisphaerales > UBA1924 > JACVCK01. Next base: position 14,905 of record JBGTSD010000073.1, on the reverse strand, counting down.
GGACCTCGGCGACGTGATCGGGCCGAATCAGTACCGGCTGACGATCCCGGAGGGGCTCGTCGATCCGCCGCTGCCGTTCCGCACGTTCGAGTATGTCTTCGAGCCGAGCGGCTGCCGGCTGCTGATGCTTCAATAGCGCCGATGGCGGACGATCGAACTCCCGAGCAGCGGTCCGAGACCATGCGGCGCGTGAAGTCGCGCGGGACCTCGTGCGAGAACGCGCTGCGCGCGGAGCTGCGCCGGCGGGGGCTGCGGCTCTCGCGCCGGAAGCTGCCGGGATCGCCGGACTTCGTGATCGTCGGCGCGCGCGGCGGGGTCGCGGTCTTCGTCGATGGCTGCTTCTGGCACGGCTGTCCGGAGCACTGCCGCATGCCCGCGACGAATCGAAGCTACTGGGAGCGCAAGATCGCGCGGAATCGGGCACGCGATGCGCGCGTGGATCGCGAGCTCCGGGCCCTCGGATGGCGGCCGATGCGGATCTGGGAGCACAGCGTGCGTGCGAGCGTGTCGCGCTGCGGCGCCCGCGTGAAGCGTGTTTTAGGGCCGATTCCGAAGAAAACGGTTGGCGTCGACCGTCGATCGCGGTAGGTTGGGATTCGAACGGGGGAGGAGACACGCGTGCGCGCGGGTCTCGGCCATGGTCGAGTCCGACGCGATCCGTGCCATCCTGCGTTGATCCACAGCCCTTGCGCAGGGCGTTGCTTGTTCGTTTCACCAGGAGGAAGAACCATGTCGCTCAAGAATCACCTCGCGGCGATCGCGTCGCTGGTCGGCGCTTCCGCGGGCCTCGCCGGCACGATCTCCGTGAATGTCGTCGCGGCCGAGGGTCAGACGCTGGTCGGCGCGGACGGCCTGCTCGTCACGTCGCTGAACGCGCCGTTCACCAACAGTCTCGGCCAGGTCGGGTTCACCGGCGGGCTGGACAACGGCGGCAGCACGGTGAACTTCGTCTTCTCCAATGACAAGATCATCTGGCGCAACGACGACGCCGTCGGCAACACGCTGACCGGCGCCGAGGGCACGATGGGCATCGGCGACAACGACGAGTTCATCTACAGCCCGAGCGTGGACGGCGACGACGCGGTGTGGACGCACGACGGCCTGCTGCTCAAGGACGGCGACGCGGCGCCCGGCCTCGGCGGACTCGGCGCCGGCTTCAACAGCCGGCCGACGATGACGCCGAACGGCACGGCGTGGTGGGTCGGCGGGCTCGACGCGACCCCGGGCGGCTCCTCCGTGGGCCGCGCGTTCTGGCGCAACACCGGCGGCCCGAGCGGGACGTACACCGCCGTGCTGCAGACGGGCGACGCCCTCGGCGGGTTCACGATCACCGCGAGCGGCGTGGGCTTCAGCTACGACGTCTCCGACAACAACCTGAACCACATCCACGACCTGACGCTCAGCACCGGCTCGTCGACAAACGACGACTTCGTCTACGTCAACGGTGCGCTCGTCGCCCGCGAGGACTCCCCCACCGGGCAGGGCGACAACTGGGACAACTTCGATGCGATGAGCATCAACAACTCCGGCAACTATCTCTTCTCCGGCGACACCAACGGCGCCACGACGTCCGACGAATTCATCGCGTACAACGGCTCGATCGCGCTGCGCGAGGGCGACATCGTGGATGGCGCCGCGCTGGGATCGAGCGTGAGCTGGGCGAGCATCAACAACCTCAACCAGGCGGCGTTCATCTGGAGCTTGACGAGCACGTCGGACGAGGGGCTCTTCTGGTCGGCGGACGCGTCCGATCTCGCGTCGTCGATGCTGCTGCTCCGCACCGGCGACGAGGTGGACACGAACGGCGACAACATCGCCGACGCGTCCATCGCGGACTTCAACGCGTCGAACATCATCTCTCCGGGCATCTCGCTCTCCGACCACCTGTGGGTGTTCGTCGAGGTGGACCTGGTTGATCTGGTGGGCACGGGCGCCGAGTACGAGGCGATCCTGCGCGTGCGCGTTCCCGCGCCCGGCGGCGCCGCGGCGCTGGGGCTGCTCGGACTCGCCGGCCTGCGTCGGCGCCGGTGACCGAAACAGCGGCAAGCAATCCTCACGCCGGGCCCTCGCGGGCCCGGCGTTTTTCGTTGGGCCCGGCGCGTATAATGTCGGCGTGAGCACCCTCCACGCAGCGGCGGGCGACGGCTCGACGTCGCCGGTGACCATCCGCACGCTTCGGCGCATGGCGGCGAGGGGAGAGCCCTTCGCGTGCCTGACCTGCTACGACGCCACGACGGCGCGATGGCTCGAGAAGGCCGGCGTCCACCTGCTCCTTGTCGGCGACACCGCGGCCGAGGTCATCCTCGGGTTCGACAGCACCATCCACATGCCGCTCGACGTGCTGCTGGCGCTCACGGCGGCCGTGAAGCGCGGCGCCCCGAACACGATGGTCATGGGGGACATGCCGTTCCTCTCCTACCAGGCCGACGAGGCCGAGGCGATCCGCAACGCGGGACGATTCCTCACCGAGGCCAACGCGGACATCGTGAAGCTGGAGGCCGACGAGTCGTTCGCGCCGCTGGTGCGCAAGATGACGCGCGCGGGGATTCCGGTGTGCGGGCACGTGGGCTCCAAGCCGCAGACGGCGCGGCTGACCGGCGGCTACGCCTCCGCGGGCCGAACTCCGGCGGACGCGGATCGCGTGGTGCGGGACGCCCGGGCGCTCGAGGACGCCGGCGCGTCGCTGCTGCTGGTTGAGGCGATCCCGCCGGAGGTCACCGAGCGGGTGATCTCGTCCACCAGCGTGCCGCTGATCGGCATCGGCGCCGGTCCGGCGTGCCACGGGCAAGTGCTGGTGCTGCACGACCTTCTGGGTCTGACGTCCTGGCAACCGGGGTTCGCCTCGCCGATCGCCCGATTGGGTGAGCAGGTGCTCGACGCGGGGCGCGAATGGGTCCGCCGGGTGGCGGAGCGGCGCGTCACCGAGCACCGGTACGAGATGAAGCCGGGCGAACTGGGAGAAACCGCGCCGACGGGCCGAACGAATCCCGAAGGTGATATGAGGGAACCGTCCGCGGCCTCGCCGGGTCGATAACGGACGAACTGTTTGCCGAACAACTCATCGGCTCGAGCGACGAAACCCGGCCGGGGCATGGAGGTAGACAAGCCGATGCGACGATTCATCACCGTCGGACCCGCCCTCGTCGTGCTGCTGACCGCTGCGCTGACGCTGTTCGCGACCCCGGTGGCCGTGCGGCAGGTGATGCTTGCGCGGACGACCGCGATGGTCGCCGTAGCGCAGCAGACGCTGGACGGCGCCTCCCTGCTCGAGCAGCTCAACACGTACTCGCGCGCGGTTTCGGACGCGGTCGAGCCGAGCGTGGTGCACATCGAGGCCTCGACGGGCGGACGGATGAGCAGCTACGAATCCTCCGGCGCCGGCTGGGTCTACGACGACAACGGCTACATCGTGACCAACGCGCACGTGGTGCGCGAGGCCGACCGGGTCCGCGTGCAGTTTTTCGACGGGCACGAGGAGTCGGCCACCATCGTCGGCATCGATCCTCCGACGGACGTCGCGGTGCTGAAGGTGGACGCGGGCCCGGGCGTCATCGCGGCTCGGCGCGCGTCAGGCACGATGGTGCGCAAGGGCGATCGCGTGTACGCGTTCGGCTCGCCGTTCGGCTTCAAGTTCTCGATGACCGAGGGCGTGGTGTCCGGGTTGGGGCGCGAGGCGTTCGGCGTCACGGGCTTCGGCGGGTACACGAACTTCATCCAGACCGACGCCGCGGTGAACCCCGGCAACTCCGGCGGTCCGCTGGTGGACGTGCGCGGTCGTGTCGTCGGCATGAATACGGCGATCGTGACCGGTGAGAATCCTCAGGCGCGGACCGACGTGAAGAGCCAGTCCGCGGGCATCGGCTTCGCGATCCCGCTCGAGACCATCGAGTCCGTCGCGTCGCAGTTCATCGAAGGCAGCGAGGTGCTGCGTGGATTCCTCGGCGTCACGCTCTATGACAATCCGGCCGTCGTCACCTGGCCCGACAACCGGCGGACGCCGGGCGTGCGCTTCGGCCGGGTGATGGAGGGTCAGGCCGCGGCCCGCGCCGGGCTCGAGGCCGGCGACATCGTGACGCACATCGACGGCGAGAACACGCCCAACGGCGCGGTGCTCCGCGCGAAGGTGAGCGCGCGTCGTCCGGGCGAGGTCGTGACGATGACGGTGCACCGCGACGGCCGGGTCATCGAGATGCCGGTGACGATCGGCGCCGCCACACTGACGGCGGGCCGGGAGCTGGTGCCGATCGATCCTCAGACGGGCGCGCAGCAGCAGGACCCGATGATGGCTCAGCTCGAACGTGCGTCACGCCAGCTCGCGCGGTTCGGGATCTCCGGCCTGACGCCGCACGATGACGGCGCGCGGATCTCGCTCGTGCAGCCCGAATCACCGGCGTACGAGGCGGGGTTCCGCACCGGGCAAGTGATCCGCCAGATCAACAGCGACGCGGTCTCCGATCCGGTGGACGTGCTGTCGGCGCTGGCGAACAGCCGCAGCGGCGAGCTCGGCGTGCTCGTCATCACCGAAGACGGCGAAACGCGACAGCTCCAGATCGAGACGCGATAGGGATCAGTCCTCGTCCGACGCGGGGCGCACGCGCACCGTGACTTCCGTACCGACCGGCGGCGTTGTCGCGCGGCTCGCGATCCAGACGGGCGTGTCCACGGCGGACTCGTGGCTGATGACGCGCGGCCAAGCGAGCAATTCCGAGCCGAAGGTCGCGAGCCCGATGATCGTGCCCGCGCCGTCCGCGTCGTAGCGTTCGGCGCCCTGGCGCGTGACGAATCGTGATCCGGCGAAGACAAACGGCTCCGAAGGGAACGGCGCGCCGGTCTCGACGTGGCGGACCCAGGTCGTCGCGTCGTCCACGCGCACGGCGCCGTCCTTGTCCGTCCAGACGAATTCGATGATCGCCTTGTCGCCGTCCGGCGGCACGTAGGTCGTTTCGCCCTCTTCGACCGACCACGCGCCGGGCTTGCCGGGTTCGAGCCCGATCATGAGCAGCGCGGCGTGGATGTGCGACGGCCGCACACTCGACACGACCAGCGACTCATGCTCGCGCGTGTCGGGCGAGCAGACGAAGAGTTCGAGGTAGACATTGGGTGTCTCGTCGTTGTGGGCGTCCACGGGCACGAAGCCGTCGAACTCGACGGTCTTTGCTTCGAGATCGATGCGCACGCCGGGGAACGGCTCGTTGGCGTTGGGCGCATCCTGCGCGACGCATGCGGCGACGATGACGAGGATGACGCTACTCGTTGCGATAGATGACATGGCAGGCCTTGCAGTTGGCATTGATGCGGGAGAGAAGTCGGTCGGCCTCGGCGCGGTCGATCTCCGGCGCGGCGAGGGTCGCTTCCAGCGCGAGCGAGTCGGCGAGAAGTTCGGCCATCCACCGGCGGAAGTCCTCGGGCTGACGCGCCGTGCGCTCGTCGGCGTCGCAGGCGCGTGCGGCGTCGTGCAGCGCACCTGCCTCTGCGACGGGCACGAGGTCGGGGTGGTCGGCCGGCGCGATCCAGCCGGCCTGCTGGAGGCGTGCGAGGTGATCCTGGGCGTGCTCGAGCGCGACCATGCCCTGCACGTAGCCGGCGACCTGCGCGACGGGCGGAAGGTCCTCGCCACGAATCTCGATGGCGTCCCCGGCAGGAGCTGCGTCAGCGACGCACTGATAAAGACCGGCGTACGACGGCGCCGTGCCGGCGGTCTTCATGCCGCCGATCGCCTCGTCGTTGGCAAGCTCACCGAGGAGGACGAGGGCGAGCGCCGTCGCGGCGGGGGCGCGGTGCATGCCGTGGAGGCAGTGGATGTAGATGGGCCGGGGGAGGTCGCGCAGCGCGGCGGCGATGGCGTCCCGGGGCTCGGCGTCGACGCCGTTGTAGCGGATCGGGACGTGCGCGTATCGAATGCCATATCGCGCGGCCAGCTCGATGTCGGGGCGCGCGCCGTCCACGGAGAGGATCGTGCGCACCCCGAGCGACTGCAGGTGCGCGAACGCTGGTTCGCCTTCGGGCACAGCGCCGGAGAGGACGCCGGGCGTCCATTCGACGAGGTTGTGCACACCCGGACCTTCGCGATCGGCGATGCGCTGCGGCGACGCGAGCGCTGCGCACGTGGCGGTGAGCGCCAGCATTCCCCCCATCGCCCGGAGCATGCGAGGACTGCGCATGGATAAATGATAACGCCGCCCGCGTGACGCAGGCGGCGTGGAGTGAGCTGGAGTTTCCGGATTACTCGCTCTTCGCGGGCTCGCTGGCCATCGCCTGCTCGAGGCCGCGACGCTTGTCGCGGAGACGGCGGCTCTTGCCCACGCGCTCGCGGAGGAAGTAGAGCTTGGCGCGACGGGCGTCGGCCTTGCGGACGACCTCGTACTGCGCGATGCGAGGCGAGTGGACGGGGAAGATGCGCTCGACGCCTTCGTTGTCGACGATGCGACGAACGGTCATCGTCTCGTTGACGCCGCGGCCGCGACGCGCGATGAGCACGCCCTGGAACACCTGGATGCGTTCCTTGTCGCCCTCGACGATGCGGCAGTGGACGTTGATGGTGTCGCCGACGTCCATGCGCGGAAGGTCGGACTTGAGGTGGGCTTCGTTGATGCTCTCGATGAGGGCCTGGGTGCTCATGTTCGGTCTCGGAATCGAATTCGCTTGGGCGCCGCGATGCGGGCCGGGTCCAAAACAGGGGTCGCTAGTGTAGGTCGGCCGCGGCGTCCGTGGAAGGCGGGAGCAGATCCGGCCTTCGGGCGCGGGTCCGCTCGAGGCGCTGGCGGAGCCGCCAGGCGTCCACGCGGGCGTGGTCGCCGCTCATCAGGACCTCGGGCGCCTCCATCCCTTCCCAGACCCGCGGACGAGTGTAATGGGGGCAGTCGAGGAGGCGACGCCGGTCGGGGCCGGCGGGGCAGAAGGAGTCCGACGCAGCGGAGTCCTCGTGGCCGAGGGCCCCGGGGAGGAGGCGGACGACGGCGTCGATCAGGGCCAGGGCGGGGATCTCGCCCCCGGAGAGGACGAAGTCGCCGACGCTGATCTCGCGCGGGGCGAGGCGCTCGACGACGCGCTCGTCGATGCCCTCGTAGTGGCCGGCGATGATGAGGAGGCGGGGCAGCGCGGCGAGATCTTCGACAATGGGCTGGGTGAGCGGCTCGCCCTGCGGCGTCATGAGGAGGCGCGTTGCGGGACGCGGGTCTTTGGCCTCGACATCGCGCACCGCGTCCCACAGCGGCTGGCACATCATGACCATGCCGGGGCCGCCGCCGAAGGGACGGTCATCGACCTTCTTGTGCTTGTTGTCCGCGTACTGGCGGATGTCGGTGGCGAGCCACTCGACGAGTCCGGCGCTCCTGGCCCGCCCCGTGATGCTGGCGCCGAGCACGGGCTCGAACACCTCGGGGAACAGGGTCAGGATGTCGAAGCGCATCAGGCCTGCTCGGCGGCGGCCGGCGCGTTCTTGGCCTTGGCGTCGATGCGCATCTGGATCTCGGCCTTACGCTTGTCGGCGTCGTAGAGGCCGGCCTTGACGAGGATGTCCTTCATCGTCTCGCTCGGCTGCGCGCCGACGGAGAGCCAGTGCTTCATGCGCTCTTCGTTGAACTTGACCTGCTTGTCGGCGTCGGCGAGCGGATCGAACCAGCCGAGGTTCTCGATGAAGCGGCCGTCGCGCGGCGAGCGCTGATCAACGGCGTTGATGCGGTAGAACGGCTTGTGCGTGCGCCCGTGGCGCGACATGCGAATCCGGACCACTTCGATCTCCGATGCTCGACGCCTCCCTCGGCGACTTGCCGGGCGAGGCAGACAGGTTCCTCGATACGTGCAACGTGTCCCGCGGCCGTCCGTGGCGGGGCAGAGCGGCCCCGACCCCGGCCGGGGCGAACCGCAGAGTGTAGCACTCTGTACGGGCCCAGCAAACGCCCCCCGCCGGGTCCCTATTCGGCGGCGCCCGCCTCGATGGCGCCGACCAGGGCCTCGCCGGTGTAGAAGGAGCGGAAGACGACCGGGGAATCGTCGCCGGGCAGGTAGACGGCCGTGAGCGGGATGCCCGAGCCGCCGGAGACCTCCCGCAGCTTGGACCAGCCCTCCTCGTTGGTCTCGAGGGTCAGGTCCACCTTCATGGGGACGACGCCGGAGCGATTGAGGGCCTCCATCGCGGGGTCGGCGTTGAGGATGGTCTTCTCGATGACGTGGCAGTTGGTGCACCACTTGGCGGTGAACTTCAGGACCACGATGTCGCCGTCGGCCCGCGCCGCCTCGAACGCTTCGGGGGTGTAGTACTGCCAGGGGATCGGGCCTTCGGAGGTCAGGGCGCGCGTCGCCGCGACAGAGCCGGCGACGCCGAGCACACCGACGACGGTGACGGCGATCTTCGCGAAGCGCGTGCGCAGCATGCGCCAGCCGCCGACGATGAGCCACACGAAGGCGAGCGTCGAGATGCCGCCGACGATGAACCACGGCCACTTGTCGCTGGTGACGTTGGACGCGAGGAACGCGGCGACGGCGAGGAGGACCAGGCCCATGACCTGCTTGAGCAGTTCACCGCCGGGGCCGGAGCGCGGCATGCGATCGATGAGTTTCGGGAAGGCGATGAGCAGCGCGTAGGGGAACGCCATTCCAAGGCCCATGACGATGAAGGTCGTCATGCCGACCCAGCGCGGCTGGGTGACGGCCCAGGCGATCGTGGCGCCGAGAAACGGTCCGGTGCAGGGCGTCGAGAGGATGGCCGTGAGCACGCCCATCATGAAGTTGCCCTGGATGGTGTCGCCCGCGGGATTCACCATGTAGACGGCCTTGGGCAGGCGCATGGTGAAGAGGCCCATCATGCCCAGGCCCATGACGCCGACGATGAGCGCCATCGCCATCGCGAACCACGGGCTCGAGAAGATCTGGCCCCAGTCCTGCGTCTCGGCGCCCACGCGGATGCCGAGGATCAGCAGGCCCAGCACGATGAACGTGGCGACGATGCCGACGCAGTAGATCGAGCCGTAGAGCGCGAGCTTTGCGGGATTCGACGCCTGCTTCTGGAGCGAGAGCACCTTGAGCGGGATCACCGGCAGCACGCACGGCGTGAGGTTGAGCAGGAAGCCGGCGACGAAGGCGATGAGGAAGATCAGCGCGTAGGCGTTCGAGGCGAGCGAGAATCGCGCGCCGAGGAAATCGAACTCGGCGAGCGATTCCGACGATGCATCGGCCACGGCCTCGCCCGAGAGCATCTTGGCGAAGATCGACGCGTCGAAGCCCGTGAAAAGTTCGGGCTGATTCGGCGCGCCCGCGCCCGGTGCGCCCGCGGCGACCACTTCGAATCGAACGGGGATCGACTCTGTCGTCGGGCGCAGGCAGATCGAGTCGTCGCACGCCTGATAGCGCACCTGCACGTTCAGCTCGACGGCGCCTGCCGGTGCGTCGGCGGCGATGATCAGCGGCAGGTACGCGACGGTGCGCCCGATGAACGACTTGATCGTCACCGGGGCCGATCCAAAGTCGACGCGGACCTCGCCGGGCTCGGGCCATTGCACGGGGCCGACGTGGGAGATTGGTGCGGGCTGCTCGGCGAGCGAGATTGCGGTCGGGATCGGGATGACGTCTTCGAGTTCCGGCGGCAGCTCGGGCTCGTTCGGCCAGGTGTGCCAGTGCTCGGCGTGATCAAGGACGACGGCGACGACCACCTGATCGCCGGGCGTCGCCGCGGCGACCGAAGCCATGGCGCTCACCATCACTTCGGGTCGAACCTCTTCCTGCGCCTGGCCGGGCACGGGCAGAAGGCCGCCCTGGCGGGCGTGGGCGTCGGCCGGCTCGATGGAGAACGCTGCGGCGAGGGCCGCGAAGAGGAGCGTCGCGGCCCATCGGAACGGGGTGGAGGGCTTGGTCATTGGCATCAGCGTAAGCGCCCCGAGGGGCGATTTGTTCCCCGCGGGAATCTGGGCGGGATGGCCGTCGGATGCCGCGGGCCTTCAAGCGTGTCGAGCCGGTTGTCCGATGGAAGGGGTGAAGCGATCCGTCGCGGCCCGTCCCCGGGCCGCACGGACGCTTCATACGGAGAGACCTTCGGACGGCTCGTGCGGCCGGTCCGTCAGACCCGAGCGGGATCCCCATGGCCGACATTCTCGACCAATCCGAGATCGATGCGCTGCTGTCGGCGGTCGAGAGCGGTCAGGTCCAGGAGGTGGATCGGCGCGAGACGCGGATCTTCAGCCGGCGCCGGCGCGACTTCGAGGGCCTCGAGATCCGTCGGTACGACTTCAAGCGACCCGAGCGCGTCAGCAAGGACCAGATGCGCGCGCTGCAGACGCTGCACGAGGCGTTCGCGCGAAACTTCGGCGCGGCGCTCTCGGGCTTCCTGCGGACGATCGTCGAGGTCAAGGTCGCCTCGTGTGAGCAGATGACGTACTCGGAGTTCATCTCCGGGCTGCCGAACCCGACGTCCTTCACGCTGCTCACCGCCAAGCCGTTCGACGGCGCGATGTGTCTCGAGATCAGCCCGCTGATCATCTATCCGATCATCGACCGGCTCCTCGGCGGAACCAACCGGGAACTGTTCATCCCCCAGCGACCGCTGACGGCGATCGAAGAGCGGCTCATCAACCGGATTCTCGATCGCGGCCTGACGGCGCTGCGCGAAGCGTGGCAGACCATCCGCGAGCTGGATTTCACGATCAGCGGCAGCGAGTCGAACCCGCAGCTCGTGCAGATCGTCCCGCCGAACGAGGTCGTCGTCGTTGTGGGATTCGAGGTCAAGATGGGCGCCCGCGCGGGCACCATGAACCTCTGCATTCCCTACAACGTCATCGAGCCGATCATCGGCGAGCTCAGCCGGCAGTCGTGGTTCAACGCGGCGTCGGCGCACGCGGCGAAGCGGTTCCTGCCGCAGATCGCGGACCGGCTCTCGCACGCGGGGCTGGAGGTCTCGGCGCTGCTCGCGGAGTCCACGATGACGCTGAGCGACCTGCTCTCATTGTCGGTGGGCGACGTGGTGATGACGGAGAAGGAGGCGACGGGGCACGTCGTCCTCTGCGTCGAGGGGCAGAAGAAGTACCTGGCGAACATCGGCCAGTTCAAGGGGCAGCGGGCGGTGAAGGTCGTCCGCGCCGTGGGGCACAAGGACAACATCTAGCCGCTCAGCCGGCGCGCTCGATCTCCGCGATGGCGTCGCCGACGCTGGGGCGCGTCTCGAACCGCGCGCCGAGCTTCAGGATCTCGAGCATGCGCCGGACGGGGGGCGTCACGGAGGCGAGGAACATCGGCGCCTGCCGGTCGATGCAGTGCTCCTGGATCTGGAGGAGCGCGGCGATGCCGATCGAGGTGATCAGGGAAACCGATGAGCAGTCGAGGATGAGGGCGGCGTCGTCGCGGTTCGGAAGGAGACTGCGAACGTCCTCGCGGAGCGGGTCCGCCGTATCGTGGTTGAGGGCCGACGGCAGCACCACGACCAGAACGGCGTTGTCGAGGCCTGCGAGGCTGTGGGGGAAGGTCGACACAGGGGGTGGGGCTCGGCGGCCGGCCGCCGGAGCGGCCCGGGAAGGGCGATTTATTGACCCATGGGGTTGTGGTCGGGTATTGTAATCGTTCGGAATTCGTTGGTCGCCGGCGGACGGCGGCCGCCTCAGCTAGCAAGGACGAGCGGCATGCTCATGGTCTTGCATCATGCGTGGTGACGGCGCGACGATGCGTCGTCTCGACCCGACGAGCCGGAGGGGCGTCATGACGTGACGCCCTCGCCGAGTTCGGCTGGGTCGGCCCGACCCTCCGCGACGGCCCTGAACAGGGGTCGGACGCGTCGGGGGAATGGTCGGCGCAGGACGGTCGGACCACGCGCGTTGCGGACGCTCGTGGTCCTTGTGTTTTCTCAGGGGCGGCGCGGACGGCGCGGCGCCAGACAACCAGGCAGGACTCGACAACTCGACATCCCGGCAACACAACCTTCGGAGCGAACCAGACCATGAACACTCAGGAAATGCTGCGCGTGCTCGACTCGATCGCGCGAGATCGCAACATCGACCGCGAGGTGCTGATCCAGGACCTCGAAGTGGCGATGGTGTCCGCGGCGCGCAAGCACTTCAACAGTCTGGACGCCGAGGAGTTCGCCTGCACCGTGGATCGTCTGACCGGCGAGATGGCGATGACGCGACACGGCGCGCCGCTCGAGATGCGCCCGGCGGACTTCGGTCGCATCGCGGCCCAGACGTTTAAGCAGGTCATGATCCAGCGCTTCCGCGAGGACGAGCGCAACAGTCTGTACGAGGAGTTCTCCGGGCGCGTCGGCGAGATCGTCATCGGCCAGGTGCACCGCTACGAGGGCGGCGCGCTGGTGGTCATGATCGACCGGGCGGAGGCGTTCATGCCCCGCTCCGAGCAGATCCCGGGCGAGGTCTTTGCCCCGGGCGATCGCGTCCGCTGCCTGATCCTCGACGTCCGCGACGTGGGCAACCAGGTCAAGATCGTGCTGTCGCGCAGCCACCCGGACTTCATCAAGAAGCTCTTCGAGGTCGAGGTCCCCGAAGTCGCCGAGCGGATCATCGAGATCAAGGCCATGGCGCGCGAGGCCGGGCATCGCACCAAGATCGCGGTGTCGTCCATCGACTCGAAGGTGGACGCCGTGGGCGCGTGCGTCGGCGTGCGCGGCTCGCGCATCAAGAACATCGTCGATGAACTCAACGGCGAGAAGATCGACATCGTGCGCTGGAACGAGTCCAGCCAGATCCTGATCCAGAACGCGCTCAAGCCCGCGATCGTGTCCGAGATCTCGCTGTGCTTCGAGCTGGGACGCGCGACCGTCGTCGTGCAGGAGGACCAGCTCTCGCTCGCGATCGGCAAGCGGGGTCAGAACGTCCGCCTCGCGGCGCGACTGACCGGCTGGGACGTGGACATCCTCACGCCCGATGAGTTCAACAAGGGCCTCGAGATCATGGCCGACACGCTGTCGGCGATCGAGGGCGTCTCGGAAGAGATGCTCGACAAGCTCGCGGCGCTGGGCATCGTCAGCGTGTTCGACGTCGAGGAAGTCGGCGTGGACGTGCTGGTGAACGAGGGCGAGATCGAGGCGGCGCTCGCCGAGCAGATGGTCGAGGCGGCGTCGGCGCAGGCCAAGGTCGTCGCCGAGCAGCAGGAGCGCGAGAAGGCCGAGGCCGAGGTGCGCAAGCGCGCCGAGGAAGAGGCCGCACGTCGGCTCATCTCCGGCGACCTGCCGATGGACGCCGACGCGGACCTTCGCGCCGCGGCGATCCTCGGGGCGGGCTCCATCGAGACCCCCACCGACCCCGCGAAGTTCGAGTCGCTCAGCGCCGGCGCCGATGCGCGGGCGGAGGCGATCCTCAGCGGCGCCGACCCGGTCGAAGAGTGGAAGGACGAGAGCCCGTCCGGCAAGAAGGGCGAGGCCGACGAGGGCTACGACCCTGACGAGGCCGGCGACGCGCCGTCGCCGAGCGACGCGGACGAGGACGAGGGGCGAGAGATCGCCGAGAACGCCGTGAACGAGGAGATCCGCCGGGGCTCGACCGGCGGCTGAAACGCCGGAGTGAACCGGCGATCGTGAGCGGACGCGTCGTGCGTCCGCGGGACCTAAGGCAGCGAACAGACCTGGATCGAAACGAGCAGCGGAGCAGCACTTGGCCAAGCGGATCTTCGAGATCGCGAAAGAACTGGAAGTCTCTTCGAAGGCGATCGTTGAGAAATGCGTCGCCGAAGCGATTCCCGGGATCAACAACCACATGTCGAGCGTGTCCGCCGGTCTCGAGGCGACGATCCGCGAGTGGTTCTCCGCCGACGAGAGCTCGGTCGCCACCGCCGTCGAGACCGCCGAGAAGGTCGATCTCGACAAGGTGAAGGTCCGCGCCAAGCGGAAGAGCGCCAAGACGGCGACATCGAAGTCGGCGTCGACCACGACGGAGGTCGAAGAGGCTGAGGACGAAGCGGAAGCGGAGGTCGCGCCGCCCCCCGCGCGTGAGAAGCCCGCGCCCCCGCCGATCGCGGAGCCGACGCGAGCGCCCGCTCCGGTCGCCCGGCCCGCGCCCACGCCGATTGCACCGGCGCCCGAATCGCCCAGGCCGGCCACACCGCCGCCGCCCGCCGAGCCCAAGCGCGCCGCCGCGGCGCCCGTGCCGACCAAGTCCGAACCACCCGCGCAGCGTCCCGCCGCCTCGCGCCAGCCCGTGCCCGAAGCGGACGGCGAGGGCGAGCCGGTGATGAACGTGCCGAATCGTCCCAAGTCGGTGGCGCCCGCCGGACCGCGCCTCGAGGTCCAGCGTCCCGCGAAGCTGAGCGGCCCGAAGGTCGTGCGCGTGGAGGCCCCCGAGGTCATCGAGGCCCCGAGGCCCCGCCCCGCGCCGTCCGCAGGCGGCCCGCAGTCGCGCGGCCCGCGCAGCGGCGCCGGTGTGCGCAGCGCCGGACGCCCCGAGGACGACGCCACCCGCAGCCCCCGGCGCAACAAGCGTCGCGCCGGCGACACGCCCGCCGCGGCGCCGAAGGCCAAGGCACGCCCCGACTCCGACTCCGGCCACTTCAACTGGCGCGAGCAGGACCTCGCCGAGCGCGAGGAGCGCCTGTCGCGCGCCGGCGGCTTCCTCCGTCACCGTCGTCGCGAGAGCAAGCGCGGCGACACGGGCGAGCGAGCGCAGTCCGCCGCCGAAACGGGCGGCGTCGTCAAGATCCCCGCGCCGTTCACCATCAAGGACCTCTCCGCCGCGACCGGCGTGAAGGCGTCCGAGATCGTCAAGAAGCTCTTCCTCCAGGGCGTGATGGCGACGGTGAACTCCGGCATCGAGCCGGAGAAGGCCCAGGAGATCATGTTCGATTACAACATCGAGCTGCGGATCGAGGGCAAGAAGACGGCGGAAGAGGTCGTCTCCGAGCAGTTCGTCGAGCGCGAGATGGTCGACGAGCGTCCGCGCAGCCCGGTCGTGACCATTCTCGGCCACGTCGACCACGGCAA
>JBGTSD010000072.1:0-16302 GCA_041940385.1 Phycisphaerales bacterium | reverse complement strand
CTACTCCTTCCACATGACCGTCGAAGGCAAGGGCGGACTCAACGACGCCTACGACGCCATGCACCGCGCGTACGTCAACACCTTCACGCGCTGCGGCCTGTCCTTCACCGTTGTCGAAGCCGAGTCCGGCCCCATCGGCGGATCCGCCTCCCACGAGTTCATGGTCAACGCCGAGTCCGGCGAGGACACCATCCTCATCTGCCCCCAGTCCGGCTACGCCGCGAACGTCGAGAAGTGCGAGATCGGCCCGCGCCCGTACACCTTCGACGCCGATCCCACCGGCGAACTCACCAAGGTCCACACGCCCAACCTCCCCGGCATCGACGAGGTCGGCAAGTTCATGAAGGTCAAGCCCGACCGCATGCTCAAGACCCTCGTCTTCCGAACAGTGGGGGAGGGACGTCCCTTCGATTGGGTCCTCGCCGTGGTCCGCGGCGACCAGGACGTCAACGAAGGCAAGGTCAAGGACGCCGCCGGCGGCCCCGTCGCCATGGCCGACGACAAAGAAGCGCGCGCCGCCGGTTTCGCCATCGGCTACGTCAGCCCGCGTGCCGCGAACACGCCGCGCTGCCTCCTCGTCGTCGATCCCGACGCCGCGCAGAGCGGCTTCTGGGCCACCGGCGCCGACGAGACCGACCACCACGTCAAGCACTTCAACTGGAAGCGCGAACTGGGCGCCCTGCTCTCCGATTCGTCGCGCGTGAAAGTCGCCGACATCCGCAACGCGCAGGCCGGCGATCCCTCGCCGCGCGCCGAAGGCGCCAAGCTCGAAGCCAAGAAGGGCATCGAGGTCGGGCACATCTTCAAGCTCGGCACGAAGTACTCCGACGCGATGGACTTCCGCATCCTCGACGAAAAGCAGGAGCGCCGCAGCGTCATCATGGGCTGCTACGGCATCGGCGTGTCGCGCACCATGGCCGCGTGCGTCGAGATGAGCAACGACGAGAACGGCATCGTCTGGCCCATCGCCATCGCGCCCTATCACGTCCTCATCACGCCCCTCAAGGTCGAGCCGGACGGCATCCCGATGCAGACCGCCGAACGCCTCGCGCGCGAACTCGCCGCCGCCGGCCTCGATGTCCTCATCGATGACCGCGACGAGCGACCCGGCGTGAAGTTCAAGGACGCCGACCTCGTCGGCATCCCCATCCGAATCACCCCCGGCGAAAAAGCGCTCGCCGAGGGCTGCGTCGAGTTCAAGCTCCGCGCCGATGCAGGCAAGGGCGAACTCGTCAAGCTCGACGAAGTCCTCGCCCGCTGCCGCGCCGCCATGAACTAATCACGCCGTGCCACCGAACACGGTCCTCCGTGGTCGGTGCTCCTCCGTGACAGCCAGTCGTGCCAGCGACCGCAGCTCTGGGCGGTCGCTGCAATTCACGCCGAACCTCGTGCCACCGACCGCGGCTCTGAGCGGTCGGTGCTCTTCCAACTCCAGCATTCGTGCCAGCGACCGCAGCTCTGTGCGGTCGCTGCTCTCCGCGCTCTACGCCGCCCGCCGCCGCGCCTTCCGACGATCCACCTCGCGGAACACACTCGTCCGCGCACGCTTCGCCGCGTGCTGGATCGCCTCGTACAGATCCGGCTCCATCGCATCCACGACAACCTCGCCCCGCGGCGTCAGAAAGATCTCCGCGCGGCATCGCTTGTCCACGCCGCCGCGCGGCCCGTTCACATCTTCAACGTGCACCTGCACCGCGCGGATCCGCCGCGCCCGACGACCGAGCGCCTGCTCGAACCGCTCACGGATGAACTCGAACATCGCGTCCGTCGCGCGGATGTTCCCACCTCGAATGTCGATCAGCACGCGGGCCTCCTTTCCTGTGACGACGAAAGACGGGCTCACGAATCGCCCCGGAACGCCGTTTCTACGCCCCGAGAGCCCCGAAGTTCGCGGACCCGCGTGGAGTCGCACCCCGTTCCCGCCGATGCCATGAGGGGCAGCAGTGGGGGACGTGTTCGCCCCCCGGAACGGAGTCCGCGCGTGCACCGACAGGCCGCAGCCATCGCGCTCCTCGCCGCGCTCGCGTGCGCCGCATGCGACCGCGCCGACTCTCACGCATCGGCGTCTACCGTGCGCCAGCTCGCGATCGCGCTCCGCGAAGGCGACACCGCCACACGCATCAGCGCCGCGTCGGAGCTCCGCACCTTCGGCCGCGCCGCCGCCGACGCCATCCCCGCGCTCTCGGGCGCGCTCGCCTCCGATCCCTCCGCGCTCGTCCGCATGTCCGCCGCCGCTGCGCTCGGCGCCGCAGGACCGCAGGCCATCCCCGCGCTCGCCCGCGGCCTCAGCGACGGCGACGAACAAGTGCGCGCCGCCGTTGTCGGCGCGCTCGGCGCCATCCGCGAGCCCGACGAAGCGCTCCTGAACGCCGTCGCCATCGCGCTCCGCGACAACTCCGAGATCGTTCGCTCCCGCGCCGTCTGGGCCGCCGAACGCGTCGGCCCCGAAGCCGCGCACCTCGTCCGCGCCGCCGCGGGAGACTCCAGCAGTCTCGTGCGTTCCCGCGCCGACATGGCCATGCGCTCGCTCGACGACGCCGCGAACGGCCGTCAGCACACGCCCGCGTCGCGCGTGCTCGCGCTCGCGGCCGATCTCAACGCGTCATCCAAAGGCCGCCGCCGCCAGGCCGCGCAGGACCTCGCCGCGATCGGACGCGACGCCGAGCCCGCGCTCAGCGCGCTCCAGCGCGCGCTCGCCGACCCCGACCGACACGTCCGACTCTCCGTCGTCGCCGCCCTCACCAACATCGGGTTCCCCGCGCTGCCCGCGCTCCAGAACGCCACGAGAGACCCCGATAGTGGGGTCCGCGCTCGCGCCGCCAGCGGCATCGGGCGCTTCGGAACCTCCGGCGCCGTCGCCATCCCGACGCTCGCAAACCTGCTCCGCGACGAGGAAATCCCCGTTCGACTCGCCGCCGTCGGCGCCCTCGAACGCATCGGCGTCGAAGCGCGCGAAACGATCCGCATCGCCACTTTCGATGATGCCCGCATCGTCCGCGATCGCGCCGAACGCGCGCTCCAGAACGTCGCGCGCAACGCCGCCGCACGCGCCGCGTCACATTAAAGTAAAAGCCGTTTCACCCTCGTTCCATTTTCTGCTAATGTCGGAGCAGCCTCGCCGCCCGATATGCGAACTGGAAGTGGATCAACGAGGCATCCGCAGCGGATCGACGTGCGTAATCCTCATGCCGCTCGTGGACCTGTTGCACCTGGCGTCAAGTTCGCAGAGCGATAAGAGCACATTTAGGCAGAGACCGAGGGATCATTTTCATGCACGCTGCGCTCCTGGCCGCAGTTCTGGGCATCGTCATACCCGACACTCCCATCACCCCGTGGTGCGATGTCGTCGGCCGATGGGCCGGCGCATCCGCGACAGCGATCGCTCCAAACTGGGTGATCACTGCGCGCCACAACAGCCACAACCACGAGAACTACCACTTCAAGATGGACGGCGTGAACTACGACGTCATCGGTGTCTACCCCCACGAATTCGCGGACTTCATGCTCCTCAAGATCAACCCCGCCACGCCGCTCCCGCGCTGGGCGTGCATCGGCGACTCCGTTCCCAACGGACCCGAGAACGCCTTCTACGCGCAGGCCGGCGGCTACGGCCGACAAGCCGGCGCCTTCATCAACGGACTCAGCTACTCCGGCTACTGCTGGGGATCCAAAGAGAAAGCGTGGGGCGAGAACGAGGTCTACCGCGTCAACACCTTTCTCTGCACCGTCTTCGATGAAGACAGCCCCTATTCCGGCGAGTGCGCCGCCGCCGAAGGCGACTCCGGCGGACCCGTCGTCGTCCTCCAGAACGGACGACCCGCTGTCATCGGCATCTGGGTCGGCGCCACCATCAACTGCCCGCCCTGCGGCCCGTCCGGCTGCGACAACGGCGCCTCCTGGTACACGCTCCAGAGCTACGCCCTCGCCATCAGCGAGCCCGAGTTCAAGCGCTGGATCATGCGCTACCTCCAGCCCGGCGACGCCAACCTCGACGGCGTCACCAACTACGCCGACCTCATGCAGGTGATCTGCCAGTTGAACAACACCGGACCCAACCTCTCCGGCGACGTCAACCTCGACGGAATCGTCAACTTCGCCGATCAGAACATCATCCTCAGCAACTTCAACACGGCGCTCGACTGCATCCCCTGATCGCGGACGCGCGCTACGCGCCCGTGTCACCGTGCTCCGGCGTGATCAGACGTGCGCCGCGCTGAAACGTCGCCCACGCCCAGGCCCACTGGTACATCACCAGGAATCGATTCCTGAACCCGATCAGGAAGAAGATGTGCACCAGCGACCACAGCGCCCACGCGGCCAGCCCCGCGAAGCGCCGCCCGCGCACATCCGCCACCGCGCGCGCACGACCGATCGTCGCCAGCATCCCCTTGTCCACGTAGCGGAACGGCTCGCGCCGGGGCCTCGGCGCGTTATGTAAAACGGAGGCCGCCTCCCCCCGGATCACCCGCGCCACGTGACGACCCATCTGCATCGCCGCGGGCGCCACACCCGGCACCTCGCCCCCCGATCGATCCGTCACCTGCGCCAGATCCCCCGCGACAAACACCTCCGGTCGACCCGGGATCGACAGATCGGGCGACACCTTCACCCGTCCCGCCTTGTCCGTCGGCGCGCCCAGCATCGCGCCCAGTCCCGACGCCTTCACGCCCGCGGCCCAGAACACGCACGACGCATCGATCCTCTTCGCGCCCTCTCCCTCGCCGATCACCACGCCGCGCTCGTCCATCGCCGTCACCAGCGCATCCACCATCACCTCGACGCCCAGCGCCTCGAGATCGCGCTTCGCCCGCGCAGACAGCTCCTCCGGATACGCCGGCAGCACGCGTGATCCGCCCTCGCACAGCACCACGCGCGCCGTCGTCGTGTCGATCCGCCGAAAATCCTTCGGAATCGACTTGCGCGCGATCTCCGCCATCGCGCCCGCCAGCTCCACCCCGGTGGGGCCGGCGCCGACCACGACGAACGTCAGGCGCGCCCGACGTCGCGCATCATCGTCCTCGCGCTCCGCGCGCTCGAACGCCAGCAGAAAACGCCGACGGATCTCCGTCGCATCCGGAATGTCCTTCAACCCCGGCGCCCGCTCGCGCCACGCTTCGTAACCGAAGTACGAATGCGTCGCCCCCGACGCGACCATGAGATAGTCGTACCCGACCTCGCGCGCACCGACCGGGGCTCCATCCTCCGCGAACGCGCGCGGATCCGAGAGCGTGACGATGCGTCGCTCCACATCGATCGCCGTGACCTCCGCGAGCGCCACGTCGCAGTTGCGCTGATGCTTCAGGATCGATCGGATCGGCGCCGAGATGTCCGCCGGCGACAGCGACGCCGTCGCGACCTGGTACAGCAGCGGCTGGAATAGGTGGTAGTTCCGCCGATCTACCAGCAGCACCCTCGCCGGCGCCCTCGCCAGCCCCCGCGCCGCCGACAGCCCGGCGAACCCGCCTCCGATGATCAGAACGAGGGGCTGTCCCTGGCTATTTAACATAACATGTATTATCGGACTTTGGACCGGGCGGGTGGGGGAGGTCCCCATTCCAGCGCTCTCACGCCCTGTTCTACCACCTTCCGCCGGGCCCGTAGACTCCTCACCCCACGCGTCACCATCCGTTTTACAGAACGCGGCCAAACCCCCGGCCGCATCGGAGATACCGCCCCGTGTTCGAACGCCTCTCCGAAGGCTTCTCCTCCGCCCTCCGGCGACTCGCCGGACAGGCCACCCTCACCGAGTCCAACATCGCCGACGCGATGGAGGACATCCGCACCGCGCTCCTCGAGGCCGACGTCAACTACGACGTCGTCAACGACTTCTGCGCCGAGGTCCAGGCCGAAGCGCTCGGCCGCGACGTCACCAAGAGTCTCAAGCCCGGCGAGGAGATGATCGGCATCGTCAACGATCGCCTCGTCGCCCTCATGAAGGGCGACGGCGACGACGAGTCCGGGCTCGGCCGCGCCCAGACCTCGCCCACCATCGTCATGCTTTGCGGCCTCCAGGGCTCCGGCAAGACCACCACCGCCGGCAAGATCGCCGCGTACCTCAAGAAGCGCGGCCGCTCCGTCATGCTCGCCGCCGCTGACCTCCAGCGCCCCGCCGCCGTCGATCAGCTCCGCACCGTCGCCGATCACGTGCGCGAGGAATCCGCCGGCGGCGCGAGCGTGCTCTTCTACGCCGAGCCCGACAAGGTCGCCGCGTACGGCAAAGCCGTCGGCGTCGCGGTGGACGTCTGCAAGCGCGCCGTCGCCGAAGCGCGCAAGGCCGGCGTCGACACGCTCATCCTCGACACCGCCGGACGCCTGCACGTCAACGACGCGCTCATGGACGAGCTCCATCGCGTCAAGGACGCTGTGAAACCCCACCACACGCTCCTCGTCGTCGACGCCATGACCGGCCAGGACGCCGTGCAGTCCGCGCGCACCTTCCACGAGCGACTCGGCGTCGGCGGCGTGATCCTCAGCAAGTTCGACAGCGACGCCCGCGGCGGCGCGGCTCTCAGCGTCCGCCGCGTGACCGGCGCGCCGATCCGCTTCGTCGGTGTCGGCGAGAAGCTCGAAGCGCTCGAGGAATTCCACCCCGAACGCGTCGCCTCGCGCATCCTCGGCATGGGCGACGTCGTCTCCCTCGTCGAACGCGCCCGCGAGCAGGTCACCGAGGAAGAAGCCGAAGAACTCGCCGAACGCATGGCCAAGGGCCAGTTCACGATGGACGACTTCCTCGGCCAGCTCCGCGCCATCCGACGCATGGGCCCGATCAAGCAGCTCCTCGGCATGCTCCCCGGCGTCGGCAGTGCGCTCAAGGATGTCAACGTCGACGAGGGCCAGTTCAACCGCATCGAGGGCATGATCAACTCGATGACGCCCGAAGAGCGCAAGCACGTCGACCGCGTGAATCACTCGCGCCGCCGACGCATCGCGTCCGGCGCGGGCGTGGCGATCAACGACGTCTCCGGACTGTTCAAGCAGTTCGACATGATCGCCAAGATCAGCAAGCAGATGTCCGGCATGGGCATGCTCGGCCAGATGAAGGCCGCGAAGGACCTCCAGTCCGCCGCCATGCACGGCGACCCCCTGCAGGCCTTCGGCGCCCTCCGCACCAAAGGCAGCACCCACACCGAGAGCCCCAAGAAGAAGTTCAAAAAGCGCAAGCGCTAAGGCCCCACGGTGTGCCACGATTGTCCCGGCCGCCGGGACAGTCGTGGTGAATGCACCCCGGCGCCGCTCCCCCGTGCCACCGACTTCGGCTTCGCGAAGTCGGTGCTCCTGCGCTCCCCACCGACGCTCATATCGGCACGACCGAGTGTTTATCACCGCTTGCCTTTGTCCCGGAGGGACCCGCGAATGTAGCCGGGGGTGAAGCGATCCCGGCTTTGCCGGGAGAGCGCAACCCCCGGTCCGCGCCGAAGAATCTCCATCGCCCCGGAAGGGGCGAGCGATTCCGCCACTCGAACAACAAGACAACATCCAAACCCCGTGCCACCGACTTCGGCTCTGAGAAGTCGGTGCTCCTGCGCATTGGCGACCTGTCCCCGCCGCAAAGCGGCGAAGGCACGTAGCCGTGGGCGCCAGCCCACGGAAAGGCGCCTCAATTCCAACATCGCCGCGCCGCGGCGACGGCGATTCCGAATATCCACACCCTTCCGTCACCTTCCGCTCTCCCCCTCCCCGCCCGTCCTCGGGCCCGCGCCCGTAGCCAGGGGTTGAGCGCCGTCGCCGAAGGCGACAAAGCGAAACCCCTGGACAACTCGATCACATCACCCCGCCCGCTCCGGGGCGGACGACACGAATCCCCACCAACACCCCTCAAAACCCCTTGCAATCCCCCACCCCCGTGCGACACTTCTTGCGCACACCCGTCAGGCTCGCAACTTCCGCGAACACCCACATGCCGCTCCGTCCCCTCATCGCGCTCACTCTCGCCGCGCCGTGCTGCGCCGGATCATCGTTCGAGAACTGGCGCCCCGTCCGCGATCCCAGTGTTCAACACTACGGCCTTCCGTGGTCGCGCGTGGGCGACCCGCACAATCCAAACGCCCTGATCTCGCAGACGTTCCCGTCGGACCCGCCGGCGCGTGTCGGGCGTGTCAACTACAAGTTCCGCATCATGACCCGCGAGGTCACCTGCGCCGAGTGGTACGGCTTCGTGCAGGCCTATTGGCCCTACGTCGCGCAGAACGCCGCGGCCGGGACGCAGTTCATCGGCCTCGGCAGCGGGATCACCTTCCACGGTTTCGCGAACGGAGTGCCGCAGTACTCGTTCAACGAGGACTTTGCCGATCGGCCGATCCAGGTTGGCTGGCGCTACGCGGCGCGGTTCGCGAACTACCTGCACAACGACATGACGAACGCCGCGTGGGCGTTCGAGCGCGGCGTCTACGACACCAGCACGTTCGGGACCGCGCAGAACGGTCAAGGTTTCAATTACTTCACCGACCAGCAGGAACGCTCGGAGGGCGCCCGCTTCTGGATCCCGTCGTTCGATGAATGGACGAAAGCTGGCCATTGGGATCCCGACCGCTTTGGAGAGGACCAGGGCGGCTGGTGGCAGTACCCGACGACGAGCGACACCGCACCAATTTCAGGCGAACCAGGGCTCGGCGGCGAGACCAACGGCGGGCCGTTCCCGCCGGGTCAGCATCGGCCGCTCGACGTCGGCTCGTATCCGCACGTCCAGAGCCCGTGGGGACTGCTCGATGTCTCCGGCGGCGCGCACGAGTGGATGCAGGACGCCGCGGGATTCGTTGGAAACGCAATGCCGAACTCCCGAGTTCTCGCCGGCACCTCCATCTACTTCAGCCCCCCGTTCATGCCAGCGAGCTTCGATCGACTCGGCGTCTTTGCGCTGACCTCGCCAACGCAGCTGGCAGGCGTTCGAATCGCATCGGTCATTCCGGCGCCGGGCGCTGTGTGGGTAGCTCTATTCGGACTCGCGCCCCTCGCCTCGCGCCGCCGCATTCCCGCGCCCTAACCCCCCTCCCGCTCCAAACTCGACTCGCTCTCGATCGGCAGGAAGTCCCGCGCCTGGCCCTCCACCCACTTCTTGTAGCGCGGCAGGAACACGTCCGTAATCAGAATCTTCAGGCACGCCGCCGCGGGGATCGCCAGCAGCAATCCATAGATCCCGCCCAGCGCCGCGCCGCCGAACACCGCCACGATCACCATCGGCGTCGACAGGCCCGTGCTCTTGCCCTGGATCAGCGGCGTCAGCAGATAGTCGTCCATCGTCTGCACCGTCCAGTACACCGCCGACGGCAGCAGCAGCACCGCCCACCACGGCAGCGGGTTCGCCATGCCCGCCTCCGCGATCCACATGCCGATGATCGACGCCACCCAGCCCACGAGACCCAGGTAGGGCACGATGTTCACGAAGCCCGTCAGCGGCCCGAGGATCAGCGGCGCCGGCACGCCCACCAGCCACCAGCCCACCGTCAGCAGCACGCTCATGATCGCCGCGATCGTGATGCGCCCGCGCACGAACCCCGAGATCGCGCGATCCATCTTGTGCAGGATCGTCAGCGTCTTGTCGCGCTCGCGCTCCGGAATCATCGACGCGCCGAACACACGCACCTTGCCGAACCCCACCGAGAAGAAGAAGAAAAACAGCGGCGTCAGGAACAAGCCCGTGAACGCGATGTAGCCCAGCCCCGCGATGAACTTCCATCCCAGCCGCAGCGCGTCCATCCCGCTCCCCGCGACCATGGACCCCACCGCCGCGGAGTTCTGATCCAGCCACGCCTCGAGCAGCCCCCACCAGTCGATCCTCGGCGTCGCCGCGGCCTCCGCCGGCTGCTCACCCTCACCCTCCGCCGCGGCCCCTTCGCCCTGCGCTGCCTGCTCGCCCTCCGCGGGCGTCTTGCTCGTCTCGCCCGTCTCCGGCCAGACGCCCCACTCCCGCGCCTGATCTCTCAGCTCGATGAGCTGCTCGCGGATCTCCGGCAGATCCCGGCGCACCTCGCGCACGAATTCCGCGCCCTGCACCACGGCGAATCCGGTCGCGAAGATCAAAGGCACCACGATCGCCAGCAGCACCGCCGCGATCACCAGCCCCGCCGCCGGCGCCCGTCCGATGCGGCGCGCCAGACGCATGACGATCGGCTCGAACAGGTACGCCAGCGTCAAGCCCAGGAGCAGCGGCACCGTGACGACGCTCATCAGGTAGCCGAGGTAGAAGATGCCGACGATCACCGCGACCAGCATCACGTCGCGCACCGGCTGCAACTGCCACAGGTGCAATCGCCACCAGTTCACACTCGACTTGCGCGTCGTATTGGGATTCGGTGTCGGCTTGGTCATGCGACGGGCGCTCGGCCCGCGCGCCAGCGTACACAAACCCCGCTCACCGCGGCGTCAACCGACCTCGACCAGCCCGAAGGCCTCCTCGAAGTCGTACACCCCGGCGAAGTCCGTCAGCCGATCATCCTCGGTCTTGCTGAGCAACCCCGCGTCCACCAGCGTGAACACGATCCGCCCGAAGTCGTCCGTCCGATGGATGTTCCACCGGCGCAGCACCGTCCGCGCCAAGAGCCCGTACTGCTGCACCGCGTAGTCCCGCAGCCCGAGGCAGAGCTGCCGGCCGTCCACGTGACGACTCTTCATCCCGAGAGAAGACCCCAGCGAGCCCTCCTCGATCGCGCCATGGATCGACCGCGCCGTGTGCTCCAGACCCTCGCGCACGAACTGATACGCGTCCGCCGGATACGGCCCAAGCTCCAGTCGACCCAGTGACGTCGCCTCGCTCACGCGAAACTCCCAGGCGGCGGACGGACCCTCCCGTCCGCGGCGGACAATCGTATCGGCCCCGCGCGCCCGCGAGCAGCAGAATCCGGCGATTTCATCCCGCCCGACGACTCGCGTGCCGATCCCCGGCAACCACCCAGCGCAGCGGCTTCGACGCCCACTCACCCGCATACCCCACGCCGATCCGCGCCGTCCGCACCGCCCGGATCGCGCCCTCCGCCGCCGCATCCTCGACGAACAGCCCGCGCGCGCCCACGAGATCCATGCCGTTCTGCCGCAGATCAATCCCCATCGCGCGGCACAACCGCCCCGGCCCCGCGCACAAGAGCCGCTCCGCCACCTCCGCGCCGCGCCGACGCCGCATCAGCTCGATCCCCTCATCCGGCCGCAGCGCGCGCACCAGCACCGCGTGCGCGGTGTGCTCCCCGCCGCACACCACGTTGAAGCAGTGGTGCATGCCGTAGATGAAGTACACGTACGCCCGCCCCGCGCCCGCGTACATCACCTCGTTCCGCTTCGTCCGCCTTCCGCCCACCGCGTGCGAAGCCAGGTCCGGCGCGCCCAGGTACGCCTCCGTCTCCACGATGATCCCCGACACGCGCCGCCCGCTCGCCGTGCAATGCACCAGGCGCGCGCCGAGCAGTCGCTCCGCCAGCGTCGCCGCGTCGAGGTCGTAGTCCGCCCGCGTCCACCGCCGCCCGCTCATCGGCGCGCCGCCTCGACGTCGATGCGTGCCCGCCCCGGCTTCCCGATCGCCAACAACCTCGCGCCTCCGCTCGCGCGCATCACCCGCTCGATCGGATCACGCCCCGCCGCGCCGCGCACATCCACCGCGACCATCCCCGCGATCTCGCCCTCGCCCAGCGTGAACCGCCGCTCCTCGATCCCCAGCGCCCTCGCCCCGTGCGTCGTCGCCATCGCCAGCAGCAGCCGCGCATCCGTCCCGTCCCGCCGGAACAAAAACCGCGCATCGTCGAGCGTGCTCAGCCGATCCGCCTGCTCCCGCGGCAGATTGATCACTGAATCCGTCCCCAGACAGACATTGATCCCCGCGTCCAGCATCTCCCGGTACCGGTGCGGGCCGAACTCCTCGTGCCGGCGGAAATAGTCCGAGCACCGTGCGCAGTACGCCACGCTCACCCGCGCCGCCGCGAGCCGCGTCATGTCGTCATCGCTGCAGTCGTTCACGTGCGCCAGCAGCATTGGCCGGCGGATCAGGTGCGGCTCGAGGTGCGCAATCGGCGTCCGCCCGCCGCCGACGTCGTCCGCCGCCGTCTCGTCCCACACGCCCAGTCGCTCGAGCAGCTCGCGGAACAGACCATCGCCCCGCGCGACGAAATCCCGCTCCTCCCTGCCCTCCGCAAGATGCGTCGCCACCGGCATCCCGCGCCGCTCGCCCTCGCGCTGCGCGAAGTCATACAGCCGCGGCCCCACGGTGTACGGCGCATGCGGCGTCAACCCCAGCCGCACACCATCGGCCTCAACCGCATGACCCTCGAGCGCCGCGCGCACGCGCTCCGCCGTCATGTTCTGCCGCTCGCCGACGCCGAAGAACTCGTAGAACGAATCCCCCACCAGCTCCGACGCGCGCACTTCCTCCGTCGGCT
The DNA here is from genome assembly GCA_041940385.1 of Phycisphaerales bacterium. Classification (GTDB taxonomy): domain Bacteria; phylum Planctomycetota; class Phycisphaerae; order Phycisphaerales; family UBA1924; genus JACVCK01. Next base: position 3,946 of record JBGTSD010000072.1, on the reverse strand, counting down.
CCAATCGCTCGATCCCCGCGATGTCCCCCACCGCGACCACGCCGCCGCGAAGGCTCCGCTCGATCCCGTCGCGCACGCTCTCCCGAATCGCACCCTCCTCGCGCAGACGCACCGTCAGCACCATCTCGAGCCACCCGCGGAAGCCGCGCTCCACCTCGTACTCCCGCGGCCCCGCGTGGGTCAGATCCAGGTGACTGTGCGCGTTCACAAGTCCGGGAATCAGCACGTTCCCGACCAATTCCACCCGCCGCGCCGCGGCCGCGCCGGAATGCCGTTGGACCGCCTCCGGACGCCCCGACGCCATCACCCGCAGCCGCCCCCCCACCACCTCCGCAAGCACCGCGCCCGGCGTTTCCGCCAGCCCAGCGGCGTCGGCGACGCCATCGGCCAGAAACAGGACAGGCCCGTCGCCGCGTCGCGTCTTATCGGAGGGAGGATTCATGCAGGGGGGGTCCGAATGCCGATTCTCCCGCGGTCCCTCAACGACCGAGAACCCGGGCCGGAGCCGCAGGATATGCTCCCCCGAACACGGCGCGAATGCGCTGAAACTGCGCGACTGTTCCCAAGGAGCCCTTCGATGAACCGGCTGTTCCCTGTGCTAGTCCTCTCCGGCCTCGCGTTCGCCACCCTCACCGGCTGCGCCGCGGACCAGAAGTACGCCCAGCTCGAAGCCTCCAACCGCGCCATGCTCGCGCGCAACCAGGACCTCGAGGCCCAGCTCGATGCGCTCAACCAAGAGATCGCTCTCCTCCGCCAGCGCCTCAACGAGCAGGAAGGCGGCCTCACCGGCGCCGGCGCCACCAACGCCGAGCTCCGCCAGCGCCTCAACCAGCTCCTCGCCGAGTACCGCGCCCTCGAGGACCGCCTGAACAACATGGACGTCGTTCTCAACCCCGAGACCGACGCCGCGCTCCGCGCCCTCGCCGAGGCCAACCCCGGCGTGCTCTCCTACGACTCCAAGCGCGGCATGCTCCGCTTCTCCAGCGACCTGACCTTCGCCCTTGGCTCGACCGAGGTCCAGCCCGCCGGCAAGCAGGCGCTCGACGCCCTCGCCCGCGTGCTCACCTCCCCGGCCGCGAGCGTCTACGACCTGCGCATCGTCGGTCACACCGACAACGTGCCGATCTCCTCGGCCACCGCGTCGCGCCACCCGACCAACACGCACCTCTCCGCCCACCGCGCCATCTCCGTCCGCGACGTGCTCGCCACCTCCGGCGTCTCGCGCGACCGCATGGAAGTCGCCGGCTGGGGCGAATACCGCCCGGCCGTCCCGAACCGCGCCGGCCGAGGCGGCACCACCGAGAATCGGCGCGTCGAGGTCTTCCTCGTCCCGTCGGGCAGCTCCGCCGCCGCGGCGAACTCCGCGGCCAGCGAGCCCGCCCCCACCGCGGCGCCGACGCAGACCTTCGAGCCGGTCAAGTAAATCGACCTTCCCCGCTGATCCGTCAAGGCCTCGCGTTGCCCAGCAGCGCGAGGCCTTGTTGTTCCCGGCGCGCACTACAGTCCCGCCCCGATGCCGCACGACCTCTGCCTCGCCATCGAGACCAGCAACCCCTCCGCCGAGCCCGGTTTCGCCGGAGAGGTCGCCGTTGCGTCCTGCGAGGACTGGTCGAATTCCGCGGCGCCCATCCACCTCCTCGCCGCCGAGCGTCTCTCTCCCGCGAGCCGCCACGACGACGCCCTCGCCCCCGCCATCGACCGCGCCTGCCGCGCCGCGCACGCCGAGCCGCGATCCCTGTCGCGCGTCGCCGTCTCCATCGGCCCCGGCGGTTTCTCCGCGCTGCGCATCGCCATCGCCACGGCCAAGATGATCGGCGAAGCGACCGGCGCTGTTTGCGTGCCCGTCCGTTCCGCCGACGTCGCCGCGTGGAGCGTGACCAACGCGTCGCGCTTCGCCGTTGGTCTTGCGAGCAAGCACGACACCGCATGGGTCGCGTTCTTCGAACGCGCCGACGCTCCACGCCCGCTCGCGCCACCGGCGCTCATGGACGCCGCGGCCCTCGCCGACGCCCACGCCCGCACACCCATCGACGCGCTCGCCGCGGACAAGCATCTCCCGGCGATCTTCCGCGAGTGGATGAGCGGCGCCGGCGTCCGAGCCCTTCCGCTGCGGCTCAGGGCCGACGCCCTTCTCCACGCCTGCCGCGGCGTGCCGCCCATTCCTGCGGAATCGCTCGACGTGCTCTACCCTCGCGAGCCCGAGGCGGTCCGCAAGTGGCGCGAACTCGGCAGGAGCCGGCATGTCTGACACCTCCGCCATCTCGACCGCCGCGCCCACCGCCATCGAGCGGCTTGGCCGGCGGACCATCCGAGGCGTGCTGCACTTCGGGCGCTTCTCCCGCTTCGTCGCGGCGACCTTCGCGGCGATCTTCACCGGCGTGGCGACCTGGGCGCGCTGGAGCCGCCTGGCGCCGCAGCTCTACTTCATCGGCACCCGCTCGGTCCCCGTCATCGCGCTGACCGGCGCGTTCATCGGCGCGATCCTCGCCATCGAGGGCTATCTCCAGTTTGCCATGATCGGCCAGCAGGACCGCCTCGGCGGCGTCATCAACATCTCGCTGATCAAGCAGATCGGCCCCGTCCTCGCGGCCGTCATGCTCGCGGGGCGCGTCGGCTGCTCGCTCGCCGCGGAACTGGGCTCGATGCGCGTCACCGAGCAGCTCGACGCGATGCGCGCCATGGCGTCGGACCCGATGCGCGTCCTCGTGGCGCCGCGCGTCGTCGCCTGCGTGGTCATGATCCCCGCGCTCACGGTCGCCTCCAACCTCTGCGGCATCGTCGGCGGCTGGCTCGTGACGACCCGCTTCTACGACGCGAACCCCGATCAGTACTGGCGCTTCACCGCGGCGTTCGTGTCCTGGTTCGACGTCTTCAATGGCCTGCTCAAGTCCGTGCTCTTCGGCGGCGCCATCGGCCTGATCGCCTGCTACAAGGGCTTCCACTGCCGCCCCGGCGCCGAGGGCGTGGGCCGCGCCACGACGGACACCTTCGTCGTGTCGTTCCTCGCCATCATCGTGATCAACCTCGTGATGGCGAAGTTCCTGAACGACATGGACCTCCTCCGCACGGGCGGCCACATCGAGTCGCTGGTCGGGAGCTGACGCTCACTCCTTCTCGAGCTCCTCGATCAACGCCTTCATCTCCGCGATCTCCTTGCGCTGAGCCTCGATGATGCCGTCCGCCAGCTCTCGCACGCGCGGATCGGTGATCGTCGCCCGCTCGCTGGTGAGGATCGCGATCGAGTGGTGCGGGATCATGGCGCGCATGTACGACACCTGTCCCACCGTCGCCTGGCTGCGCACGAGGTACAGCGCCGACGCGAACACGACCACTGCCCCGCCGACGATGGCCGCGTTGAGCTTCCAGTTGCGGTGCATGTGCAGCATGAATCCGAGCATGATCACGGCCATGGACGCGCCCATGATGAGCGCCATGTACGCGCGCGTCTCGCTCCAGAAGATGTGATCGATCGCGTAGGTGTTCAGGTACGTCAGGCCGTACATCACGACCGTCGAGGTCGCGATCATCCCGAGAAACCGCAGATACGCGCGGCCCTCGTGCTTCGATCCGTCGCGCTGCGCGTCGTGCTCCATGGCATCGTCCTCCCTTGTGGGCTGAGTCCGAAGGGTGAAATGTCATGGCCTGGCGCCGACGAAGTGCGTCGCCGGTGGGTGAATCCTAGGGCGGTGATTGCGGGGGATCACGATCCGTACGCAGAGTTCGCAGAGCGCGCAGAGGACGCGGAGAGATGCGATGTGTTCGAGCCGCAACCGGAAGGGAGCCGGTTGTTGGTTCGGGTGGCACACTGCGGCGGCATTGAGCCGCGGTGTGCGGAATGCGCATGAATCGTGATCCCTCGTGCCACCGACCGCGGCCCTGAGCGGTCGGTGTCTTCAAAGGACCACAACCGCCCAAGGCTGCGGTTGCGGGCACGAAGACATTGCTA
>JBGTSD010000071.1:0-16880 GCA_041940385.1 Phycisphaerales bacterium | reverse complement strand
GACACCGGCGCGAAGAGCCGCGGCGGCACCGCGCCTGGCGATGAGCGCCGGCGCGACCCGATCGAATCCGAAGACCTCGAGAACGGGACCCGAGACGGCATCGTCGGCATCGATGGCGAACCCGAGAAACGACACAACCGCGCCGGCGGTTGAAACGCACAAATGCTTCCTCTTCTTCTCAATCGCCGGCCCCGAAAGGGGCCGGCGTTTTCGTTCATGCGTGTTCCACGTGGAACACTCCACCCCTGAACCCGGATTTACCCTCAATTCACGCCCCGCTCCTCTCGCGCTCGCATCCTCATATGTCCGCGGCGGAGAACACGAAGAAGCCACGGGAGCTTCTCTCCGGCCGCGGATCGGAACCCTGTTCCGAAGCAACGAACCCAACCACGACCAAGCCATATCTAGAAGGAGCAGCGTCATGGAGATCAAGCAGACCAATCGCCGCGGCGCCGATCAGGGCCGCGAGAAGCAGGACCCCAACCGACGCAACCAGGACGACCGCGACAACAATCGGCGCGACGATGCCACCGGCATCGCCGACGCCGCGAAGCGCGGCGGAACCCAGGGCGCCTCTTCCAACCCCAGCAACAAGCGCGATCGCGAGGACCCTCGTGACCGCAACCGCAACAACGACGACAACGAGGAAACCCGCCACGGCGAAGAGGCCCCTGGCATGCGCCGCGAGATGGACGAAGCTCAGGACGAAGAAACCGACACCAACTCCCGCAACGAATCCAACATCGACGACGCGAACGATGATCCCGAGGCCGAAGCCGAGATGAGCGGCGACGACGATGATCGGGACGTCTCCGGAACTCGTGGGCGCGCGAAGACCTGACGAATCGTCCCTCCCCTCGAGGGACTCGCCCTCATCGCCCACCCACACACACGGGCCGGCCCTCCACACAGGGGCCGGCCCGTTTTCATGCGCCAGACGCCCTTGTTCCACGTGGAACGCCACAACGACGGGCGCAGATTCTCTTGCGGCCATTCCGGCCTCCGGTAGACTGATCGGCGGAAAGGGAGCCACCCCATGTCCGCTCATCGCACCGTGTGTTCAGGTCTGTTCGCGCTATCCCTCTGCGCCGCCGCGCACGCCGCGGGGACGCTGGTCGGACACTGGAGGTTCGACGAATCGGGCGGGACCACCGCGGCGGACTCCGGTCCAAACGGTCTGCACGGCACGCTCGCCGGCGGCACACCATCGTTCGTGCCCGGCGGGATCTCGGGCAACGCGATCAGCATCGCGCGCCCGACCAACGACCACGTGAACATGGGCACGATCCCGTTCAACGGCACGCCGTTCACGCTCGCGCTCTGGATCAAGACGGAGACGGCGTCGTACTCGATCATCGCCGGACGGCACCGCGCCACGCTCGTGCAGGGCTACTTCCTCGCGATCAACGCCGGTGGCAACTACGGCCAGCCGAGCAAGGCCCACGCGTACGTCTCGACGCTCCCCGGCGGCGAGCCGATCTCCTTCACCAACGTGAATGACGGGCAGTGGCATCACCTGATGATGACCCACGTGCCGGGCCAGAACGTGATCCTCTGGATCGACGGCGAGCTCGAGAGCGCGCGGCCCGCGCCCGGCTATTCCGCGAGCGCGGCGCCGTTCATCGTCGGCGGCCTGCTCAACTCCGGCGGCGCCCCGATCAGCTTCTACGACGGTCTGATCGACGACGTGCAGCTCTACAGTGGCAAGCTCAACGGCCGGCAGATGTGCCAGATCTACAACAACCCCGGCCAGAGCGCCGCGCCCAACATCGATGGCGACATCAACGGCGACGGGACCGTCAACTTCGCCGACCTCAACCTCCTGCTCTCGTCGTTCAACATGACTGGCTTCTGCATGATCGCCGACATCAACAACGACGGCACGGCCGACTTCGGCGACCTGAACATCCTGCTCTCGCACTTCAACCAGTCGATGTAGGAGCGGCCTCGGCGCGGCTGGAACGCGGTTGTGCAGCCGGGCACTGGCGGCGCGGTAGCATGGGGTGAACCCGAAAGGAGCCAGCCATGCTGACCGCAACGCTCGTGATCGCCGCCGCAGCCATCGCCGGGGACGAGGCGCCGCCCGCGTTCGACGCGACGGGCACCGCCCTCGAGCCGATGACCAAGCTCGTGGGCTACTGGACGACGCCGGACAACGACAACGACGGCAAGCCGGACGCGACGGTGAAGTACTTCACCACGTCCAATGGCTCGGCCGTGGTCGAGATGCTGTTCCCCGGCACCGACCACGAGATGGTGACGATGTACAACCTGGACGACGGCGAGCTGGTGATGACGCACTACTGCGCGCTCGGCAACCAGCCGCGGCTCGTCGGCGAGGAAACGAGCCCGGGCGTGATCGAGTTCACGCTGCGCGACGGGATGAACATGGACCCGGAGACGGACATGTACATGGGCGGCATGACGCTGACCATGCACGACGCGGACCACATGACGCAGGCCTGGCGCAGCTTCAAGGGGCGCGAGTCGCAGGGCCAGATGATGTTCGAGTTCCGCCGCCAGAAGGACGAGCACAAGAAGGGCGCGGCGGCGCGATGACGGCGACCGTGCACCAGTGGGAGACGCTCGCGGTCGATCAGCCGATGCCCGGCGTCGATCGCAAGCGCGTCATCGGCGAGAAGGCGATGATCTCGCACGTGCTGCTGAAGAAGGGCACGCACGTGCCGACGCATGCGCACGAGAACGAGCAATTCGCGGTGATCCTGCGCGGCGCGCTGCGGTTCGGGCTCGGCGCCGAGGGCTCGCCGGAGCGGCGCGAGCTGGTCGTCCGCGCGGGCGAGGTGCTGCACCTGCCGAGCAACTATCCGCACTCGGCGGACGCGATCGAGGAGACGCTGGTGCTGGACGTCTTCAGCCCGCCGAGCGCCGGGACCGGGCTCGACCGGAGGTAGCGGGGATTCAGGCGCGGTGCATCGCCGCGTGCGGGCAGCCGCAGCGGGCGGGGGCGGACGCGGGCGCGCTCACCAGGTCGGTCGAGATCTCGCCGATGGCGCGGAACATGTCCTTCGCGGCGTCCACGATGGCGTTGCGCTCATCGGCGTTGAAGCCGATGGCGTTCATATCCTCGCGGAACTGCATCCACTTGGCGCGCTGCGCTTCTCCGTACGGATCGAGGTAGCGCAGTCCGGCGCCGGGCGCGAGGCCCAGGCCCTTCATGAGCGCCCGGGCGATGAAGCGGTTGCCGTTGTTCGATCCCTCGAGCACGTAGTGATGGCCGAGGATGGCGACGGGGTTGCTGCGCCAGAGCGATTCGATCTTGCCGATGAGTCGCGTCGTGGCGGGGAGCGGCGCGACGGCGCAGGCTTCGGCGCCGAAGTGCGCGAGGTCCTCGCGGAGGTACGGGACCTGGAACTGCTCTTCGCGGACGAGGGCCGCGGCGCCGGCGTGCTGCGCACAGAGTTCACGCAGTCGCGCTTCGAGCGCCTGGTGCACGAGGAGCATCTGTCCGAGCCAGCGGACGTAGTCGCGCTGGTCGAGCGCGCCCTGGACGAGGCGCTTCTGGAACTCGTGCGTCTCGGCGGCCGCGTGGAGCTCTGCGGTCTCGAACTTGAGGCGACCCATGATGGTGGCGTCGGCCTCGGGCGAGGTGGTGATGGGCAGGCCGGCGGGCGTGGTGGTCATCGCGCGGCCATCCATGCGAGGAGGGCGGGGACGATGAGCCACGCGAGGCCCTTGACGAAGAAGAAGATGAACCCGGCGAGGCCGAAGCGGGCGATCCACTTGCGCCAGCCGGTGGGCACCGGGCAGCGGTCGGCCTCGGGGGCGTCGGCCGCGGCGGGCTGGGGCTGTTGGACGGGGCAGGTCTTCAAATGAGACTCAGTCTCAATCATCATGGCGGGAGCGTATCCGGGGGTCTGCGGGCGGTCAAACGGGGGAAGTCCCCGGGCGTGCGAGGACCGACGATACGCGGCAGAATTCGGGTCGGAGGTGCACTTGGAGTCAAGGTTCTCGATCGAGCCCAACGAGCGACTGCGCGTGCCGATCGCCTGGCAGGGCGAGGAGGCGCTGGTCGCGGACAAGCCGTCGGGCATGGCCAGCGAGCCGGGGAAGGGCCAGCAGTCGAACACGCTGATGAACGCGCTCTTCGCGTTGCACGGCAACCTGCTGCAGAACATGGGCGAGAAGCGCGACTTCGGTCTGCTGCATCGACTGGATCGGGAGACGAGCGGGCTGATTCTTGTCGCGCTGCGCCCGCGAGCGTACGACGCGCTGCGCAAGCAGTTCGAGGAGAGGACGATCGTGAAGCGGTATCTCGCGGTGGTGCTGGGGAGGCCGCCGCGGGAGCAGGGGTTGATTCGCAAGCCGCTGCTCGAGGTGACGGACGAGAAGAAGCAGAAGAAGTCGGTGGTGAGCGGTTCAGGGAAGCCGGCGGTGACGGCGTATCGGGTGCTGAGCTCGAAGCGCGGCGTGTCGCTGGTCGAGTGTCGACTGGGGACGGGGCGATTGCACCAGATCCGCGTGCACCTCGCGGCGGTGGGATGTCCGGTGCTCGGCGATGGTTTCTACGCGCCGCCGGAGGCGAAGAAGATGGCGGCGCGATTGGCGCTGCATGCGCACATGCTGGCGTTCAACGATCCGACGAGCGGGGAGAAGGTGGTGGTGAGGAGTGATGTGCCGGGGGATTTGAATGATGTGGTGAGGGGGAGGGGGTTGAGGGTGGGATTGGGGTCGGTTGAGTCGTAATGCGGCGGAGCAGCGTGATGTGGGAGTTTGGTGGATGGCGGATTGATTGGAGACGCGATCTCCGCTGGCTTGCCTGGTGCGGCGTCATCGCGTTCTTCGTTGTGTTTCTCGTGGCGGAACAGATTCAGAGCGGCGTCAGCGTGGGCGGTGTGCTTGGCCTCCTTGTTTGCGCTGTGCTTTTAACTTCGGTTCTCTCGGCGCTTGGGAGTCTTGCGAGGCCTCGGACGTGTCCGAAATGCTCCGTCGCAAGGGCGCTTCGGCGCGATCTGGATGAGAGCGCCGACTTCGAGTTCACGCGCACGTGCGTGAGGTGCGGGCACACGGCGGGCACGGGATGGTCGACCAATGGGGAGCGGAGTCGGCGATAGTGTGAGGACCTGCGCCCCTTCGGGGCTACCAACGAATTCGGCGCGCCTACCGGGGGTCCCTTCGGGACTGCATGCGCTCGTCCGCCCGTGACGGGCGGTAGGGCTCGCGCCGATCGCACTCAGGGTTCCGCTCTGCCGCTGGGCGGCGGCGCTGCACCCTGGGCTACGGGCGTGCGCCCGGGGCGGGCGGAGGGAGGTTGCGTGAGTGGTGGTCGTGGTGATGATGGCGATGGTGATGGTGATGGTGTGTGCGTTGGCGGGGAGATGCGGCGCGTGGGCGGATGCGGCGCGAGGTTCGCCCGCCCCGCTGGGGCGGTGGGTGTGCGCGGCGCGCGTCCGGGGGTTGCGCTGCGCTTCACCCCCGGCTGTTGTCGCTCGTCCCTGCGGGACGGGGGAGCGTGGGACGTTGACGTATGAACCGGCGCGGGTTGCTCGCTCGCATGGCACGAGCGAAGCGCTCGTACCATGGCACCCAAGCTTCACCCCCGGCTGGATTCGCTCGTCCCTGCGGGACGGGGGAGCGTGGGACATCGATGTATGAACCGGCGCGGGTTGCTCGCTCGCATGGCACGAGCGAAGCGCTCGTACCATGGCACCCAAGTAGTGGTAATGCACTCGCGCCATGGCGCCCAACGGAGTGGGCGGTCGTACGCGAACTTGCGCGCCTCCGGGGCACGCCGAGAACTCAGCGCACCTACCGGGGGTTTGCTCTCCCGGCTCGCCGGAATCGCTGCACCCCCGGCTACGAACTGGCGTCCCTTCGGGACTGAAGCTGGGGGCTTGGGTAGGGTGCTTGGGAACCCTAGCGGGGGTTATTCCGAACAATCTGGGGACGGAAGGCGTCCGATGATGCCTGTGTGGGCTAGATTTTGAGGTACGCGTCCGGTTGGAAGGGGCCATGTATGCCCCGAGGTCGGACGGGGAGGCACGGATGGCGTCCTGGATCTTTCTTGTCGGCGGATGTGTGTTGGCGGCGGCGGCGCTGTGGGTCTTCGCGTCGGCGCTGTCGAAGTCTCGGAAGAAGGATGCGGCGCGGCGGATCGCGGCGCTGAACCTTGGGTCCGGCGAGGGATCGAAGCGCTTGCCGATGCGCGAGTCGTGGCGGCACACGCAGGCCAAGGACATCACGGGGATGACGCCGGAGCAGATGGATGCGCAGGACGAGGCCGCGGCTTCGTTGCGCCGTCCGCTGGACTGGTCTCCGGAGGAAGTGGACTGGCTGCTGGCGGACACGCAGATCGGCCGGGGCTGGGGCGCTCGGAAGGTGATGACTCCGGACGGACCGATGGTGCTGACCACGCCGCCGTTCCGGCTCAAGAAGAGTCTGATGAACTATCGCGAGCGCGCGTATGCGCGGGCGATGTCGGTGATGCTGCCGACGGGGTTCGTGATGTGCCCGCAGGTTCGGCTGGAGAGCTTGCTGACGCCGCGGCATCCGGACGGGCGGCCCGTCGAGGACTTCCGCAACTGGCGTCGCCGGGTGCGGATGCGCGCGGTGGATTTCGTGATTTGTCGACTGCCGGAGTGGGCGCCGGTGGTGGCGATGGAGATCGAGAAGGAAAAGAGCGCGAAGGCGTTCGCGCGGGACCGGATGGTTGACGAGGCGCTGATGGAGGCGGGTCTGCCCTTGATCCGCTGCTCGGGCACGCCGCAGGACGACTGGGCGATGATCCGGCCCTACCTCAAGAACGTGGCGGTGCGCCACGGCGCGACGAACGGTCACGCCAACGGCGACGGCCACCCGCCCGAGGGCGGCGCGGGGCAGGCGGGGATCTTCGACAAGATCGACTGACGCTCAGCGTTCGCGCACGCGGATGACGACGAAGGTGATGTCGTCGTTCTGCGCGGCCGCTCCACGGAACTCATCGACTTCGCGCTGGATCGCGCCGGCGAGCGTGCGCGCATCGGCGTCGGCGTGCGCCCGAACGACGTTGCGGAGGCGGTCCTTGCCGAACATCTCCTTGCTGGGGTTCGGCGCTTCCCAGATGCCGTCGGTGCCGACGACGATGATGTCTCCCGGCGCGAGGTCGGTGGTCGAGTAGTCCTCGTAGGTGAAGCCGGGGTCGATGCCAAGGGGGATGCCGCCGCCGTCGAGCTCGAAGAAGCGGTCTTCGCGCGGGCGGAAGACGATGGGCGGATCGTGCCCGGCGGAGGCCCACTGCACGTAGGGGCGGTCGGGGTCGATGATGAGGAGCGCGAGGGTCATGAAGCGATTGTCGCGCTCGTTGACGAGCACGACGTTCACGCGGTTGAGCATGTCGGCGAGGCTGGTGTCGCTGGGGATTCGGGCGTGCAGCGCGGCGCGGGCGGAGGCCATGAGGAGCGCGGCGCCGATGCCGTGGCCCATGACGTCGCCGACAGCGATGAACGCGGCGCCTTCGTCGGCGGCGCCGATGTCGAGGAAGTCGTAGTAGTCGCCGCCGGTTTCGTCGCAGTAGCGCGTGCGCCCGGCGACGTCGAGGCGCGGGAACGTGGGATCGGCCGCGGGAAGGAGACTCTGCTGGACCTCCATCGCGACTTCGAGCGACTTCTGGAGCGCCACAGCGTTCTGGAGCTGGGGGACCATCTCGTTGAAGGTCGAGGCGAGGCGGCCGACTTCGTCGTCGGAGTATGTGCGGGCGCGGGCGGAGAAGTCGCCGCGGCCGAGCTGTTCGGCAGCGCGGGAGAGATCGAGGATGGGCCGGACGATGGTGCGGGCGCGGAGGATGGCGAGGCCGATGGCGGCGAGCGAGACGACGGCGGCGATGGCGACCTGGTGGCGGATGAGCGTCGCGGCCGCGGCGTCGGCGTGGCCCTGTTCCTGCACGATGAAGACCTTCCACGGCCTCGTCTGAAGCGCGGCGTAGCCGGCGACGCGCATTCGGGAGCTCATGTGGTCGTCTATCTCTTCGGGGATCTCGAAGGTGACGGAGCCCTCGTGGGAGTCGTCGGATGCGACCGAGGTGAGGTGGTCGAGGCCGAGGGAGGGGATCGAGTCGACGCTGTAGGTGAGCATCGGGTCGATCTCGGTGATCTGCTCGGGCGTGAGGGCGCCGAGGGAATGGAAGAGCACGTCGCGGCGGGGATGGGCGATGACCACGCCGTTGTGATCGACGAGCGCGGCGACGCTCTGCGGCGGGAGCGCGAGGGACGCGAGGTAGGCCCAGACGCCCTCGCCGCTGAGTTCGACGACGGCGGCGCCGACGACGGGCGCATCGATTGAGTCGGCGGCGCGGACGGGCGCGGAGCAGTGCACGCCCGCGTCGCCGGTGGTCTTGCCGACGACGAACGGCGAGGTGAACGCTTCGCCGGCGAGCGCGCGGTTGACGTACTGGCGGTAGGCGAGGTCCTGGCCGACGTTGCGCGGGTTGGTCGAGGCCAGGCCGACGGCGTCGCGACCGACGACGAAGGCGGAGGCGAACTCGGGGTGGGTGGAGACGACGCTGCGGAGTTCGTGGGCCGCGGCGTCCGGCGCCCGGTCGGGCTCGAGGCAGAGCTCGATGATCTGTTGATCGAGGGCGAGTCGCGCGGCGGCGCGGCTGGTCTCGCCGATCATGCGGTCGAGGTGGTCGGCGGCGCAGTGAGCGAGGACGCGCAGGTGGTCGTGCGCGGCGTCGTCGAGTCGATCGCGGCTCTCGGAGAGCGCGATCCAGAGGGCGATGGAGAGCGGGACGAGCGCCGCGAGGACGAGGTCCAGCGCCATGCGGATGCGCAGCGGCCAGGAGGCGGGGCGCAGCAGGCGCGCGGGCGGCGCGGCGTCGGATTGGGTTTCGGCTTGGCGCACGCGCGCCATGCTACCGGGATGCGGGAGCTCGGACCGGCCACGCGGCGGCGGCGATGCAAAGGATTGCGCCGAATATGAAGACGGGTCCGGGCATGGTGAAGCCGCGGAGCATGGAGCCGACGCCGGCGGCGAGGAGCGCGATCGCAAAGAGGATGTGCACACGCGTGAATGCGGCGCGGTGGGCGCGGAGCGCGGGCATGGCGACAACGATCATGAGGGCGGCGAGGACGGCGAAGGCGAAGTAGAAGATGTTGAGAGTGGCGCGGGCGTCCTGCATGGTGAAGCGGCCGCCGAGGAAGGAGAACTCGATGGTGCGCATGAGCGTGTCGAGGGTGGCTTCGTCGGGGGTCCTCGGCTCGCGCGTGCGCAGGTGGCCGGCCATGTGGGCGATGGCCATGAGGACGACGAGCGCGGCGCTCATGAGCGAGAGGCGTTGCGCGGGGCGCGGGACGGTGACCATGCGCAACGATAGGGCGGGGCGCTACTCGGGCTGGCGATAGGGCTCCCACGGGACGCGCGGCCGGAGCGGCGGCGCGGGGGCGGGGCCTTCGAGCTCGACTTCGGCGTCGACGCCCTTCTCGTAGCCGATGCGGAACTCACCGGGGAGGTTGTAGGACGACATGATGGTGAGGCGCTCGCCCTCGGTGAGCGCGAAGTCGCGCCGGGCGCGGGGCTGGAGGTTGTAGACGCCGACGGGGTCGCGCGAGGCATCTTCCTCGACGATCATGAGGATGGTGTCGCCGGTGTTGCGCACGGCGATCTCGCGATCGGCGGGGGCGATCCAGGCGAGCTGCTGGTTGGCGTCCAGTTCGACGGTGCGCATGCGGCAACCGGCGAGGGGGAGCGCGGCGGGGAGGGCGAGCAGGAGGAGCAGGCGTCGGCGCATGGCGATCTCCGTCGGGGCGCGCCGGGTGGCGGCGCGCGGCCCAGAGGATACGGAAATCGGGGTGGCGCGTTGCAGCCGGCGTCTTAGACGGCGGGCGGCTTGCCCTTGACGAGGCCGAGGACGAGCGAGATCAGGAAGACGACCAGGAAGACGAAGAAGAGGATGCGGGCGATGTCGGTGGCGGCGCCGGCGATGCCGGTGAAGCCGAAGATTGCGGCGATGATGGCGACGATAAAGAAGATGATTGCCCAACGGAGCATGGCGAGACTCCTTTCAATGGGCAGATGTTCGCCCGGCGGGATGAAGCGTCACTTATCCAGCGGTGAATCTTCCTTCAGTCGATCCTGGAATTCCTTGCGCACCTTCTTGATCTTGGGCCATGCGACGCCCTGCACATAGGGGTTCTGCGGATTGTCGCAGACGTAGTTCTGGTGATATCGCTCGGCGGGGAAGAACTCGGTGAGGGGCTCGAGGGTGGTGACGATGGGCTTGCCGAAGACGTTGGAGTCGCTCAGCGACTTGATGAATTCCTCGGCGGTGCGCTTCTCGTCGTCGTTCGCGTAGAAGATCGCGGAGCGATATTGCGGGCCGATGTCGGCGCCCTGGCGGTTGAGCGTGGTGGGATCGTGGGTGGCGAAGTGGACCTTCAGGAGCGTGGCGAAGTCGATGGTCGAGGGGTCGTAGATGATCTCGACCGCTTCGGCGTGCTTGGTGCGGCCGGAGCAGACGGCTTCGTAGTTGGCGGTCTTCGCGTCGCCGCCGGCGTAGCCGGAGATGACTTCGTGGACGCCTTCGAGTTCTTCGAAGACGGCTTCGACGCACCAGAAACAGCCGCCGGCGAAGACGGCCTTGGAGAGATTGTCGTTGGTGTTCATGGGTGGAGTGGGATCGTCGGGCTGCGCGTCGGAACGGGCGCACGAGGCGGCGACGATCAGGAGGACGGCGGCGAGTGTGCGCAGGGCGACAGCCATGATGATTGGATGCTGCATATCACGGATGGGTTCGCGGCGCCGCGGGGGAAGGATTCGCGGAGCTCAGTCGCGCCGTCGCTGGGCGATGAGGGCGAGCGCGGCGAGGGCGAGGACGCCGCTGCCGGGGCTGGGGACGGCGCGGGCGTTGTCGGACCAGGAGAAGCCGCGGGGCCGCAGGGTGACTTCGCCGTCGGCCGAGACGAGGACGACGGCGTCGGGCGCGGCCGGCGAGGCGGCGTCGGGGGCGGGTGCGGCGGCGGAGACGACCTCGAGGATGACGGAGAGGGCTTCGCGGGTGTTGGGGGAATCGATGCCTTCGAGGTAGGTGATGAACCAGTCGAGGCGGTGCTCGCCGACGAAGTCGTGGGAGACGATGCCGGCGTCGAGAGTGATCGCGCGCGGGGCGTCGAAGTCGGTCGAGACGAGGTTGGTCACGCGCTGCGCGCGGCGATCGGGGTCGGCGGGCCTGAGGCCGATGGGATCGGCGGCGAGCGCGGCGGGGCATGACGCGGCGAACGCGCCGAGGATCGCGGCGAGCGATGAACGCATGGTCTGACTCCGTTCTGTCTGTCGGCGCCGCGGTCTGTGCCGAGGGGGCGACGCCTCGTTCTCTCTCTGGGCTACTCCGTTCCGGCGTGTGCTCGCCGGGCCTGGACCAGATTAGGGGAGATCGCGTCGATGACAACCCGAATGGAGCCCTACTTCGCGCATCGTGAGCGCTCATTTACTTGGATTGTGGCGCTGGGCTCATGCACCGGGCGGAAGGTGGAGCATCGGTTTCGACGCACCCTTTCAGAGGAGTCATCGATGGTTCGTCAGCATGATGTGCGGTTTCCGGCGGCGTGGGTGTTGGCGATGGCGGGCGCGGCTGCAGTCGCGTCGTGCTCGGATTATCGGCGGTCGGAAGAGTCGTCCGGGTCGGCGTATCGCGACGAGCGGGTCGCCTCGAACGACACGGTGCAGCGGTTCCGCGCGCAGGATCCGACGATCGACCGGTTCTTCGACTCGGCGCACGGGTACGTCGTGTTCCCGGAGATCACGAAAGGCGCGGCGGGGATCGGCGCGGCGCACGGGGACGGCGGGGTGGTCTACGAGCGCGGCGTGGTGATCGGCGGCGCGGAGGTGACGCAGGTGACGGTCGGCGCGCAGCTCGGCGGGCAGAGCTTCGCGGAGATCATCTTCTTCGAGAACGAATCGGCGATGAACAAGTTCAAGAGCAACAACCTGGAGTTCTCGGCGAACGCGTCGGCGGTGGCGGCGGCCAGCGGCGCCGCGGCGAGCGCGGACTACTCCGACGGCGTCGCGGTGTTCACGATGCCCAACGGCGGTCTGATGTTCGAGGCGAGCATCGGCGGCCAGAAGTTCCGGTATTACCCCAACTAGAGTGCGAACAGAAACCTGCAGCTCTTGCGCGGATCGCCGGAATTGGGACCGAATCTGATGAAGGTCCCCCGAAGGGGGTTGGCGCAATCGACTCATCGGCGCATACTCGCCCCATTGTCGGGTGCGGGATCAGCACAGGGTCCCGCCCTTCCCTGAGTTCGGGCACAGCATCGGAGGAGTCGCCATGCAGAACGCTGTTGTTATCGCGCTGGGCGCTGCGCTGTCGAGCGCGGCGCTCGCCGGCGGAGGTCCGCCGCTCGCGCAGTTCGACTTTGACATCGACGGGAACGGGACGACGGAGAGGGATGGGACGTGGCTGCGCATTTCGCTCGGCATGCTGGACCCGGGCTCGGCCGTGACGTTTTCGTATGCGTTCATGACGGACGAGGATTCGGACCCCGATCCGTACAACGACATGTTCCGCGTTCGCCTGCACGACGCGACGGGCAAGACGCTCGCGCACTTCGGCGGCGCCGTGGACGAGAACGACTACGACGGCAATGAGGGGTTCGAAGCGTTCGACTTCTCGAATCCGGACATCGCGGGCACGGTGCGCACGGAGCCGGGCATCGGCGGGAATCTCTCGTTCGACGAGGGCCTGATCGGCTGGAACCAGATGACCCTGACGCTCGACGCGAGCGAGGGCGACTCGGGTCCGACGGGCGAGGTGTTCATCGAGTTTCTCGTCGCCAACTCCGACGACACGGCCGTCGCGAGCGCGCTCGCGATCGACAACATCCTGATCAACCTCGCCCGCGGCGGCATCGCCAACGGGAGCTTCGAGTCCGGCTTCGACGGCTGGCAGTACGAGGGCGAGGCGCTGATCCTCTCATCGCTGTTCCACCAGATGAACGACGACGAGGGACCCGAGGGGGGCGGCAGCAGCGGCCCGATCACCGAGGTCTTCTTTCCGGTGGACGGCCAGAGCTTCGCGCTAATCTCGACCGAGCGCCTCCCTGCGCCGGGCGCGGTCACGCTCGGCGGGCTGGCGCTGCTCGCGGCTCTGCGTCGTCGGCGCTGACGCGAGGCGAGGCCTCGTTCCTGCATGCATCCGGCCCCGAGATCGTCTCGGGGCCGTTTTTCTTTTTTGCGGACCGCTCGCGTCGTCGGCGGCGATTCCGCGGCGTGAGGGGCGATGACGTGCGGGAAATCCCGAAGAGCGAGCGAACATCTGCGCTGCGGCGCGGATGCGAGCGCGAAGTTTGGTGTTGTGCGCGCCGTGGTGATGGGGCATACTCGCGGCTCGATCGGTCGGAGTCTCGCACAGGGCTCCGTCCGCGCACTCGGAGTTGGACAATTCAATCTGGAGGAGTCGCCATGCACTATTCTGCAGCCATTGCGCTGGGAGCTGCGCTTTCGGGCGCCGCGTTCGCGGGAGGGCCCGGGCTTGCGCAGTTCGGTTTCGACATCGACGGCAACGGAACGGAGGAGACGGAGGGCACGTGGCTGCGCATGCCGCTCGGCTTCTTCGGGAACGGTGGCGAGGTGACGTTCTCGTACGCGTTCATGACGAGCGAGAGCTCGAACCCCGATCCGTACAACGACATGTTCCGCGTGCGGGTGACGGACGTGACGCGCGGCATATCGTCGGTATTCGGCGGCGCCGTGGACGATTCGTCGTACTCGGCCGACCCCGGATTCGAGTCATTCGACTTCGACGACGCGGATCACGAGGGACCGGTGCGGACGCCGATCACGGAGGACGGCCGACTCTGGTTCAGCAACGGGCTGATCGGCTGGCGAACGGCGACCATCATGCTGCCCTCGTTCGATCCGGAAGGCGAGGGAGGTCCGGGCGGCGGGGATTACATCCTCGAATTCCTCGTCGCGGATTCGGACGACACCGCCGTGGCGTCCGGGCTGGCGATCGACAACATCTTCGTCAGCGGCAGTCCTGACAACGTTCAGGGCGGGCCAAACCTCGGCTTCGAGGACGGGCTTACCGGCTGGGACTTTGAGGGCCAGGCGATGGTGGTGTCGCAGCTCGAGGACGCTCTGACGGGGGCGGCCGTGCTCACCCCGGGCGAGGGCAACTTCTTCGCGCTGATCGGGACCAACATGATCCCGGCGCCGGGGGCGATCTCGCTCGGCGGCCTGGCTCTGCTGGCGGGGCTCCGTCGCCGACGGTGACGGCGCGCGACATTTCGATATGAATTCAAGACCCGCGGACGTCGTTCCGCGGGTCTTTTCATTGCGGGGGTGTACTCGGAGTCAACCTGATGTCGCGCGGTTGACTACGAGTCAACCCAACCTCGTTTGCAACGCGCCGCGGCCATCGGCGCTCGATCCGCGAAGAATTTCAGCGCCGAGAACTTGTCGATTGCATCGGGTCATTGAATAGTCCGCCCCACTGTCGGGGTGGACGTCGGCACTGCGTCCATCGTTCAACCAGGTGCGCTATTGGAGGAATCCGTTCATGCGGTTCGTTTCTATCCTTGCGCTCGCTGCGGGCGTGTCGGCTCCCGCGGCGTTCGGCGGCGTCGGTCTGCCGCTCGCCCAGTTCGACTACGACATCGACGGCAACGGGACGACGGAGACGGAGGGCACATGGCTCCGTCGCTCTCTCGGGCTGCTGTCGGCCGGGTCGCAGGTCTCGTTCTCGTACGCCTTCATGACGGACGAGAGCGGCAACGCCGACCCGTACAACGACGTCTTCCGCGTGCGCCTGCACGACGCGGCGGGCCAGACGCTCGCGCAGTTCGGCGGCGCCGTGGACAATGACTCGTACAACGCCGGACCGGACTTCGTCGGCTTCGACTTCGACACTCCTGACCTCGCGGGCGCGATCCGCACGCCTCCGGGCATGCGCGGCCTCCTGTGGTTCGCGACCGGCCTGATCGGCTGGAACGAGATGACGCTCACCGTCCCGACGGGCCTGCTCGGCGAGCCGGGGTTCGGCGGAGAGGTCTTCATCGAATTCCTCGTCGCCGATTCGACGGACCACGGCTTCGAGAGCGCGCTCGCGATCGACAACATCGTCGTGGAGACGATCGACCGGAGCGGCGTCGGCAACGGCGGGTTCGAGGACGGGCTCGCCGGCTGGGAGTTCGAGGGTGAGGCGCTTGCGCTTGGCTCGCTCTTCCAGGATCCGAACGGGGAGCAGCGCGAAGCTCCGATCGAAGCGTTCTTCGCCGCGGAGGGCGGCACGTTCGCCCTGATCACGACCGAGCGCGTTCCGGCGCCGGGCGCGGCGACGCTCGGGGGGCTGGCGCTCCTGACGGGGCTGCGGCGCCGACGCTGATTCCCGGAATGTGACTTCGAGCAACGAAGCCCACGGGCACGGGTCCGTGGGCTTTTTTCGTGCGCGATCGCGGCCAGGCCGGAGAGGACGGGGTTTGTTCGCTCGAGAATCGAGGAATTCTCGTTGTGGGACGCGGCGCTGATCTTCATACTGGAGACCAGCACAGGGCGCGGGCCTTCGTTGGCAGCGCGCGCCGATCTCGTGGACCTCGGTCGGACGGAGGAGTTTGTCATGAGCAGAGTTCTCGTTTCGCTGGTGGGCGCTGCGCTCGCATCGACGGCGCTGGGCAACGTCGCGTTCTCGGTGACGAGCCAGAGCGGCGGCGCCATTCCCTCGACCGGCACGGGCGGCGGCTTGTGGCCGACGTACGGCACTGGCGAAGGCGTGGTGACGTCGGACGTCTTCGTGACCGGCGGCGCCGTCAAGGGCATCACTTCGGTGACGATCCATAACCTGGCGCACACGTGGATCGGCGATCTGCAGATCACGCTGCGCAGCCCGAGCGGGACCGAGCACACGCTGATGCATCGGCCGGGATCTGTCGGAGGCAGCATCGGCAACGCGGGCGATTTCGACGGCGGCGACTACACGTTCGTAGAGTCCGGCGGCGCCGAGATTCCGACGATCGGCGGCGCGCCGGCGTCCACGTACAACCAGTACTTCGTCGGCTGGTTCAGCGGCAATGGGAACACCTTCAACACGCCGATGACCACGATCGCCGGCGCCGCGGGAACGTGGACGCTGGTGATCCGCGACTGGGGCGCCGGGGACTCGGGATCGTTCACGGGATGGACGCTGAACGGCCTGCTGCCGACGCCGGGCGCTTCGGCGCTGTTCTGGCTCGCGGGATTCATGACGTTGCGACGGCGGCGCTGAGCTCGGCGCGCGAGTTGTTCCAAAGGGCCCACGGTTGTGAGACCGTGGGCTTTTCAGTGCGCGTGAGCCATCCGCCTCTTCGTCGAGGACTCCTCAGAGGCGGCTTCCGTCAGATGACCGGGTCATGGCTCGGCAGGTTGTGCGCCGGCGCGGTGTTGACCTGGACGAGCTTCTTCTGCTGCTTGGCTTTGGCCTCGTCGGCGTCCACGTAGTCGGAGTGGCAGCTTGCCTTGCCCTCGACGGCGCCGACGGCCTTCTTGGTCTTCGCGGCGAGCTTGTGGATCTCGTCCGGGGAGAGGACGCCGCGCTGGCGGAGGATTTCCTGCTGTTCGGCGCTGAGCGCGCCGGACTTGACGGGCGCGCCGGGCTTGGCGCCGCCGGTGCGTTCGAAGCCCTCGGCCTTGCCGCTGGCGAACTCCTGGATCTCCTTGCTGATGCGGACGGAGCACCAGTCGTGGCCGCACATGGCGCAGAAGTCGGTGTCGACGTCGAGGTCTTCATCGTGGAGGGCGCGGGCGGTGTCGGGGTCGAAGGAGAGCTCGAAGTGCTTCTCCCAGTTGAGCGCGGCGCGGGCCTTGGTGAGCGCATCGTCGCGGTCGCGAGAGTGCCCGAACGACCCGGAGACCTACAACGGCTTCGAGGACGAGGACGGCTGCCCGGACCGCGGCAACGTCATCATCGAGGAAAA
>JBGTSD010000070.1:0-16963 GCA_041940385.1 Phycisphaerales bacterium | reverse complement strand
CCGCCAGAACCGCGTCAACATCCGCATCATCCGCATCTTCAACACCTCCGGCCCGCGGATGCACCCCTACGACGGACGCGTCGTCTCCAACTTCATCCGCCAGGCGATCCGCGGCGAGGACATCACCCTCTTCGGCGACGGCTCGCAGACGCGCTCGTTCTGCTACGTGGACGACCTCGTCGAGGGCATCATCCGCATGATGAACGGCCCCGATGACTTCGTCGGCCCGGTCAACCTCGGCAACCCCGACGAGTTCACCATCAAGCAGCTCGCCGAGATGGTCATGGAGATGACGGGCTCGAAGTCGAAGATCATCCGCAAGCCCCTCCCGGCGGACGACCCCATGCAGCGCCAGCCGCAGATCAGCCTGGCCAAGGACCGCCTCGGCTGGGAGCCGAAGGTGAAGCTGCGCGAGGGGCTCCAGAAGACTATCAACTGGTTCAAGTCGATCGACATCGACGCCTATCGGGCCCCGACCCCGAACTATTGACGACATCCGCGCCCCGCCGGGCCGAACCCGGGCGGGCATGCGGTCGAAGAAGGTTTCCCGCCCCCGCCCCCCGGGACCGCCCCGGTCCCCACCGGCGACGGGCGTCCGAAGAGAGAGACGAGAGAGCAACGCAAGAGGAGCGACGGTCATGCGATTGACGATGGTCGGCACGGGTTACGTTGGATTGGTCACCGGTGTGTGCTTCAGCAACACCGGCAACGACGTCGTCTGCCTCGACGTCGACAAGCGCAAGATCGACATCCTCAAGAGCGGCGGCTGCCCGATCTACGAACCGGGCCTGACCGAACTCATGGAGAAGAACGTCGAGGCCGGGCGCCTGTCCTTCTCGACCAACCCCGAGGAGTCGTACCGCGACGCGGACATGATCTTCATCTGCGTCGGCACGCCGACCGGCAAGAACGGCGAGACGGACATGAAGTACGTCTGGTCCGCCGCGGACGACATCGGCAAGGCCATCAAGGCCCTTGGCCCGAAGCAGACGCCCAAGGTCGTCGTCGTCAAGAGCACCGTGCCCGTCGGCACGACGCTCGCGGTCAAGGAGCGCATCAAGAAGATCGTCGGCGACATCCCCTTCGCCGTCGCCAACAACCCCGAGTTCCTCAAGGAGGGCGCGGCGATCAACGACTTCAACCGCCCGGACCGCGTGGTCTGCGGCGTGGAGAACGAGCGCACCGCCGAGGTCATGCGCGATCTCTACGACCCGTTCGTCCGCCAGGGACACCCCATCTACATCATGGACATCCTGTCCAGCGAGATGGTCAAGTACGCCTCGAACAACTTCCTCGCCACCAAGATCTCGTTCATCAACGAGATGGCCAACCTCTGCGAGGCCTACGGCGCCAACATCAACCGCGTCCGCGAGGGCATGTGCGCCGACAAGCGCATCGGCAACCAGTTCCTCTACCCCGGCCTGGGCTACGGCGGATCGTGCTTCCCCAAGGACACGCTCGCCTGCATCATGATGGGCAACCAGAAGAACATTCCCATCCAGCTCTCGACCGCCGTGCACGAAGTCAACCAGCGCCAGCGCAAGATGTTCTGGGACAAGATCGAGAAGCACTTCGGCGGCAAGGGCGGCCTCAAGGGCAAGACGCTCGCCTTCTGGGGCATGGCCTTCAAGCCGCAGACCGACGACATCCGCGAAGCGCCCGCGCTCTCCCTCATGGAGTGGGCGCACGAGGCCGGCGCCAAGATCCGCGCGTTCGACCCCGTCGCCGCCGAGAACGTCGAGCGCGAGAACCCGGGCAAGTACGAGATCTCCGACGGCATGTACGAGACGGCCCGCGGCGCCGACGCGCTGATCGTCTCGACCGACTGGGACGAGTTCAAGACCCCTGACTTCAAGAAGCTCAAGGACCTCATGAACGCCCCCGTCATCTTCGACGGACGCAACCTCTACAAGCTCGAGCAGATGCAGCGCGACGGCTTCACCCACTACTCCGTGGGCCGCCGTCCGGTCGGCGTCTGATTCACCAACAAATGAACGCCATCTCATCGCCGCTTCACGCGGCGTTGTGACGGCGCGCTCATGCTGACCTCTTCACGATCACTCGTTGAGGAGGCCTTATCACATGATCCGTTCACTGCTCGCACTCACCGCCGTCGCCGCTGTCTCACTCGGTCTCGGCTGCGCTTCCACGCCCCACCTCGGCGCCGCGTCCGAAGCCACGCTCATCGGGATGTCCCGCTCGGTCGAGGCCGTCTCCGAGCAGTTCGAGGACACGATCGACGCGCTGGCGCAGGTGCGCGACGACTGGGACACCGACCCCGACAACGCCATCGCGGCGTACCAGCGCGAGCTCATGGCGCTGCGCACCGCCGTGGAAGGCGTGACCGATCCCGACGGGGCGCCGCGCTTCGCCAACTGGGACGGCATGATCGACGCCGCGGAGCGCGAGGCGCTTGCCGCCGACGACGACGCCGCGGTGAACTCGGCGCTCGATCGCCTGCGCGACCGGGTCTCGGACCTGCGCCAGGCCTTCGCGCCGCAGTACGAGCGCATGCTCGACCTCGGCGAGCGCCTGCGCGCGTCGCCCTCGCAGGACACGGTGGAAGAGAACCTCCCCGAGATCCGCCGCGCCGTGCACGAGAGCGAGGCGGTGCTGCCGAAGTTCGAAGCGGTGGAGGACGAGATTGAGCGGCTGGTCGAGGATTGAGCTACTTGAGCAGCGCGAACGACCGCTCGCCCTTGAAGATCCGCATCAGGTAGATCAGAGACGGAATCAGGATCAACGACCCGGCGCCGAGCGCGGCGAGCACGATCGTGTGCGTCGCGTCCGGCGCCGCGGCGTTGTCGACACTCGCCTCCGGGCGGACCAGCCAGGGCCATTGGGCCGCGCCGAAGCCGGCGACCAGCAGCGTCACCACGCCCGCCGAGCACAACCGCGCAAGGCCCCACAGCCCCCTGGCCAGCGCAAGGGCGCTCGCGAGCAGCAGCGCGCCCGCGCCCAGACTCAGCGGCAGCGACCACCACGAGCCCATCAGCCTCGACGCGAACTCCGGCGCGCCGCCGGACGCGAAGAGCCGCGCCGCGCCCCCCGCCACGAACATCGCTCCGGCGCTCCACCACGCCCGCCGACGGAAGTCCGCACGCAGCGCCTCGTCGTCGCGGATCTCGACGCAGAGGTACACCGCCGCGAGGTGCGCGAACGCGCACAGCACGAACACCCCCACCGCCATCGGGAACGGCGCGAGCCACGTCGTCCACTGGCTGCCGGCGAAACGGCCGTCGTCGTCGAACGTCAGCGCGCCCGACGCCATCGCCGCCAACGCGGCGCCGAGCATGATCGGCGTGAACACGCTCGACGCCGAGAACACCCGCCCCCACACGCCCGCAAAGCGCGACTCGTCGTCCGAGTAGGCGCGGAAAACGAACGCCGACCCGCGCAGCACGATGCCGAAGAGCATCAGCGTCAGGCACACGTGCAACCCCTCGCCCAGCGCGCGAAACGCCGGCGGGAAGCACACGAAGAGCACGACGATCACCACGATCAGCCAGACATGATTCGCCTCCCAGATCGGGCCGATCGCCCGCTGCAGCCGCTCGCGCTGCTCCCGCTTGCGCGGCCCGGTGGCCAGAAGGTCCCACACGCCCGCGCCGAAGTCCGCGCCGCCGAGCAGCGCGTACGCGAGCAGCGCGACGACCATCACGACCGCCGTCGACTCGTGCAGCTCAATGCCCGTCATCGCGCGCCTCCTCCACGGATAACGGGCTGCCCAGCACCTGCGAGCGCATCATCACCACGAGCACCACCGACAGGAGCGCGTACACCGCCATGAACGCGATGAAGCGCGGCCCCAGACCCTCCACGCGCGTCACGGCGTCCGCGGTCCGCATCACGTCCTGGATGATCCACGGCTGACGCCCGACCTCCGTCACGATCCACCCCGCCTCGATCGCGACGAACCCCAGCGGCGCGCAGCAGAGAATCAGCCACAGCAGCGCGCGCTTCGGCGGCGCCTGCGGCCTCTTCCGCCGCCGCCACGTGTCCACCATCCACCACAGACCCGTCCCCAGCATGATCATCCCGCAACCCACCATCACCTGGAACGAGATGTGCGTGATCGCCACCGGCGGCCACTCGTCGCGCGGCCACTCCTCCAGCCCCTTGACCTCCGAGTTGAAATCGAAGTCGGCGAGGAACGACATCAGGCGTGGAATCTCAATCGCGTACGGCGTCTCCATCGTCTCTTCGTTGGGAATCCCTCCGATGCGCAGCGGCGCTCCGCGCTCCGTGCGGAAGTGACCCTCCATCGCCGCGAACTTCACCGGCTGACGCTGCACGATCACCTTCGCCGCCCAGTCGCCGGCGAGCGGCTGGATGATCGCCGCGGACGTCCCCACCGCCATCGTGATCGCCAGCCCCAGACGATGAATGCGGCTATCGGGATGCTTGAGCAGCCGGATCGCGTGCAGCGCCGCGGCGGCGAATCCCGTCGCCATGTACGCCGCGATCAGCATGTGCACGGCCTGCGGCAGCCACGCCTGGTTGAACATCGCGTCGACCGGATCGATGTCGCTGAACCTGTTCGTCGCCGGATCGAACGTGAATCCCTCCGGCGCGTTCATCCAGCCGTTGACCATGATGACGAACAGCGCGCTCGCGGCGCCGCTGATCGCCACCATCACGCCGGCGCCGAGGTGCGCCCACCGGCCGACACGGTCCCACGCGTACAGATAGATCCCGAGGAAGATCGCCTCGGTGAAGAACGCGAAGCCCTCGAGCCCGAACGGCGCGCCGATGATGCCGCCCGCGTGCTCCATGAAGCGCGGCCAGAGCAAGCCCAACTCAAAGCTCAGCACAGTCCCCGACACCGCGCCCACCGCGAAGAAGATCGCCGTCCCCCGCGCCCACAGCTTCGCCAGCGCCCGCGCGTGCGCCGCGCCGCTGCGGATCCACACGAACTCCGCGATCACCATGAACACCGGCGCCGCGATCCCGATCGCCGCGAAGATGATGTGGAAGCCCAGACTGAACGCCATCTGGAGCCGGGCGATCAGCAGATCGTCCATCGCGGCATCCTCCAAACGCGGCGTCTGGCGAGCCACCTTCGCCGCTGGTTACGGTAGGAACGCAATCATTCCGGTTCTACCGGATGCCCTGAAACCCGTTGCCCAGCTTGTCGTACACCTTACCCCATGCGCCTGACCACCTCCTTCGTCGCGCTCGTCGCGTTCACATCGCTCGCCGCGTGCGCCGGCTCCACCACCTTCCAGGCGCGCGACCCCGTCCCGAACCCCGACGAGTCCCGATTCGTCACCGAGGACATCCCGCGCTTCTGGGCCGCGTTCGACAGCGCGATCGACGGGACCGACGAGGAGCTCGCGCACGCGCTGCAGACGATGTACCTCGATCCCGCCACGCCCGGCGTCGAAGGGTTCACCGCGCACCGCATCCGCTCCGCGGAGCATCTTGCAAAGACCGTGCGCGCCCGGCGCGCCGACTACGAGGCCGCACGCGCCAATTCCCTCGCCGTCATGGACCAGGAACCCGCTATCCGCGCCGCGTTCCACAAGTTCAAGGAGATCTACCCCGACGCCGTCTTCCCCGACGCCTACTTCGTCATCGGCGCCTTCAACTCCGGCGGCACGTCGCAGCCGATGGGCATCATCATGGGCATGGAGATGGACATCAACCAGCCCGCCACCATCCCCTTCATTGTCGCGCACGAGGCCGTCCACTACCAGCAGCAGTTCCGCGGCGAGCGCACGCTCATCGACCAGGTCATGATCGAGGGCTGCGCCGACTACATCGGCCTCCTCGCCAGCGGCGGCACGATCAACCAGCGCGCCCTCGACTACGCCCGCGCCCACACCCGCGAACTCTGGCGCGACATGCGCGATCATCTCGACGACAACCAGTTCGGCACGTGGCTCTACGTCCACGACGCCGACAAGCTCGCCGGCCGCCCGCCGGACCTGGGCTACGCGATGGGTTGCCTCATCGCCGAGGCCTACCACCAGCGCGCCGCGGACAAGGCCAAGGCCATCGCCGAGATCACCGAGTGCCGCGACCCGCGCGAACTGCTCGAAAAGAGCGGCTTCGCCGAGATGTGGAAGTAGCCGCTACCCCGCGCGACGCGCGCGAACCAGCTCCTTGCCGCGCATCACCGACAGCGCGCTCGCGCGCGAGCCCTCGACCTCGAACATCACTTCGACCTGCGGCGCCCCGCTCGGGCTGAACGTGTGCTCGCCGACGCGATTGAGCCGACGCGCCGTCCCGCCGTCGCGCAGCAGTTCGACGCCGCCATTGCGCGCCGGACGAACCTCGAGACTCACGCCCCCGCCCGCGTACACGCCGACGTACGCCGCGGCGCCCGCCTCGTCGAGGCCCAGGTCCGTCTCGCGGATGTCCGCGCCGCCCAGGTTCTCGAGATACTCCCGCACCCGCTCCGCCTTGCCGGCGCGCGCATGATGCAGCAGCGTGAATCCATGCGGCCCGCGCACGCCCTGCACACCCGGCAACGCCTGGCACACCGCGCGCACCGCGTCCACACGGTCCAGCATCGCCAGCGCGAAGAGGTCCGCCCGCGCGCCGTGATCGAGCAGCAGCTCCGCGATCTCCTTGTTGCCGACGTGGCTCGCCGCGCCGAGCGCGCTCTCCCAGTCGCCGAAGCCCCAGTCCCACGTCGCAAGACACAGGCCTCGATCCTCGGCGAGAAGCTCGCGCACACGACCGACGTTGTTGTGGCTCGCGCCGACCATCTCGCGCGCCCGCTCGGGCGCGGTGGTCGGGAACCACTCGCCCGCGCTCGCCGCGGACGCCTGCGCCGCCCACGACCGACGCGTCACCAGCATTGCCCCCGCCGCCGTCGCCAACCCCACGAACCCGCGCCGACTGACCGGATCGAACATGCGCGCCTCCTTCGATCCCCGGGAGCCATATCCGCTACCCGCACGAGCGCGCCGCGTTGCACAATCTACCTCCCCACCGACCGAATCACACTCACCGCGGGGTACAAACCCGCAACTTCTTCCCTCCTCAGCACCCGCGGCGGATACGACGGATTCAGCGGCTGCAGCCGGATCAGCTCCTCTCCCTCGTCCTCTCCACGCTCGAAGAACACCCGCTTGAACGTCGTCTCCGAATCTCGCTCCAAACGCACGAAACAGTCGCTCCCTTCCGTTGCGTCGCGTTCCGGGCTGAACACGACGACGTCGCCCTCCACGTACTGCGGCGCCATTGAGTCCCCCACCACACGAGCCGCGAACGCGTCCTCGTCCGTCACGCCCGGCACACTCACGTACTCCTCGGCCACCCGCGCCGGGTAGCCTAAATCGGTGAACTCGCGCGGGTACCCCGCCGCCACCTTGTTGATCAGCGGCACGCGCGCGCTCAGCGCCAGCAATTCCACGTTCGAGCCGTCCTCCGGCGCCAGCGCCTCCACCAGGCGCTGCAGCTCACCGTTCGCGAACGCGCCGTCCACACCGCCCGAGCGACGGATCGCATCCACCAACCGGCGCGCATCGCGACCCATGGATTCGAGTCGGCGCACATCCTCGCGCACCTCGCGCGGCATCACCTGCACCGCCGCGGCGCGCACCAGCTCGCCCGGCGCCACGCCGATCGCCGCTTCGATGCGCCGCAGCAAGTCCTCCGCCGGAGGATGCCCGCGCCGCTCGTTCTCGATCTGACTGAGCCACGACTTGCCGCAGCCGACGCGCTCGGCCACGTCCGCCAGCGTCAGGCCGCGCTCCCGACGCGCTCGTCGCATCCGCTCGCCCACCGTCTCCATCGGGACGCCTCCACGCCGCGCCGGTGCCGCCCGCGTCGTCCCCGACCCACCGCCGAGGGGGCTCTCGGGAGCCCATTCCGTCCGCAAGGACACATCTGTGCGCAGAATCGTTGACATACCAAACAAATACCTTGCGAACGTCCACCTTGCAAGGTAAATGTTCGGGAGTTGGTTTACTCAATCGTGGATTTCTGAGCCCAGATCACCTTCCGGAGCCCCGACATGCC
The DNA here is from genome assembly GCA_041940385.1 of Phycisphaerales bacterium. Lineage (GTDB taxonomy): Bacteria > Planctomycetota > Phycisphaerae > Phycisphaerales > UBA1924 > JACVCK01. The sequence continues at coordinate 8,989 of JBGTSD010000070.1, read as the reverse complement.
CGCCCTCGCCCCGGATCGACGAAAACGCCCCGACCAGGCCCAGATCGACGCCATCCTCCGCCGCGCTCGGTGGCTCGACCCCGACGACGCCGCCCTCCTCCGCGCCGTCTACGAGCAGGCGCGGCCCGTCGCCGAGATCGCCCGCCTCCTCGACGTGGACCCGCGCAGCGTCCGCCGCCGTGTCCGCATCCTCTCGGAGCGCGTCCTCCACCCACGCTTCCTCGTCGCGGCACGCGTCGTCCGACCCGACGCCGACCTCCGCCGCCTCGTCCCCGAGCCCGACCCCGCCGCCTGGCCGCCGAATCGCCGGCGCGTCGCGGAAGCCATGGTGATCCGCGGCCTCAACATGCGCGACGCCTCCATCGCGCTCGGGCTCTCCCTCCACACCGTCCGCCGACACATCGACGCCATCCACGCGCTCGCCGACGCCGCGCCGCTGAAAGGAGCCGCGTGATGACCACCGCCCGCGCCGCCGCGGCGCTCGCGCGTTTCGGCCTGCTGCCCGACGACACGCCGCACACCCTCCGCCCGGACGATGCGCTCGTCCAGCGCCTCGCTTCCGAAGTCAGCGCGCGCCTCCTCGATCCAATCTCCCCCGCGCGCCTCGTCCTCGTCACCGGCCCCAGCGGCGCCGGCAAGTCCACGCTCGTACGCGCCATCGGCGCGCGCCTCTCCCAGCTTGGCGTCGAGACCATCGACCTCGGCGCCATCAACCTCTCGCCGCGCCCGATCGTCGATCTCCTGAAGCGCCCGCTCGACGAATCGCTGCGCATCCTCGCGCACAGCGGCCTGGGAGAGGCCGCGCTGTTTGCGCGCAAGCCGATTCAGCTCTCCGAGGGCCAGCGTCACCGCCTGCGCTTGGCGCTGGCGCTCGATGCCTCCCGCCGCTCCGCTTCGCCCGCCGCGCTCCTCGCCGACGAGTTCCTCCAGATGCTCGACCGCCCCACCGCCCGCTCCGTCGCCGCGAGCGCCCGCCGCTCGATCGTGCAGTCGCCCGACACCTGCCTCGTCGCCGCGACCTCGCACGACGACCTCTCCGATGTGCTCGCCCCGCACCTGCACATCCACCTTTCGCTCGACGGCGAGGCGCGCCTCGACGCGCCCGCGCCGACCGAGCCGCGCTGCCCATTCCTCACCGAGCCCGCATCCTTCGATGCGTACCTCGCGCTCGCGCGCTTCCACTACCGCGCGGCGCCGCCGGCCACGCGCACGCTCACCCTCGCCGCACGCGACCCCGCCACGCGCGAACTCGTCGGCGCGCTCGTCGTCTCCATGCCCACCCTCAACGGCGCGTGGCGCAAGCTCGCCTGGCCCGGGCGATACAGTCCGCCTTCGCCGAGCGCGACGAAGCGACTCAACGAAGAGGTCCGCTGCATCTCGCGCGTCGTCGTCGATCCCCGCTTCCGCGCCCGCGGCTGCGCCACCGCCCTCGTCCGTCGCTACCTCGCCGAGCCCCAGACCATCCACACCGAGGCCGTCGCGTCCATGGGCGCCGCGTGCCCGATGTTCGCCCGCGCCGGCATGACCGAGCACATCCTCCCGCCCCGCGCGCAGGATGCGCGCCTCCTCCACGTCCTCTCGTCGCTGCGCATCCCCCGCTCGCGCCTCGCGACCCCAGCCGACATGCTGCGCCGCCTGCCGCCGTCCAAACGCCGCGCGCTCCACCAGGCGGCGCGGACGTGGGCCAACCACTCCCGTCGCGACCGCACCGCGCGCGACGAGCCGCTCGAAGCGCTGCTGAGGCGCGCCGCGCGCACGGTGCTCGCCAATCCGATCGCGTACACGCACCAGAGCCGCGCATTGGAGGCCGCGAATGTCACCCAATAGCGCGCGAACTCATGGCGCCGCACTCCGGGCACGGCAATGCCTCGTCGGTCGCGGAGAGGTCATAGCGACACCTGCGGCAGTGTCCCGGCGCGATGATCGATCGTCGGTGGAGAACCGCCCAGATGAGCATCGCCACCGGCATCGCCCAAGCCGTTCGCGGGCCGATCGAGTCGAAGAGCCTCGGCGCGGCGCCGTAGATCATCGCGAGCACTTGCGGAGCGAGGATCGCGTAGACCCACCAGATCGCCCACGTCACTCGAACGGGCATGGACGGGAAGGTGACGAGCACAATGGCCATCGACGCCGTCGCCACGATCCCTGCGAGCAGCGTCCCGGGACGAGCGCCCCAGAGCGTCGCAGGAGAGAACATCCCGTCGTACACAATCAGCATCATCGGCGGCGACATGACAAACCAGCCGACGAGCACGATCGACCGCCATCTCCACCCCGGCTTGCCGGCAAGAAACAGCGAGACCACGGCGCAAATGATCGTCGCCGCCGAAATCGCCGTCTGACCGTGCGAGAGCAGCGCGACGATGCGGAGCACGTGCCCGTTCAGCGCCTCACCCCCCGCAGCGCGAATCCACACATACGGATCAAGTGCGCCGCCGGCGCTCGGCGTGAAGAGAAGCACGCCGAGGAACACGCCAAGAAACAGGATCACGACAAGGCCGCACCTTGCCCAGAGTCGAAGTCCAAGCACCTGTGTCTTCAGCCCTGATTGCTGCGTCGACCTCGACATCCCGCACGCGCCTCGTTCACCCATTCGCCCGCACTCTCGTTCCTCTACGCATCGACCAACCCCCCGGTTGACCCCGCCAGATCCTCCCGGGAATCACCATGCTCGAAACCTCCCCCACCACCCCCGACGCCCTCCACACCTTCCTGCGCGAGACGCTCGACCTCGAACTCACGCGCATCCCTGTCCTTGACCACTCCTCCGCCCCATTCGACTACCTCTGCCACACGCACTTCGAGCCCGAAGACCGGCCCGCCGACGCCGTCGTCTGGGCGAGCCGCGGCGGAGGAAAGACCTTCCTCGGCGCCGTCGCCACGCTCCTGGATCTTCTCTTCAAACCGGGGGTCGAAGTCCGCATCCTCGCCGGCTCGCTCGAGCAGGCCTCGCGCATGCACGAACACCTGCGCCGACTCTTCGAAGCCCCCGCCCTCGCGCCCACCCTCGACCAGCGCATCACCAGCCGACTCGTGTCCCTCGCCAACGGCTCGCGCGCGCACATCCTCGCCGCGTCCGAGACCTCCATCCGCGGCTGCCGACCCCAGAAACTCCGCTGCGACGAGGTCGAACTCTTCGACCCCGACCTCTGGCGCGCAGCGCAGTTCGTCACCCGCTCGAAACAGTGCGGCGAGCGCCTCGCCCGCGGCGCCATCGAGGCGCTCTCCACCCTCCACAAACCCGCCGGACTCATGCACGACCTCGTCGCCGCCGCGCAGAATGACACGCCGCCGCCGCGCGTGCTCTTCAAGTGGTCCACGCTCGACGTCCTCGAACGCTGCGCGCCGGCGCGCCCCTGCGAGCCCTGCATCCTTCACACCGAGTGCGCCGCGCAGGCCAAGGGCGGGCGCGGGCACGTGCACATCGACGACGCCGCGGCCATGAAGCGCCGCGCCTCCGAAGAATCCTGGTCCACCGAGATGCTCTGCCTTCGCCCCTCGCGCGAACACCTGGTCTTCCCCGAGTTCGACCCCGCCATCCACGTCGCCGACCTGCCCGATCCGGCGCACGCTTCCGGGGAATGGCTCGGCGCGATCGACTTCGGCATCCGCGCACCGACCGTCATCCTCTGGGCGCACCACGCGATGGACGGCGTCCTGCGCATCCTCGACGTGACCTCGCGCACCGACGCGACGCTCGACCGCCACGCCGACGTCATCCTCCGCCACGAGCGCTGGCCCGTCCCCGCGTGGATCGGCGCCGACCCCGCCGGGCACGGCCGATCCGACCAGACCGGACGCAGCTCGATCGCCCACCTCCAGTCCCGCGGCCTCGCCGTCCGCGCCCGGCGCGCTTCGCTGCCGATGTCCATCGACCTCGTCCGGCGCCGGCTCCGCCCCGCCCACAACCCCGGCACGCCGCGGATCCTCGTCCACCCCCGCTGTCGCGACCTCATCGAGGCGCTGCAGAAGCACCACTACCCCGACCACGACCCCCGCTCGCTCGAGCCGGTGAAGGACGGCACCGACCACGCCATCGACGCCCTCCGCTACCTCGTCCTCAACCTCGACTGCCCGCACACGTCCCGGATGGTGCTGTACGCGTAAGCGAAGGTCCGCAGAAACTGCGCCGACGGACCCATCCGATAGACGACAATGAACCTTGCGACGCTCCAGCGACTAAGAGTGGCGACCCGATGACCGCGACCTCAACCCTCTTCGACGAGTGGCGCTCCGATCCCAAATGGTTCGGTCGGCGGTGGCGCGGCAAGTTCGTGTGGCTGAACGCGTCGCAGTTCACGTTCGATGAGGCCGTGCGCTCCGCGGAGTCCGCCGGGACGACCGTCGCGGCGTTCTCGCTGCGCGACGCGCGCTGCTTCGCCGACTTCCACGACATGATGCGCCGTCAATGGCCGAGCGAATCGTGGATGCAGGCCAAGGGGCTCGACGCGTTTCAGGAGGCGCTCGGCATCGTGGTCGAAAGTGCGCCAGGCGCTTCGCTCTGCATCGCGTTGGACGCCGCGGACATGCCGGCGTGGCCGGATTACGACCTGCTGCACCTTGTGGAGATCCTCTGTGGCGAGGTCGCCGACGGCGACGAATCGTCGCGGCAGAAGCTCATGGGCCAGTTCACGGAGATGGACGTCTCGTCTCCCGGCGAGCTCACCGTCCTCTGGCGAGGTGCGCCCGGCTCGCTGCCCAGCCCATTCCGCAACGCGGAATCCGGTCTGATGCTGACGTCAATGTCGGCGCCGGGCAACGCGCGGGCGGAGCGCCGCTCCATCCGTGACACTCGCTCGATGCGGCGCGCATCCGATCCGCTCCCCGAGGGGTGGATTCATTTCCGCGCCGAATCCTGGAGACGGCGCTTCGTCTGGCTGAACTCCGACATCACGCCGATCGCGCCGATCGAACGCGGGCTCCGCGCGGCGTTCGCCGACGAACTGCTCTGGGTCCGGTCGTCCGCCGGAACGACCGAGGAGTTCGCCCGCGAACTCCGGCAAGCGCACCACGCCTTCGACGCCGTGGGCGATTCGGCGCAGAACATCGCGGCGGCGGTGGGCTCGACCACCCTCGCCGTCGTCGTCGACGCCCGCGAGATGACAGACTGGCCGGATCGTGCCGAACTGATCGCGCTCCTCCAGGACGCCGTCAGCGCATCGCTCGTCCACGCGCCAAGCCAGCGTTATCCGACGCTGATCTGGCTGGATTCCGCCAGTCGCATGCCCTGCCCGTTCGATAAGACCCGGGCGGCCGCGATGTTGAAGACATTCCCCTCAGACCGCGCAAGCACTCGACCGTACTAACACCACCATGCCTCCCGACGGGCCCCGCCGCCCATCCAACATCGAGGTCGTGATCCCCACCTTCAACGAAGAGGTGAACCTGCCGCACGCGCTGCGCACGGTCATGGCGTGGGCGGACGCGGTGCACGTCGTGGACTCCGAGTCCACCGATCGCACGCGGCAGATCGCGCAGGAGGCCGGCGCCAACGTCGTCGTGCGCCCCTGGCTCGGCTACGCCGCGCAGAAGAACTGGGCCCTCGACAATCTCCCGCTCAAGGCCGACTGGGTCTTCATCCTCGACGCGGACGAGGCGATCATGCCCGACCTGCGCAAGGAGCTGCTCGACATCGCCGCCCGCAACCCCGGTGACGTCCCCGAATCCGGGTTCTACATCAACCGCTACTTCATCTTTCTCAACAAGCGCATCCGGCACTGCGGCTACTACCCCTCCTGGAACCTCCGCTTCTTCAAGCGCGGCAGGGCGCGCTACGAGCAGCGCGACGTCCACGAGCACATGCTGGTCGACGGCCCCACCGGGCGACTCACCGGGCACATGGAGCACAACGACCGCAAGGGCCTCGAGGCCTACATGGCCAAGCACAACCGGTACTCCACCCTCGAAGCGCGCGAGATCGTCCGCGCCATGCACGGAGAGAGCGGGCCCGGGGGCGGCGATCAGTTCAAGGCCTCCCCATTCGGCAACCCGCTCGAGCGCCGGCGCTGGATCAAGCACTCCGTCTACCCGCGCCTGCCCGCCAAGTGGCTTTTCCGCTTCCTCTATTCCTACTTCTGGCGCCTGGGCATCCTCGACGGCCTGACCGGCCTGCGCTTCTGCCTGTTCCTCAGCGCCTACGAGCTGCTGATCTCGCTGAAGATCGTCGAGTGCCTCCAGCAGGAGAAGGAGGCGAAGCCGTCATGACCAACACGCCGCAGGCCGAGGACCGGCACGTCTCGCCCTACTCCACGCGCGAGAAGATCGGGCGCATGCTCTGGGCGATCGTGCAGGGCACACTCTTCCGGCTGTCCTTCCACACCTGGAACGGCTGGCGCATCTTCCTGTTGAACCGATTCGGCGCGCACATCGATCGCTCGTGCATCGTGCGGCGGACGTCGCGCATCGAGTGCCCGTGGAACCTCACGATGCGCCGCAACGCCTGCCTCGGCGATCGCGCCATCGCGTACTGCCTCGGGCCCATCACCCTCGGCGAGCGCGTGACCATCAGCCAGCAGGTCCATCTCTGCGCCGGCACGCACGACTTCTCCCGCCCCGACCTGCCGCTGCTCCGCCCGCCGATCACCATCGGCGACGACGCGTGGATCGGCGCCGACGCGTTCGTCGGCCCCAACGTGACCATCGGCCCCAACACCCTCGTCGGCGCGCGCGCCGTCGTCGTGAAGGACCTGCCCGCCGACACGGTCTGTGTCGGCCACCCCGCAAAGCCCATCCGCGCCCGCTAGCGCGCCGCCTGCTCGTCCTCCGAGCCGGGCGCGCCGCGCCGATACCGATCGAGCGCGTCGGTCCACGCCGCCGTTCGCGCCTTGGCGCTCCGCCGCTCGGGGAACGTCTGCAGCATCGCCGCGATGCTCGACTCCATGAACGCCGCGTCGCGCTCGGCGTCCGTCGATCGTCCGTGGCGGGCGTGGACCAGCAGCCGCTCGTGGATCAGCCCCAGCCGCCAGTCGTGCAGCTCGAAATCGCCCGGCATCCGGCGCATCAACGCCGACGCAAGATCGATGCCCTCGGTCAGCATCTCGACGTTCCAGTCCGCCCCGGTCGCGGCCAGCGCCGCCTCCATCCGCATCCCCACCACGAGACGCTCGAACGACAGCGACTGCGCCGGATCGAGCGCGTACCCCGCCGCGTCGCGGAACATCCGCTCGCACGAGGTCACCATCGCCTGAACCTCGCTGGTGCGCCCCTGCTCCGCCAGCGCCATCGCCGCCGCCCAGTGCGAACGCACCAGCATCGCCTGGAAGTGCGTCGACAGCGGGTCCTGCTCGATCAGCCGCCCCGCGAGCGCAATCGCCGCGTACGCGCGCCCCTCTGCCTCGGCCATGTCGCCCGAAGCGCGGGCCAGCTCCGACAGCCGGATCTCCGCCGCCACGCCCGCCTCCAGCGCGCGCCACGCGCCGGGCGCGATGCGCAGCATGTCCGCCGCGACCTCGGCGCTCCGCGCGGCCAGTGAACGCGCCAGCGGCGGATCGATCGGCGCGTGCAGGTCGCCGGCGCGCCGGTAGCTCCACACGAGGTTGCTGAGCAATCGCAGGTCCTCCGGGTGCCGGCGGACCTGCTCCTCGTCCACGCGCAGCGCCTCCTCGTAGAGCAGCCGCGCCCGGGCGTAATCCTCGACTTGCCCGCACAGGTCGCCGAGGCGCACCAGCGCGAGCGAGAACTCGTGGTGCAGCTCCGCGTCCCCGGGCATGGAGGTCACCAGCCCTCGATAAACGCCGAGCGCCTCTTCGCGCAGCGCGATGGCGCGATCGACGCCGCCGCGCCCGTCCTCGATGTCGCCCATCGCCGCGAGGTACCGCGCCCGCAGCCGCTGCGCCCGCGCGCCGTCCGGCGAGCGCGTGGCGATCTGCTCCACGTCCGGACCGATCAGCGCCAGCAGCTCCGCGCGCTCGTCGAGCGAGCCCAGCTTCGGCGCCAGCGGCGAGAGCACGCGCGTCACCACGGCGTCGAGCGCGTTGAGCGCCGCGTCGTGCGACGCCCGCTCCGCCCGGCGCACCGCCAGACCGTGCGCCGTCGCGGCGCCGAGCACGACCAGCAGCGCGACCGTCGCCGCCGTCCACCCGCGATGGCGCGCGACGAACTTGCGCGTGACGTAGACCGCGCCCGGCGCCCGCGCCACGACCGGCTCGTCCTTCAGCCAGTGACGCAGATCCGAGGCAAGGTCCGACGCCGACTGATACCGCCGGTCGGCGTCCTTCTCCGTCGCCTTGAGGATGATCGCCTCGAGATCGCCCACGAGCGATCGATCGATGGTGGACGGACGCGCCGGCGCCGCGCTCCGCGCCTCGTCGATCGCCTGCGCCAGCGGGCGCTCGCCGAGCTCGATCATCCTGCGGCGGGTGAACAGCTCGTACGCGATGACGCCGAGCGCGTACACGTCCGCGCGGGTGTCCACCGCGAGCGGATCGCCCGAGAGCTGCTCCGGGCTCATGTAGCCGAGCGTGCCCACCATCGCCGACGCATCGCCCGACATCGTCTTTGACGCGTGCTCGCCGCCGAAGAGGCGCGCCACGCCGAAGTCCAGGATCCGCGGCGAACCGTCGCCGTCCACCAGGATGTTCTTCGGCGCCAGGTCGCGATGGATCACGCCGCGCCGGTGCGCGTGCTCCACCGCGTCGCCGATCCGCGCGAGCAGCTCGGCGCGCTGGCGATGGCCGAGCGCGTGGGCCGCGGCGTAGTCGTCGAGCGGCAGGCCCTCGACGTACTCCATCGCGATGTAGGGCCGATCGCCGCCCTCGCGCCACACGCCGGCCTCGTAGATCTGCGCGATGCCCGGGTGGCGCAGTCGCGCGAGCGCTTCGGACTCGCCGCGGAACCGGCGGAGGTTCGTCGGCGTGGCGCTCGGATGGATGACCTTGAGCGCCGCGAGGCGCCTTGGCGACTCCTGCTCGACGAGGTAGACGGCGCCGTAGCCGCCGGCGCCGAGCGTGCGCAGCACGCGGAAGCGCCCGATCATGAGCGCGCCCTCGCC
>JBGTSD010000069.1:0-17342 GCA_041940385.1 Phycisphaerales bacterium | reverse complement strand
GTCCTTGAAGGTGCCGGGCTCGGACTCGTCCGCGTTGATCGCGAGGTAGCGCTGGCCGCCGTCGAACTTCGGGAGGAACGTCCACTTCACGCCGGTCGGGAAGCCCGCGCCGCCGCGCCCGCGGAGGTGGGAATCCTTGACGGTCTCGACGAGCGCCTCGGGCGACATCGAGATCGCCTTGCGGAGCCCGACGTAGCCGCCGGTCCGGGCGTACTCGTCGTACGAGACGACCTTGCGGGACTTGGCGTCGCCCCACGGGAACGTGGGGATGCGCTGCGTGAGAATCGGCTTTTCGGGGGCGAAACTCGGCATAGGGCCCAGACTCTATCAGCGCGGCCCCGGGAAGGCCCAGAATACGCACGAGGGATTCAGGACCGGCCGCCGCCGCCGGAATCCCGCTCCGGACGGACCTCGATCTCCTCGATGGTCGTCCGTCGCAGGGTGACTTCGGCGCCGGGGAGTTCGTCGATGCGGCCCGTGGCCTCCTCGACCTCGCGCCGGACCTCGACTTTGCGCGCCGGCTCGTCCACCTTGCGCGTCGCGCCGGACCACACATGCCCCCAGAACTCGCCGAGGGAACGGAGGAGGGGTTTGGAGGGCGGCGATGGCATCACCCGGCCTGGCGCGTGCTGGCGTGGAGAATGGTGAGGCCGATGACCTCGTCGCCCTCGTATCGAACAATGACGTCGTCGTCGGTCATCTCGCTGTCCGTGGCGACCGCCGGCTTCTTGAAGTTGATGTAGAGCACGTCCGCCTCCGCGTCGTAGGACGACCAGAGGTACTGATGTGGCATGCTCCGGAGCACCGGCGTGAGCTGAATCAGTTGTTTCCAGACGACGGGGGCCATACCTGGGTCCTTCTCGAGAGCCACTCCATCTTAGTCGTCGCGAATGCCGTGATCACAAACCCATCATCGGCCGAAACTTCGCGGTAGACGACGACAATCGCCCGCCGCTGGTCGCCGGACATTCTTACTGCAAGAAGTTCGCTCTCCCGCCCCAGCAGGACCCGATCGGCGCCTTCGACGGCCGCCAGGATGTCCTCACGCATGCCCGCGAGTTCGGCGTGCTCTTCGGTGATGTGCGCCCATCGCTCATCAGTGAGCCGGATCGGGACTCCCGATCTGGATCGTGCGGAACGCTCCACGCGGGGGCTCCTGAGCGTCAGTGATGCCCCGCGCCGTCCTTCGTCTCGTCGATGAGGCGGCGGATCTGCTCGGGCGTGATGTTCTCGTGGAGCTTCTCGTCGAGGAGCGCGACCGGCGCCGTGCCGCAGGAGCCCAGGCACTCCAGCTCAACCAGCGTCCACTTGCCGTCGTCGGTGGTCTCGCCGATCTCGATGCCGAGCTTCTCGCGGACCGCGTCGGTGACCTGCTGGTGGCCGCAGAACTCGCAGGCGATCGAGCGGCAGACGGCGATGGTGTGCCGGCCCTTGGGCTTGAGCCAGTACTCCTCGTAGAACGAGGCGCAGTCGAGGACCTCCGCCGGCGCGAGGGAGAGGAACTGGCCGATCTCCTCCATCGCCTGCGCGGGGATCCAGCCGTACTCGTGCTGGATCATGTGCAGCGCGGGCAGGAGCGCGCCCTGCTTGGTCGCGTAGCGGGGGAGGATCTTCGACGACAGCTCGTCGCGCATCGACGCCGTCAGGTACGGCTCGCTGCGTCGATCCACCTTCGTCGTCGCGGACGGCTTCGCGATCCACGCCATGCGCTGCGGGCTCCCTCGCTGCGGGTTCCATCATCCCCGCCGGGCCACGCGGCCTTCCGGGGGTTTGTGGGGGTCAGCACTGTAGCCCATCGCCCCCGAGGGCTCATCCGGGGCCGGGCTTACTGGCCGGGGCTGAAGATCCGCCCGTCGATCGCCGAGTGCGGCTCGAGCGCCGCCCAGGCGCCGCGGCGCTGCACGCTGCACCCGGGATTCGCCGGCGCCGCGCCCACCCGCAGCGCGCCCGCGGGCGTGAGCTTGCGGACTTCGTCCTCCTTGCCCCAGACGACCACGTCCACGATCGTCCCGTCCGGCGCCCGCAGCGCGCACAGGTCGCGCGCGTTCGCGAACGCCGTCTGGCGGCTCGTGTTGCCCATCGAGAACGTCCACGCGCCGACGAACGCCGGGTTCGCTTCGCGCGGCGCCTCCTTCGGCCCGCCCCAGCGCGCCGGGTCGGGGTCCTCGTGCCCGTTGAACACCACCACGCGCTCGCCCGGCGCCAGCGTGAACGCCGGGAAGACGAACGAGACGCCGCGCGGATCGTCCGCGTCCTTCAGCCCGATCGCGTCCACGATCGCGTAGCCGGCAAGGTCGATCGACTGCAGGTGCGGGTTGACGAGCTCGACGAACTCGTCGGCGGTGGAGTCGCTCTCGCCGTCGCCGTTCGGGTCCGCCGCGTCGAGGCCGGAGGGCACGGCGTAGAGGACCTCGGTGATGACGGGGTGGGGAAAGGGGATCGGTGAGGGAGTTTGCGCAACCGCGGCAGTAGTCCAGACCCACAGCGTGACGATTATCATCGCCCCACCCCCTTCGTCGGTTGCTGCGCTTCTCGCCTTAGCGATCCAGCTCCGCCGCCACGATGTTCAGCGAGCCCAGCACGGCGACGGCGTCGGCGAGCATGTGGCCCTCGAGCATCTTGGCCATGACGGAGAAGTTGATGAACGACGGCGGGCGGGTCTTGACGCGCCAGGCGCGCGGGCCGCCGTCGGCGACGATGAAGTAGCCCAGCTCGCCGTTGGCCGTCTCGTTGGCGCCGTAGGCCTCGGCGACCGGCGCCTGCCAGCCGCGGTTGGTCATGATGATCTCGAAGTGCTGGATGAGCCCTTCGATGGACCCGTACACGTCCTTCTTCGGCGGCTTGACGGCCTTGCCGTCGGCGAAGGTGTCGATCGGGCCGCCGGGGATGTTGTCGATGAGCTGCTCGATGATTTTGAGCGACTGCTTGATCTCTTCGACGCGCACGAGGAACCGCGCGTAGACGTCGCCCTCCTGCGCGATCGGCACCTGGAACTTCACGGCCGGCGCGCCCTGGCCGTCCCAGTTGTCCTTGTAGCAGAGGTACGGCTCGTCCTTGCGCAGGTCGCGCCGCACGCCGGAAGCCCGTGCGATCGGCCCGCTCAGCGACCACGCGATCGCGTCCTTCTCGTCGATCACGCCGATGCCCTGCGTGCGGTCGATGAAGATGCGGTTGCGCACCACGAGCTTCTCGAGGTCCTCGATGGCCTGCGGCAGGTCATCGCCGATGAAGTTCTTCACCAGCTTCTTGAACATCGCCTCGTCGGGCAGGTCCTGCATGGCGCCGCCGACGCGTGTCCAGTCCGGGTGGAAGCGCTGGCCTGAGATGAAGTCGCAGAGGTCGTAGATCTTCTCGCGCGGGTTGAACGCGTAGAGGAAGCCCGTAAAGGCGCCCAGGTCGAGCGCGGCCGCGCCCACGCACAGCAGGTGGTCCTGGATCCGCCCCATCTCCGCCATGATCGTCCGCAGCACCTTGCAGCGCGGCGTCAGCTCGATCCCGAAGAGCGTCTCCACCGCGTGGTGCCAGCAGATGTCGTTCGAGATCGGCGACAGATAGTTCATCCGCGACACGATCGTCACGTACTGGTTGTAGTCGAGGTGCTCGCCGAGCTTCTCGAAGCCCGAGTGCAGGTAACCGATGTGCGGCGTGCAGCGCGCCACGCGCTCGCCGTCCAGCTCCAGCACCAGGCGCAGCGTCGTGTGCGTCGCCGGGTGCTGAGGCCCGAAGTTCAGCACCCACCGATCCCCGGTGTCCACGTGCTCCTTCAGGTAGTCGCGCGGATTGTCCGCGTCGACGGTGATCAGGTCTTCGGGCTTCAGCGTGTAGGGCACGGGCTGCTCCGGTGATTCCCGGCGTTCCGGGGAGTTCGCGGCGGTCGTCGCCGCCCGTCGTGGGGCGGGACGGTGAGTATAGAAACCCCTTCGACGCCCCGGTTTCCCGTAGATTCACGCCGATGGCCAAGCAGCAGGGACCCGATCCGACCTCCGGCCGCCCGTGGTTCAGCGGCACGGAGGACTTCACCGGATACATGCGCCTCGCGCACGAACGCCTCCGGCGCGAAGGACGACCGCTGCGCGTGCTCGACATCCCCGCGGGCCTCGGCCAGTTCGCCGCGGCCCTGCGCGCCGACGGGCACACCGTCACGCCCGCCGATCTCAACCTCGTCGCGCCCGACTACGTCCGCGCCGACATGAACGAGCGCCTCCCCTTCGACGACGGCGCCTTCGACGCCGCAATCTGCCTCGAGGGCATCGAGCACCTCGTCGATCCGCTGAACCTCCTGAGCGAGCTGATCCGCGTCGTGCGCCCGGGCGGCATCGTCGTGCTCTCGACGCCGAACATCCACAACTCGTACTCGCGCCTCCAGTTCCTCTTCACCGGCACGTGGTACCAGTTCAACCCCGCCACGCTGCGCGACCTGCCGCCCGATGCGCAGGAGGACCGCTTTCATATCTCGCCCATCGCGTATCCGTGGCTGCGCCATCGCGCGGACCTGCTCGGCGCCGATGTCGAGGCGATCGATGGTGATCGCTGGAAGCGCAAGGCGCTGCTGCCGGTGTACTGGGTGATCCACCTGCTCGGCGTGCCGTGGTCGCGGCGGCTCTTCTTCGGCAGAAAGGCAGCGCCGTGGCGCCCTCGGAACGAGCAGATGCACGCGCACCTGAACTCCAGCGCGCTCCTCTACTCGCGCACGATGGTGGCGACGCTGCGGAAGCGGTGAGATCGACGCGGGCGAGCCCCGGGGGCGCCCCGCATCGCCCATCTCCCCGGAACCCCCGCCCATCCCCGTCCGTAGGAACCCACGCGGGGGCCCGTTTCGGGCCCTTTCCGCCGGGCGGCGGGCTCCGGTATAAGAATGTCCCGCGGGGCTGCGGCCACAGGGCGGCCACCACCCCCGCGACCGCCCGCTCTGTTCGCTCGATCGCCGACCGGGGCCACGCCCCGCTCAGGACCTGGAGACCGCTGTCATGGCCAAGATGTTCTACACGCTGGAAGAGGCCGCGAACCGGCTGAAGAAGACGCCGGACGAGGTCCGCGAGATGGCCACCAGCGGCCAGCTCCAGGAGTTCCGCGATCGCGACAAGCTGATGTTCAAGGTCGAGCAGGTGGACCTGCTCGCTGGCGAGGACGAGGAGCTCGGCTCCCTCGACGCCGGCGACACCGGCACCATCCCCCTCGCCGACTCCGGCATGGGCTCCGCCATCGATCTCGCGTCCTCCGCGACGGGCATCACCTCCCCAGTGCAGGACAGCCCCAAAGAAAACCCCAAGGAGAAGACGGGCATCTCCGTCTTCGACGTCGAGGACATCGATCAGTCCGACCCCAGCGCCGTGACGCAGGTCACCGACAGCGGCCTCGACGACGCCACGCTCGAGGCCGTCGGCAGCGGCTCGGGCCTCATGGACCTCACCCGCGAGTCCGACGACACCTCGCTCGGCGCCGTCGAACTCCTCGACGAGATCTACTCGTCCGAAGATCAGGGCTCGCAGGAGACCATCGCCGCGTCCGGCCTCTTCGAGGCCACCGGCGCCGAGAGCGACGAGGGCGGCTCGCGGCTCGCCGCGGCCCCCGGCATGGTCATGGTCGCCGCGGAGCCGTACGACGGCGCGGGCTCGGGCCTGGTCGGCGGCCTGGCGCTCGGCATGGCGCTGACGCTCGGCCTGGCGATGGCGGTCACGCTGATGGGCGTGCTCGGCGCGTCGACCGGCGGCCTGGTCGAGGCCGTCACCGGCAACGTCCTGATGTACGTCGGCATCGCCGCGGGCGTCACGCTCGTCGCCGGCGCCCTGGGCTTCGTCCTCGGCCGGCGCGGCTGATCCCCGAGCGACATGAGCGACTCCAGCACCGTCCTGATCACCGGCGCCGCGGGCTTCATCGGCTCGCACTGCGCCGAGGCCTGGCTGTCGCGCGGACGCACCGTCGTCGGGCTCGACAACTTCGACCCCTTCTACGACAAGGCCGTCAAGAAGCGCAACCTCGACGACCTCGCGAAACATCCGAACGCGTCGAAGTTCCGCTTCATCGAGGCCGACATCCGCGACGCCGCGGCCACGCGACGCGCGTTCGACGAGGTCAAGCCCGCGACCGTCCTGCACCTCGCGGCCCGCGCGGGCGTGCGCCCGAGCATCAAGGAGCCGGCGCTCTACATGGCGGTCAACGTCGAGGGCACGGTCAACCTCCTCGAAGCCGCGCGCCAGACGGGCGTCCAGAAGTTCCTCATGGCCTCGTCGTCTTCGGTGTACGGCAACAACGCCAAGGTCCCCTTCGCGGAGACCGACGACGTCAGCGGCCCGATCTCGCCCTACGCCGCGAGCAAGCGGGCGTGCGAGCTGATCGCGCACACCTACCACCATCTCTACAAGCTGCCGATCGCGTGCCTGCGGTTCTTCACGGTCTTCGGCCCCCGCCAGCGCCCGGACCTGGCGATCATGAAGTTCCTGAAGCTCGTTGGCGCCGGCGAATCGATCCCGATGTTCGGCGACGGCAGCATGAGCCGCGACTTCACGTACATCGAGGACATCGTCAGCGGCGTGCTGGCGTCCGAGGGCGCCATCGCGCAGCACGGCCTACGGATCTGGAACCTCGGCGGCCACTACCCCGTCGCGCTGCGCGAGATGATCGACACGATCGGGCGCGTGGCCGGCATGCCGCCGAAGATCGAGCAGCTCCCCGAGCAGCCCGGCGAGGTGAAGCGGACCTACGCGGACCTCACGCGCTCGAAGGCGGAGCTGGGCTTCGAGCCGAAGACGAGCTTCGAGGACGGCGTGCGGAAGCAGTGGGAGTGGCTCAAGGCGCGCTGACGGAAGCCGCCTCTGAGGCGGCGAAGCCGGTCGCCGTGGAGACAGTCTTCGACGAAGCGGCGGATGGACGTGCCACCGACTTTGTTCTGAGAGTCGGTGTCTTCGTTCGTCCACGAGCACGATGTTCATGGGTTCCCCGCCACGACGTGGCGAAGGCACGTAGCCGTGGGCGCAAGCCCACGGGAGGGGTGCGCCTCTATTTCCAGCGCCGCGCAGCGGCGCCGGCGGGCATCCCACGACCGGCGACGGCCGTATCTTCCATCTCATGGACGCAGCTCTTTCAGTTCCTCGATCTCGCGCGCGGCTCCGCAGGGCGATCCCGTTCATCGTCGCGGGCCTGGTGATGCTCGGACTTGTGGCATGGGTAGGTGGAACCGCATGGATGCGCGCTCACTGCGGTGCGTATCAGATCAAGGGCGCGAGCTTGCTCCGCGAGGTCGAGCGGCTTATGCACAAGGAGGCCGCGGAAGTCGAAGAAGGCCTGATTGATGTCAATCGTTTGCTCCTTGCAAATCCTGATCTACTGGAAGCGCTCGATCAGCATCTCACCAGCCGTTGTGCCGGCCAGCGCGATCCGCGCCCCACTATCGGCGGTGTGCCACTCCACAAGCTCGCACACGACCCGAGCCTGCGAGCGTCCGTCAGTGAGAGCTTGCTCGAGCCATCCGAAGAGTGGGTGCAGATCGGGCGCATGTTCATCTGGCAGCGAGCCGAACCGCGCCTGAGCTACAGTGCCTTCACGGTCGTGGGCTATGAATCCATGAGCCGGTGGGGCTGGAATGTTGCGTTCGCCGACGGGCATGTGTCCTTCGAGAATCCCGAATCGGAGAATGCGGCGCCCGCATTCATCGAGAGGGATGCTCCAAACCGCGCCGAGTATGGCCAACCGCCGCTGCCCGCGGAGTGGTTCGTGCTGCCGCCCCGGAAATGAGAAGGAAATATGCCCCCGCGCGCTGGCTGAAAGCCGCCGGCTCGGACAAGGCGCGCCGATCGAAGCTCCGAAGGAGCGTCCGGGACCTAGCCACGAGTGGAGGTCGCGCCAGCGACCGGAACTCGTGGTCAACGTGTCCTTCTCAGCATCAAGCCCCGAAGGGGCGCAGGTGCGCGATCGAGCGCGTCGACCGACGCCCCTCCGGGGCTCTTCGTCAACAAGCGCCCATTCCACGAGTTCCGGTCGCCTGCGGCGCCCTCCACTCGTGGCTAGGTCCGGCGCGCCCCGTCGGGGCGCGCCGAACACGCGCCGAACGACTTGCGCCCGCCGCACAACTTCGCGATGATCACTTGCTCGCGCGCGCCATCGCGCTATCTTGTTCTGCGAGGAATCGACCCATGCCCAAACCCTCCGCCCAATCCGACGCCGCGATCGCGCGCGCCCCTTCGAAGTCCAAGCGCCCCTCCCCCGCGCCCGGTCCCAAGCGCACCAAGACCAAGAAGGGCCAGGGCGCCGTGCCCGCCGACGCGATGACCGGCGCCCCGGAAGTCTCCGAGTCATCCACCGGCCAGGTCATCATTCCTGCCACGGCGCCCAAGCCGCGCTTCGCGCTGACCGACCCCGACACCAGCGTCTACGTCGGCGACTCGCGCGAGCTCCTGCGCTCCGTCCCCGAGTGCGCCGCCGGCAAGGTCGATCTCATCTTCGCCGACCCGCCCTTCAACTGGCAGGTGAAGTACGACAAGTGGCACGATGGCCTTCCGCGCGATGAGTACCTGAACTTCACCCGCAACTGGCTCGACGGCTGCATCAGCGCCCTCACGCCCCGCGGCTCGCTCTGGGTCAACATCCCCGACGACACCGCCGCGGAGATCGTCGTCCACCTCAAGTCCCGCGGCGTGCACATGATCAACTGGTGCGTCTGGCACTTCCGCTTCGGCCAGAACCGCATGGGCTCGTTCATCATGTCCAAGGTCCACGCGCTCTACTTCGCCAAGGACCGCGACGACCGCACCTGGAACGCCGACGCGATCCTCGAACCCTCCGACCGCGCCACCACCTACTTTGACCCGCGCACCCACGACAAAGCGGAAGGCACCGGCCCCAGCGGCATGCGCGTGCCGATGGACGTCTGGTACGGCAAGTACTGGGGACGCATCCAGGGCAACAACAAGGAACGCCGCGGCAACCACCGCAACCAGCTCCCCGAGGTCTACCTCGAGCGCGTCATCCGCGCCTGCTCCAACGAGGGCGACCTCGTGCTCGATCCCTTCTTGGGCTCGGGCACCACGTGCACCGTCGCGCGCGGGCTCAAGCGCCGCTCCATCGGCCTCGAGTTCTCCATCGACAACGCCAAGTCCGCCTTCGAGCGCATCCAGCGCGGCCCGCTGCGCCTCGGCGAGGCCATCAACCAGTCCACCGCGATCTTCGCCCCGCGACGCGTCGGCAAGAAGCGCGCCGCGGCCGAAGCTCAGGAATGACGCCCCCGGATTCCCCGGTCCCCCCGCCGCCCGCCCATCTCCTCGCGCAGCTTCGCGCGCTGCTCGGGCGTCAGCAGCGGGATGATCTGGCGGATCACCTCGCTCCGGTCGGCCTCGTTGGGGTTGAGCTGTGTTTTCTGGGCAAAGTCCAGCGCGATCCGCCGCACTTCCGCCTCCTGCTCCGGCGTCAGCTCGAGCGTTTCGATCAGCTCGTCAAACTGCGACTGGCGGAACTGCGTCGTGCGGTCGTAGGACGCCTTGATCTCCTGCCCGAGCGCCATCGCGCGCTCGCGCCCGATCAGCGCCATCATGCCCGCTCCGGTCTCGCCCGCTTCGACGCGAAGATCTTCCAAGCGCGCCTCGCGGTATTCGCTCATCAGCCGCTCAAACTCGGTGCGCTGTGCCTCCGGAAGGGCGGCGCTGATTTCCGCCGCCCACGCCGCGCGCTCGCCCAGCACCGGCGCCTTCGCCAGCAGCTCCTCGATGAACGGCCTCGCCGCCTGCGGCCCTTCCTGCATCGCGCTCTTGATCTGCGTCAGCAGCGCGACGTTCTCGATCACCGCGCGGTCGACCTTCGCCGCGCGCTCGACGATCAGCGTCTCGATCTTCGCGCGCGTCGCCATGTCGAGCTCGAGCAACGCGAGCGCCGCTTCTTCGATTCCCTGCTCGAGCGGGATCATCTTGCCCGAGGCGTCGCGCCGAACCAGCGTCGGCGCGGGCGAGTTGGCTTGCATGTCCACCGCCGGTCCGCGCAGGACGTCCGCCGGAGGGCCAGCGTCGTTCTGCGCCATCGCGTCGATGCCGGCCGCGGCGCCGACGATCGCCGTCGCGCCCACCAGCCGAATCGCCCAGATCGTCCTCCGAACCATGCGCCCATGCTCCCTTCGCCCCGGTCGTGATGCGAGCCCATGCCCTGTAGAACGGGAACCGACGCCGCGGATTGCACCCGCCGCTACGCTTCCGCCATGAACCGCGCCGAACTCGCCAAAGCCATCGCCGACGCCGCGCTCCTGCGGGGCACGTTCACGCTCCGCTCGGGACGAACGTCGAGCTACTACCTCGACAAGTACCTCTTCGAGACGCGTCCGGAAATCCTGCGGCCGCTCGCGAAGGAGTTCGCAAGCCGCCTCGACGCGCTTCGCAAACAAGGCCATCGCGTGGACCGGCTCGCGGGCGCGGAACTGGGCGGCATCCCGCTCGTCACTGCCGCGGCACTCGAGATCGGGCTGCCCACGATCCTCATCCGCAACCAGAAGAAGGACTACGGCACGGCGAAGCAGATGGAGGGCAAGCTCGAGAAGGGCGAGCGCGTGGTGATGCTCGAGGACGTCGCGACCACCGGCGGCCAGGCGCTCGAGGCGGTCAAGGTGCTCAAGGACGCCGGCGCGGAGGTTGTCGCGGTGATCGCGGTGATCGATCGCCAGGAGGGCGCGCGCGAGAACTTCGAAAAGGCGGGGGTGCGCTTCGAGGCGTTGTTCACGAAGGGGGATTTGGGGATTGGGGAGTAGCGGAATCAGATCATGGTTCTTCACTTCGTGAGCGATGTCTTGGATGTGATCTGGGGAACGGCGCCCGAAGCGATCCTGTTGATCTACGCGAGTCCTTTGTTCGTTCGTGCGGGCGCAGGTCGTGCGAGACGACTCGCTGCGCTGGCATTGCTAACGTTTGGTGCGTCGGTGGTTCGGGAAATATCTATGGAAGCGTTCCTAGGCCGTGGTTCGCTGCCAATCTGGATTTTTTACCCATTGCAGACCGTTTCTGTGCTCGTCGCCCTGACTCTGCTTCTGCTCACAAGGTCTCCTATCGCGGCATCAGGGCCATTGGTCGGCTGGGCGCTAATGCTCGCCGTATCGCCAATGGCGGAGTTCGCTTCGTACTTGGCGCGTCCGAGATCGGGCGCAATGGTGATGGACCCGGACGAATGGCTTGTCGGAGGCGTGACATTTCAACTCGGGAGTCTCGCGCTGTGGCATGGCGCCGTCGCAGCCGCGCTTGTGATCTGGGCGAGGCGTCGACGAGGTCAAGGGCGGGCGTTTCCCGCGTGCTCCCGCTGCGGCTACACGCTGACCGGCCTCACCAACCTCACCGCGTGCCCGGAGTGCGGGGCGTCGTTTGCGTCGCCGTCGCCGCGGCAAGGTGAAGGGGAGTCCACAAAGGGGGAACTGGGGATTGGGGAGTAGGCGATGACCCTGTCGAGCGTGTGGGATGAACTCCGGTGGCCGTTGACGATGTTCGTCGAGACACTTTGGATCTCGCCGTTCATTCTGTTCACGGTGTACGCGATCCCGCTCGTGATGCGCGGCGGGAATCGGCGGTTCGCCTCGATCACGCTTCTCAGCACAGTGGGATTCACGACCTACCTGGTTTGGAATCTCCTCATGTGGTGGCTGCCGCCTTCCGAACTCTTTGGATGGCTCAATACGCTGAGAACTGAGTGGGGAGTTCCCTCGGTGGCGTACGGCCTTGCGTTGATGCGAGTGACGAAATCTCGGCGGTTGCTTGCGGCGACGATTGTCGCAGGCGTGCTCTGTTTGATGTACGACTACGGTTCCTGGGCATACGAATCAGCGAATCGGGCGGCTCAAGGGCGGCTGCACATTTACGGTGGGCCACATTGGCCACCTCTCAGCTCGCTTCCGGTCGTTCTACTTTGGCATGCGCCAGTGGCGACTTCGCTTTATTTCTGGTCGCGCTCGAGGCGCAATCGGGCCTCGGCGTCGCCCGTGTGCTCCCATTGCAGCTACACGCTGACCGGCCTCGCCAACCTCACCACGTGCCCGGAGTGCGGGGCGTCGTTTGCGACGAGTGCGGCGCCGAACTCCTGAGGCCCGAAGGGCCGACCGGTGCCTAGCCGGGGGCGCCTCGCCCCCGGATGCGTGCGCGCAAGTTCGAGATAGCCGCGAAGCGGCGCAGGTTGCGCGCCACGCGATCGATCAACCCGCGCCGCTCCGCGGCTTTGTCATCTGGAATGAAACGCCTCCGGGGGCGAGGCGCCCCCGGCTAGGCACCCATGTCCCTTCGGGACTGCCGCGGCTCGATCGGAAACCCCACGCGTTGACGTATCGCCAACATCAGCGATGTCCCCGCGCCACCCCTCACAACCGCGGCGCCACCACCTCGATGAACACGTACATCGCCAGACCGATCCCCACCACGCCCAGGACAATCTGCGCCGTCATCACCAGCACGCGCGGCAGGAAGTGGCCCACGAACGGCTCCACCCTCACCAGTCGCACCGCCTTGTACGACCACGCGATCCCGAGCGCCAGCGGCACGAGCAGCAGCCACCAGTAGTCGTGCATCGCCGACGGCAGCGGATCAAGGAACGGAATCCACGCGAGCGACGTCATCGTGCGGCCCCCGCCCCCGCCCCCGCCCCCGGACCCGGTCCGCGCCTCCGCGGCGTATGCCACGACGCGTCGATGATCGCGATGACGTTGAGCAGCCCCGCGAGCGTCGCGAAGAGCGCGCCGAGCTCGTTGAGCCGTCCGAGCGACTTGCGCGCCTTGGGGTTTTCCTCGGGCCACGCCGAGCGCCGCCCGCCGGGGGCAGACGCGTCCTCGACCTTCACGATGTTCTGATGGGCCCAGTCGACGCCGAAGGCGATCGGCCCGACGCCGGCCTGACCGACGAACCACCAGAAGTCCTCGCGCCGGTCGATCACGTCGATGCCGCCGATGAACATCCCGCCGAAGAACAGGCCGAGGATGCCGACCATGATCAGCACGCCGCGCTTCGCCTCGCCCAGGAGGATGTGCCCGAGTCCAGGGAGGGCGACGGCGCCGATGGCGGCGACGGGCTGGAGCGTCTCGTCCGCGGCGGCGCTCTGCATCGTGTCGTCGGGCATGGGGAGGAAGGGGAATGGCCCGCGAGAAACGGGCGTCGGCGACGGGGTTTTTTCGGATGCGGGCGAGGCCGGGCGCGGGGGGCTCGGATCACCCGGAACAATCCTGCGCGGGACGTTTGACAGCCGCCCGAGCGGATGTAGTGTACCGGCCTGCCGCCGGGCGGTGGGGCCCGGAAGCGCTGTTCACGCCACGACCCACGAGGCCAACATGAGCCAGATCATCGCCTCTTATTTCGAGTTGAAGGACCTCTCGTCGCTCGCCTCTTCGGGCGTCAGCTCCTTCGTGGATCCGCGCGACGTGCTCGGCATCGCGTACTTCTCCCCCGCCGGCGCCCCCGCGCCGCTCCTCATGGCCGAGGAAGAGGAAGAGGACGAGGACTGGGTCGACGACGACGAAGAGGAATGGGACGACGAGGAAGACGACGAGTTCCTCGACGATGACGAGTTCGAGGACGACGACGAGTTCGACGACGAAGAAGAGGACGAGGACTTCGACGACGACGACGACGAGCTCTGATCCGAGCCGTCGTCCTCCGCACAGGCGCGCTCCGGGGTACCCTGTCATGCCGGCGGGGCTCAAGTCCCGCCCCCTCAGGGCCGAAGAGACCCGGTTCGGGTCCGCCCGGACCACCCCTCGGGAGACGCGCCCATGACCGACCCCAAGCAGAAAGCCCCCCAGTCAGAGGATTCTGATAACCGGGGCGATACGCGCCGTCAGAGCGTCGTCGATCGACGCTCCGGCATCGACCGGCGCGATCTGCCCACCGACGAGGGCACGCCCACCGGCCTCGAGCGCCGGCGCGGCCCGGGTCGCCGCCTCTCGGACTTCATGCGCGCCGCCGAAGAGGGCGAGCTCACCGGCGAGCAGTTCATGTTCGTCCAGGCCATCGAGGCCTTTAAGCGCGTCAACAACAAGACCTACCCCACCTGGACCGACGTCCTCGAGGTCATCCGGCTGCTCGGCTATCGCAAGACCATGCCGTCGGAGCTGAACATCCGCTCCGCCGAGGACTGGTCCGAGGCCGCGGACGCGCCCTCCAACGTCAAGTCCTCCCGGCGCGAGCGCACCGACGAGGAGCTGATGCGCGGCGAGGACGACGACGGCGAGGAGTGACCCTCTCGCCGCTTACTTCGTGTAGAAGTCGCGGTTGAGCTGCACGTACTTCTTCCACTCGGCCGGAAGGTCCTCTTCGGGGAAGATGGCCTTCACCGGGCACTCGTCCACGCACAGGCCGCAGTCGATGCAGGTGTCCGGGTCGATGTAGAGCTGATCGTGCTTCTCGAAGTCCGCGCTCTCGGACTTGGTGGGATGGATGCAGTCCACCGGGCAGACGTCCACGCAGGAGACGTCCTTGGTTCCGATGCAGGGTTCGGCGATCACGTGGGGCATTCGGGGCCTCGCGCGGCTAAGCGGTTCGGTCGTGGGCCGGGCGGCGTTCCGGCGCTCCGGGCCCGTCTTCAATGCTCGACTGTAGCCGGTGATCGGCCCGGGGTGAAACGGCGGCGGCCGGCGCGTGCCCCGGGGGCCAAAACGACCGCGGGGCCGACCATTCGATCGGCCCCGCAGGAATCGGTGGCGCTGAAGACCTCGGGACACTCGCCCGGGTCACTTGCTGCAATCGGTTCAGAACATCGGGGGCATCGCAGCCGACGCCTTCTTGCGGCGGGCGCGACGCTTCTTCTTGCCGGCCTTCTTCGCGGCCTTCTTCTTGCCACGCTTCTTGCCGGCCTTCTTCGCGGCCTTCTTCTTGCCGCGGCGCTTCGAGGCCTTCTTCTTGCCAGTCTTCTTCGCGGCCTTACGACGACCCTTCTTGGCCGCCTTCTTCTTGCCGCCCTTCTTCTTCGATCGCTTCTTCTTAGCCATTTTCCAGACTCCTCTTTCGACGTCGGAGCAGAGAGGAACCCATCTCGGCGAGCAGCGCCACTTCGCAGCCCTCGCCGGTGAGAACGATTCTAACACATCATCGGTCAATTTCCTCTCAAGTCTCCACACAACCCCCAAACCTCCCGGCGCGCGCCGCCGCGCCGACCGCCGACGAGCACGCGCCGACCACGCCGAATCCGGCGCGCCGAGCACGCGCGCTGCGCCCCACGCGCCGTCGCGCGCACGAGTTACACCACGCGCCGCGCCGAGCCGCGCATCGCGCCTGCGCCGCCTCCGTCGCGCATCGATCCGGACCTCGTCGCGTCGCCCTGCGCCCCATCCGCGCCGCCGCGCGGAATCCCGCTTCCCATGCGGACTTACGGCGATCGCGTTGATGCGCGAACACCCCCGGGCGCCCGCCCGGCGCCGTCACCTACACTCCGCTCCTGATCCACCGACCACGGAGCTTCCGCATGAGCCGAATCAGCGTCCGAACTTTGTCCTGCGGCCTGACGCTGATCGTCGAGACCATCCCCTCCGTGCGCTCCGCGGGGCTCCTCTGGGCCATCCCCGCGGGCAGCGCCACAGACCCCGAAAATCTTCAGGGACGCAGCGCCATGTGGGAGTATCTGCTCCTCCGCGGCGCCGGAAACCTCGACTCGCGACAGCAGGCCGACGCCTTCGACGCCCTCGGCGTCTCGCGCGGCACGGGCGTCCAGACCTTCAACCTCACCATCTCCGCCACCATGCTCGGCGCCCGCGTCCTCGACGCGCTCCCGCTCATCACCGACATGGCCCTCAAGCCCCGATTCGACGACGCCTCCATCGAGCCCGTGCGCGACCTCTGCATCCAGTCGATCGAATCCCTCGAGGACGATCCCCAGGAACGCGTCAGCATCCTCCTCAAGGACCGGCACGCGCCCGCGCCGCTTAACCGCTCCGGACTCGGCACGATCGAGGGCCTCGAACAGCTCGATCGCGACCTCCTCGTGCAGGGCTGGATGGAGCGCTGCCGACCCCAGGGATCCGTCCTCGCGCTCGCCGGCGCCGTCAAGATCGAGGACGTGGCGCCCGTGCTTGAGAAGCTCTTCGAAACGTGGGAAGGCCGCGCGCCCGAGCCCGGGCCGCGCACCAACCCGCCCCGCGGCGCCCATCACGAGCACGACGACACCAACCAGGTCCACATCGCCCTCGCGCACGATGCGCCCGCGGAATCCAGCGCCGATGCGCCGCTCGAACGCGTCGTCAACGCCGTCCACTCCGGCGGCATGTCCGGCCGGCTTTTTACCGAGGTCCGCGAGAAGCGCTCGCTCTGCTACTCGGTCTACGCCTCCTATGCGACCGAGCGCGACTACGGACGCGTCGTCTCCTACGCCGGCACCACGCCCGAGCGCGCCCAGGAGACGCTTGACGTTCTCCTCGGCGAACTCCGGCGCATCAACGGCTCCGTCAACACCGGGGGCGGCGTCGAGCACAGCGAGTTCGACCGCGCCATCACCGGGCTCAAGTCCCGCATCGTCATGTCCGGCGAGTCCACCGACGCCCGGGCCGCGGCCCTCGCGGCGGACTGGCGGCGCCTGGGCCGGCCCCGCTCCCTCGCCGACCTCACCGCCGAGATCGAGTCCGTCACCCGCGACGCGGTGAACGACTACCTCGCCCGGCGGAACCTCGGGCGGATGACCCTCGCGACCGTCGGATCGGCGGAGCTGAAGGTCGATCTCGCCTGAGCGAATCCGGCGGAACTGCCCACCCCGCTTGTGCGTCCATCTTCTTCGGACTCGGGCGCTCCCGGGACGGTTCCGGGTGCGCCCTCAACGGAAGAGGAGCCGCACCATGGGCACAATCCGACACGCCGCATTCGTCCTCGCCACTTCCGCCGCCATGCTCGTCCCCGACGCGCTGGCGGACGGCGTCCGCTTCACGATCTCCTCCGGTGGTCGTTCGGGCGTCTTCATCACGACCGGTGGAAGCTGTGCCCCGCGCTACTCGCCGCCCCGCCACCACGGCGGCGGCTCGTGGACGTACCGCAGCGACCGCTACGAGCGCCGCCATTACGAGTCCTACGAGTCCCGACTCTGCCGCGCCTGGGAGATGCTCGCCGACGAGTGCTGGTACGACGCCCAGTGCCTCTTCTACGACCTGAGCTGCGAGCGCGCCTACGACCCCTCGCCGCGCTTCGGCCTTGCGCTCGCCTACGCGATGCGCCAGGACGACGAGTCTGCCCTGCGCGCGATGCGCGGCGCCTTCGAGGTCGCCCGCGCCGGATTCTGCCTGCCGGACATCCGGGGCCTCGACGACGTTGTCGAGTGCGCCGCCGAGCGCTACGACGACATCGCCGACCGGCGCCGCAACGACCCCGACGTCTACTTCATGCTCGCCGCGACCGAGTACCTCGACGGCCGGACCTTCCAGGCCCGCC
>JBGTSD010000068.1:0-17363 GCA_041940385.1 Phycisphaerales bacterium | reverse complement strand
GATCTTCTTGTCGCCGGCGTTGGCCAGGACGCCGACGAAGGTGGACATCTCTTCGGCCGCGGCCGCGCCGCCGCCGCCGCCAGCCGGACCGGCCATCATCACGGCGCCGCCCGCGGCGGGCTCGATGCCGTAGGTGTCCTTCATGTAGTCCGCCAGATCGACGGCCTGCTTGAGGGTGAGGCCGGCGAGCTCGTCGCCGAGCTTGCTGATCTTGGCGTCCACGGTGGCAGTTTCGGACATGGTGGGAACTCTCTTTCGTACAGGCGGCTCAGAGAGGGGCCGAACACTCGACCTTTAACCCCGAGGGGCCAGTCTGAGACCGGATGTCGTTCGTTGAAGGGAGGCGTGCGGCCGCGGGCGCCGCGGGTTGACTGGATCAGGCGATCTTGGAGATCGTTTCGCCCTTTTCGAGCTTGGATTCGATGGCCTTGACGACGCCCATGAGGTTGCCGCCGGGGGCCTTGACGGCGGAGACGAGCTTCTGCGCCGGGCTGAGGACGAGGGTGACGACCTTGGCGATCGCTTCGTCCTTGGTGGGGAACTTGCTGAGGCGCTCGACGCCGGCCTTGCCGTCGAAGAGTTCGCCGTCGAGGATCGCGCCCTTGAGTTCGAGCTTCTCGATCTGCTCGGCCCAGCGGATGACCTCGCGCGCCACGTCGACGACGGACTCGCCGCCGTAGGCGAGCGCGGACGGGCCCTCGAGAAACTTCGAGAGACCGGCGAGGGGGGACTCGCTGATGGCGCGCTTGCCGAGGGAGTTCTGGACGACGGTGATGCGAATGTTCTTCTTCGCCAGGGCGGTGCGCATCTTGTTGGTTTCGATGGCGCCGCAGCCGCGGACGGAGATGACGAGCGCGTTCTCGCTCTCGCCGATGCGGTCCTTGTAGTCGCGGATCAGGAGATTCTTGGTCTTGAGGCTCATGGTGGATCTCCCGGTCAGGCGGTGACGACGGCGGTGTACTTGATCTGCACGCCGGGGGTCATGGCGCCGCTGATGGTGATCTTCTTGATGAAGATGCCCTTGGTGGAGGAGGGCTTGGCGCGCTCGATGGCGTTGATGAAGTGGTTGAGGTTCTCCGCGAGGTCGGCCTCGGGGAAGGACATCTTGCCGATGACGCCGTGGATGTTGCCGCCCTTGTCGTTGCGGTACTCGAGCTTGCCGGCCGAGTACTCCTTGACGGCGGTGACGATGTCGGGCGTGACGGTGCCGGCCTTCGGCGAGGGCATGAGTCCCTTGGGGCCGAGGACCTTACCGAGCTTGGAGACGACGCGCATCATGTCGGGGGACGCGACGGCGACGTCGAAATCCATCCAGCCCTTTTCGACTTCGGCGACGAGGTCTTCGCCGCCGGCCTTGGTGGCGCCGGCCTTCAGGGCGTCGGCGATCTTGTCGGCGCCGCAGAACGCGACGACTCGCTTGGACTTGCCGATGCCCTTGGGCAGCGCGATCGAGCCGCGGATGGACTGATCGGCCTGCTTGGTGTCGATGCCGAGGGTAAAGCAGACGTTGACGGTCTGATCGAACTTCGGCGCCTTGAACTTCTTGACGGCGGCGACGGCTTCCTCGACGGGGAGGGGCTGCGCGGGCCGGATGGCGACGTTGTCACGCTGCCGACGGTTGAGACTGGTGTCGATGGTCTTCTTCGCCAAGGGTCAGCCCTCCACCACGGTGACGCCCATGGAACGGGCGGTGCCTTCGATGATGCGCATGGCCGCTTCCATGGAGGCCGCGTTGAGGTCGGCCATCTTTTCCTTGGCGATGGCCTCGACCTGCTTCTTGGTGAGCTGGCCGACCTTCTCGGTGTTCGGCCGACCGGAGCCCTTCTCGAGCTTCGCGGCGTCCTTGATGAGGTTGGCCGCGGGAGAGGCCTTGATCTCGAAGGTGAAGGACCGGTCGTTGTAGACCGTGATCACGCAGCCGACGACCTTGCCCTTGAGGGGGGCGGTGGCCGCGTTGAACTGCTGGATGAACTGTCCGGGGTTGACGCCGTTGCCGCCGAGCGCGGGGCCGAGCGGGGGCGCGGGGGTCGCGCTGCCTGCCGGCGCGACGATCTTGAATTGCTTAACGATTTCTTTCTTGGCCATGCTGCTCCACCTCCCACCGGCCCCGCCCGTCGTCGGGCGACTGCCGCTTCCGGCCAAGGAGAGCGGCGGGCTTGGTGGTTCGTACGGTCTTGGCTGTCGTCCCGGCCGGGAACGGTTCCCGGGCTGGGGGGTCAAGAGTGTAGCGGGGGTTCGGCTCCGGGCAAGGGGCTGGCAACCGGTCGCGGCGGGGCGACGAATCGCTCTGCGAAGGTTTTGCTGCTACCGTAGATGCCCGCGAAGCCCACGGGCCGATGGAACGTCAAGGACGGCGGTCGGGCCGGTGGAACTGATTGAGGTCGCGCCCGGGTGAGCCCAAGCCCGGCGCCCCGGTGGAGTTTGCTTCTCGATGATCGTTGACCTTCGGACGCGCGCCTGGACCGGTCGAGACCCTCTCCCGGCGGGCGAACGCTCACCAGCTTCGAATACTCGCCGCACCCAGGATGTCGATCCGACGCCGGAGGCCCATCGACGGGCGATGTCCGTCGTGGACGCGGCGGTGGTGGTCGGCTGGCGGGCGGAGCGGCTCGGGGTGCATGCGCCTGCGGAGAAGGTGGCGGCGATCGTGAACGGCGATCCGGACCGGCTGGTCGGGTTCGCGGGGATCGACCCGACGCTGGACTCGGCGCTGGATGACATTGATCGCGCAGTGGACCTGGGCATGGACGGGCTGACGATCGCGCCGGCGGACTGCGGCTGCCGTCCGACGGACGATCGGTGCCTCGCGGTGTTCGAGCGGGCCGCGACGCGCGGGCTGCCGGCGCTGGTGGCGAACCCGTGCCTGATGGACCCGCGGAGCGTGACGGAGTTTGCCCGGCCGGCGCTGCTGGAGGAGGCGGTGCGTTCTTCGCCGTCGCTGCGGCTGGCGCTGGGCGATGTCGGTCATGCGTGGATGGATGAATCGCTCCTGATGGTCGGCAAGCACGAGCACGTGTTCGCGGAGATCAGCGGCGTGGTGTCGCGCCCGTGGGCGCTCTTCACGACGCTGGTGAGCGCGTACGAGCGCGGCGTGATGTCGAAGCTGCTGTTCGCGTCGGGCTTCCCGGCGGAGACGCCGGAGCGCGCGATCGAGCGGCTGTACACGCTGAGTTCGTTCCGGAGCGCGCCGGTGGCGCCGGGCGTCGCGGCGCCTCCTCGCGAGGCGATCCGCGGGCTGATCGAGCGCGATGCGCTCGGGGCGCTCGGGATCGAGTGGACGGCGACGTCGCGTGCACGCCGGGCGGCGGGCGCGGAGACGACGGACGCGCCGGCTCCGGCGAAGGTCTGAGGGCCTGCGGCCTTCGGGGCCTAGCATGCCCCGCGATGCACGACGAAGAATCGGCGCCGATCCGGGTGAACTTCGGGCGACCGATGCCGCTCTTTCCATTGGATGAGACGCTGCTTCTGCCGCACGGCGTGCTGCCGCTGCACATCTTCGAGCCGCGGTACCGGCAGATGGTGACGGATGTGCTGGACGGCGCGGGCCAGATCGCGATGGCGTCGTTCGAGGGGGATCGCTGGCGCGAGGAGTATCACGGCCGGCCGCCGCTGCGGCCGGCGGTGTGCGTGGCGCAGATCCTCCGCGAGGAGAAGCTTCCGGACGGGCGATTCAACATTCTGATCCAGGGCATGGTGCGGGCGCGGATCGTGGAGGAAGAGCCGGCGGACGGCGAGCGCCTGTACCGCAGCGCGATGCTGTCGCCGGTGGGGATGGACGAGGACGCGGTGGACGACGAGGCACTGGGTGTGCACCGCGAGAAGCTGCGGGAGCTGCTGAGCGAGCCGCCGCTGACGAAGTTCGTCGATGCGGGGGGCGCGTCGATCGGCGAGGGGCTGTGCCAGTACATCGAGCGCGAGGAGATCCCGACGGACGTGATCTTCGATCTCGTGGGGCACTGGATGGTGAAGGCGGCGAAGACGCGATACGCGCTGCTCGAGGAGGCGGACCCGGTGGTGCGCTCGGGGGTGGTGCTCAAGGAGCTGGAGCACGTGCGCTCGCTGCTGCTGCGCGCGGAGATGCAGATCGATCCGGCGGCGCCGAAGGGTGTGCGGTGGAATTGAGAGCGTGAACGCGAAGGACGCGAAGGAACGCGAAGAAGACCGGAGGAAAGGTTCAGAAGTGGCGGAGCGACGCCGTTCGCGCACATTTCTGCTTCTTTTCCGACCCTTCGAGTTTCTTCGCGTCCTTCGCGTTCACTTCCTCGGCCAGACGCGTTCGCCTTCGAGCCAGGTTTCGCTCACCGTCGTCTCCCCCACTTCCTCGAGCGGGATGGCGAGGATGTCGCGGTCGAGTACGACGAAGTCGGCGAGGTAGCCGGGGCGGATCATGCCGGTGCGGTCTTCGGTCCCGAGCGCGAACGCGGCGCCGGTGGTGTAGGCGTGGAGCGCTTCTTCGACGGTGATGGACTGTTCGGGGACGAAGGTGCGGCCGTCGAGGGTGCGCGCGGTGACGGCGGCCTCGATGCCGAGGAAGGGCGAGCAGGAGACGACGGGCCAGTCGCTGCCGAAGGCCAGGTGGGCGCCGCGGTCGAGGAGATCGCGGAAGGCGTAGGACGTGCGGCAGCGTTCGGCGCCGATGCGCTGCTCGGCGTAGCGGCCGTCGTCGGCCTTGTGAAAGGGCTGCATGCTGGCGACGACGCCGAGTTCCGCAATGCGCTGGATGTCGAGGGACGTCAGGTGCTGCGCGTGCTCGATGCGCGGGCGAAGGTCGCGCCGGATCTCGGCGGGGATCGCGGCGTACCAGTCGAGGAGGACGGTGTTGGCGCGGTCGCCGATGGCGTGGACCCAGGGCTGCACGCCGATCTTGGCGCCGTGCTCGATGAGCTGCTGGAGCGCGCGCGAGCCGGCGAGGGAGAGGGGGAAGCCGCAGTTCTCGGGATCGCGCGGGTCGTCGAGATAGGGCTGGTGCATCCACGCGGTGCGCGAGCCGAGGGAGCCGTCCATGTAGCCCTTGAAGCCGACGACCTGGACGCGCGGGCTCGCGGAGCGCATCGAGAGCGCCCACTTCTGGAGCTGGATCCAGCCGCGCGCCGCGGGCTCGTTCTCGCTGACGATGGCGCGGACGCGCAGGGTGAGTTCGCCGGCTTCGTCGAAGGGCAGGAGGATCTCGCTGATCCACCAACGGTCCTCGATGGCGCCGACCTGGGTGATGCCGTTCTGGTTCAGGAGGCGCAGCGTCTCGCGCATGAGCGCGACGGACTCATCGGCGCCGACGTCGGGCAGGACGTCGTCGAGGAGGGTCATGGCCTCGTCGTAGAGCGCGCCGTCGGGGACGCCCTCGTCGTCGCGCGAGATCTTTCCGCCGGCGGGGTCGCTCGGGCCGTCGGCGGTGATGTTGGCGGCGTTGAGCGCACTACGGCCGGCGACGAGCATGTGGCCGTCCATGCGGACGAGGAGCGCGGGGCGGCCGCCGGCGGCGCGATCGATCTCGTCGGCGTTGGGGATGCGGGTGTCGGGCCAGGATTCGCTGGACCAGCCGCGGGCGAAGAGCCAGGCGCCCTGGGGGAGTTTCGCGGCGGTCTCGGCGACCATGCGGAGGAGGTCGTCGCGGCTGGTGGCGGGGCGGAGGTCGAGGTCGCGGAGGGAGACGGCGCCGTTGCCGAGGTGGATGTGGGCGTCCATGAGGCCGGGGACGACGCGCGCGCCTTCCAGGTCGATGACGCGCGTGCCGGAGGCGGCGAGGGCGCGGATGGCGTCGTCGTCGCCGACCGCTTCGAAGCGGCCGTCGCGCACGGCGAAGGCGGTGGCGCCGGGCTGGGCTTCGTCGGCGGTCCAGACCCTGGCGTTGACAAAGACGAGGTCGGGCGCGGCGGCGGCGAGCGCGGCGAGGAGCGCGTGGACGGCGATGAGGAGGAGCGTGCGCATGGCGGGATGATAAACGGGCGCACGGTCCGGATAGAAAAACACCCGGCGGCCATGGTGGCCGCCGGGCGCGCATTCATTCATGCGAAGGGCTGCGCACGACGCAGCTCCGTCGAGCCGCGCTTCTAAGCGCACAGCCCCTGCGTACAGTCACAATTGGTCACTGGATCACCTCCTTTCCGAAAGACCCCCAGCCGTCGCCGCGGTACGTCGCGGCCGCCGGGCTCTTTCCCCCCCGAGCCGTCGCCCGGGGGCTCATCGCCCGCTCCGTTCATCCGCCGAGGCGGACTGGGAACGGTCGTCGCGGCGCTCTCGGGCCGACGCCTCGGTTGTAAACGGCGCCGGGGTCGGGAGCCTTCCGCGAAAGGCACATGAATCATGCTCTTTTTCGGCTGAAGGTCAACCCCGGTTGCACTCTTTCTGCGCGATCGGGGAGCCCCTGATCCGGGTCTGCGCCGGGCCCGCGCCGGGGTCAGCCGTTCTCGGCCTCGAACTCCTCGAAGGCGCCCTTGGTCGCCTGCTCGTCGAGGTATTTCTGGAACTCGCCCATCTTGTACGAGACGAAGCAGAAGACGTGATGGAGCGTGAGCCACTCGATGTCGGCGGCGTCTTCGGGGACGTCCTTGCGCAGGCGGTTGAGTTCGGACAGCATGGTCTCGGCCTTCATGCGCGCTCCGTTTCGGATGGGGAAGCGGTGAGTCAGGCGCGGCGCACGCCGCGGCCCTGCGCGGCGCCGACGGCGCACGCCAGAGCGTAGATCACGATGAGCGCGCCGGCCACGCAGGCGCCGGGGGGTACGTTCACGGCGAAGGGCTTGTGTACGATGAGTTGATCGGCCCTAGCCGCCGTCCGCTTTCCTCGCAGCAACCAGTGTCGTCATGCGCAAGAAGCACGCCTACCTCATTGCTGCCGCAGCGATCGTGGCGATTGTGGCAGGGCTCTTCATTCTCGACAGCGCAATGCAGAAGCGCTACGAGGTCAGCGGCGCCATCGCCTCCTGGCAGGAACTCCCGCTTGTAGGGCCGTCATTCGAGGACTGGGTGGTGACCAACGCACGAGCCGAGACGGAGCGCGGGTCGCGTTTCCGCGTCTACTACGTCACCGGTCACACATCCGAGCAGGCGCTGCGATCGTTTGCGATGAGTCGGGACCTGATGATCGGTGATCCGCCGGACGCTCAACTCGACGTGCTGGAAGCCGCCGCTGCCGCCGCGCTGCGATTGGACCGTGAAGCGCTCGACTCACTGTCCCAGTCTGACACCTTGGTGGTTGTTGGCGGAGTTTCGCACGCCCGACTGAATGTGAGACTTAATCCGGACACTGGCTTGTTTGTCGCTCACATTCTCGTGACGCGTTCACCATAGCTTGCAGCTTTCACCAAGCGGTTCGGCTGCGTTCGATCCGGCCAATTACGCCGGCGCCTCAAGTGTCGCGATGTCGGAGTCTTGGATCGTCAGGCGCGGCGCACGCCGCGGCCCTGCGCGGCGCCGACGGCGCACGCCAGAGCGTAGATCACGATGAGCGCGCCGACGACGCAGGCGCCGGGGGGAAGATCGAGTTCGAAGCTGGCGACGAGGCCCCCACCGACGCCGAGGATCGCGAGCGCGACGGACCAGGCGAAGACGCCGGCGAGGCGGTCGCTGAGGCGCAGGGCCGCGGCGCCGGGGGCGACGAGGAGCGCGGTAGCGAGGACGACGCCGGCGAGCTTCATCGCGGTGACGATGGCGACGGCGAGGAGCGTGAGCAGGAGGATCTGCATGGTGCGCACGGGCGCGCCGAAGGCTTCGGCGGCGGGCTCGTCGTAGGCCCAGAAAAGGAGGGGCCGACGGGCGAGGAGCAGCGCGCCGGCGGAGCCGAAGGCCGCGAGCCAGGCGATCGCGGCGTCGGCCATGCCGACGGAGAGGATGGAGCCGAAGAGGATCGCGTCCCACGAGGGCATGGTGCGCACGCCGTCGTGCAGGCGCAGGTGGAGCGTCGCGGCGACGGCGCCGAGGGCCATCGAGCCGACGAGGAAGAGGCCGATGAGTTCGTCGGCGCGCGTCGAGCGTCGGCCCGCGCCCCACGCGACGGCGATGGCGGTGGCGATGCAGAACGCGGCGATCATCGGGGTGACGAGGCCGGGCGCAAGGCCGAGGAGCGCGGCGAGGCCGATGCCGCCGAACGCCGCGTGCGAGACGCCCTGCCCGATGAACGCCATGCGCTTGAGCACAACGAAGACGCTGAGGAGCGCGCCCTGCACGGCGATGGCGATTCCCGCGAGCACGCCGGGCCAGAAGAGGGAGGACTCGGGGCCGAAGAGATAGTCAAGCGTGCGCATCATCACCGCCTTGTTCGTGATGGTGATGATGATGGTCGTGCGCACAGTCGGCGGCGGGGTGGGCGTCGATGTGGACTTCGCCGAAGACGCCTTCGACCTGGTGGCTGAAGGCCTCGGCGAGGATCTGGGGCGTGAGGCCGCCGGGGGAGTCGTGGAAGTGAAGCGTGCGCGCGAGGCAGGCGACGCGGTCGCAGGCGGCGGCGATGCCGCGGATGTCGTGGCTGACGATGATGATGGTGAGCCCGAGTTCGCGGTGGAGGGAGCCGAGGAGGTCGGCGAAGCGTCGCTGGCCGACGGCGTCGACGCCGACCATGGGTTCGTCGAGCGCGAGGATCTTCGGGCGCATGGCGATGGCGCGGGCGATCATGGCGCGCTGGAGCTGGCCGCCGGAGAGCTTGCCGATGGGGCGGTCGGCGAGCGGGGCGATGTCGACGAGCGCCATGGCGCGATCGACGCGCTCGCGGATGTCGGCGGCGTGGGAGCGCCACGGCGAGGTGCGGAGCGCGGCGCCGGAGCGGACGGCCTGACGGACGGAGATGGGGAAGGCGAGTTCGGCCTCGATGCGCTGGGGGAGGTAGCCGACGAGGCCTTCGCGGCGGGCGCGCTTCGGCGGCATGCCGAAGACGAGCGCTTCGCCGTCGTAGTCGTCGATGAGTCCCATGGCGATCTTGAGGAGGGTGCTCTTGCCGCCGCCGTTGGGGCCGAGGACGCCGAGTCGTTCGCCGGGCTCGACGCGCAGCGAGACGCGGTCGAGGGCCCGGGCGCCGGACGGCGCGCCGGGGTAGGCGTAGGAGACTTCACGGAACTCGAGCGCCGCCGTCATGGTGGACACGATACGTCCGGCGAGCGCGGCGCGCCGGGGGGCTTATGATCGCAACGCGGCCCCTTTGCACGAACAACCAAGGAGGAGATCGATCATGACCGCGATTCGCGCCTACGCCGCACGCAAGGCCGGTGGACCGCTGGAGCCGTTCGAGTACGACCCCGGGGCGCTGGGGGCGGAGCAGGTGGAGGTGCGCGTTCGCGCGTGCGGCATCTGCCACTCGGACCTGTCGATGCTCAACAACGACTGGGAGATGACGGCGTACCCGTTCGTGCCGGGGCACGAGGTCTCGGGCGAGATCGCGGCGGTGGGCTCGGCGGTGAAGTCGCTGAAGGTTGGCGATGTCGTGGGCATCGGGTGGCACTCGGGCTACTGCATGGCGTGCGACCAATGCATGCGCGGCGATCACAACCTGTGCAAGACGGGCGAGGGGATCATCGTCGGGCGGCACGGCGGGTTCGCGGATCGCGTGCGCTGTCACTGGGCGAGCGCGATCAAGATCCCGAAGGGTGTGGACCCGATGGACGCGGGGCCGCTGTTCTGCGGCGGGATCACGGTGTTCAATCCGATGGTGCAGTTCGCTGTGAAGCCGACGGACCGGGTGGGCGTGATCGGCATCGGCGGGCTGGGGCACATGGCGCTGAGCTTTCTGAACAAGTGGGGCTGCGAGGTGACGGCGTTCACGACGAGCGACTCGAAGCGCGAGGAGGCGAAGCGGCTCGGCGCGCACGAGGTGCTGAACACGCGCGACGCGAAGGCGCTCGAGGATGCGGCGGGGCGGTTTGATTACATCATCAGCACGGTGAACGTGGAGCTGGATTGGGACGCGTACATCGGGACCCTCGCGCCGCGGGGAAGGTTGCATCTGGTGGGCGCGGCGCCGGAGGTGAAGTCGGGCGTGTTCCCGCTGCTGATGTCGCAGCGGTCGATCAGCGGCAGCCCGGTGGGCAGCCCGGCGACGATCAAGGCGATGCTGGAGTTCGCGGGTCGGCACGGGATTGCGCCGGTGACGGAGCACTTCCCGATGTCGAAGGTGAACGAGGCGATGAAGCACCTGGCGGACGGCAAGGCGCGGTACCGCATCGTGCTGGACGCGGACTTCCGATAAGCCGCGGCAGGACGAGATTGCGATGGTGCGGGAGAGCGGGGCGCGGCGTCGGTGGCGGGGCCGGGCGGCTACCATCCGCCCCCCGTCGGACGGTTTCCGGCGGTTGTGCACCCTTGAATTGAGGACGGGTGGAAGGACGCCATGACGAAGAAGGTCACGCTTATTCCCGGCGACGGCATCGGACCGGAGGTGGTCGGCGCCGCGGTGAAGATCATCGAGGCGGCGGGCGCTCCTATCGAGTGGGAGCGTTGCGAGGCGGGGGCGGAGGTCTTCAAGCGGGGTGATTCGACGGGCGTTCCCGCGGCGACGATCGAGTCGATCCAGCGGACGCGCGTGGTGCTGAAGGGGCCGCTGGAGACGCCGGTGGGCTACGGCGAGCAGTCGGCGAACGTGACGCTGCGCAAGCTGTTCGAGCTGTACGCGAACATCCGTCCGGTGCGCGAGCTGCCGGGTGTGCCGACGCCGTTCTCGGGGCGGAACGTGGACCTGGTGGTGGTGCGCGAGAACGTCGAGGACCTGTACGCGGGCATCGAGTACATGCAGACGCCGGGCGTGGCCGAGTGTCTGAAGCTGATGTCGCACAAGGGGTGCTCGAAGATCGTGCGCCTGGCGTTCGAGCTGGCGCGGGCGGAGGGGCGCACGAGCGTCCACTGCGCGACCAAGGCGAACATCATGAAGTTCACCGAGGGGCTGCTCAAGCGGACCTTCGAAGAAATCGCGCCGGAGTATCCGGAGATCAAGGCCGAGCACATCATCATTGACAACTGCGCGCACCAGCTCGTGCGGTTCCCGGAGCAGTTCGAGGTCATCGTGACGTCGAACATGAACGGGGACATCCTGAGCGACCTGACGAGCGGGCTGGTCGGCGGGCTCGGCTTCGCGCCGTCGGCGAACATCGGCGCGCAGGCGATGATGTTCGAGGCGGTGCACGGCTCGGCGCCGACGATCGCGGGCAAGAACCTCGCGAACCCCACGGCGCTCACGCTCTCGGCGGTGATGATGCTGCGTCACCTGGGCATGTTCGACAAGGCGTTCCTCGTCGAGAACGCGGTGCTCGCGACGCTCGAGGAGGGCAAGGCGCTCACCGGCGACGTCGCGGGCGAGCGGATCGCGGCGACGACGAGCGCGTTTACCGAGACGGTGATCAAGAACCTCGGGCGCAACCCGACGCGCTGGAAGGTGCGCGAGCATCAGGAGCTGAACATCCCGCCTCGCCCGGAGGCGGTGGCGACGGTGCACGCGAAGTCGCGTCGCGTCGTCGGCGCGGATCTTTTCATCGAGGCGGACATGCCGCCGGCGAAGCTGGGCCCGTCGCTCGAGCAGGCGGTCGAGGGCTCGGACATGATGCTGAAGATGTGCTCGAACCGCGGCGTGCGGGTGTACCCCGCGGGCGCGACGAACCCGGACACGGTGGATCACTACCGCTGCCGGTTCCTGCCGCGCAAGGCGGGCGCCGAGGTGACGAACCACATGCTGGCGGAGCTGGTGGAGCGCGTGGGCGCGAAGCACCACTGGATGCACCTCGAGAAGCTGCAGGACTTCGACGGCAAGGCGGGGTATACGCGGGCGCAGGGCGAGGACTGATGACCGACACCCGGCGGTCCGCCGGGCGCGGGATGGGCGCATATCCTCCCTTTCCCGTCGCCGGCCGTGCGGCCGGGCGGGTCACAGGAGTGCGTCCGCGATGTCCGAGTTCCACTGGGAGCCGCAGCCCGCGGCTCAGAGCGTCGTCACCAACCTGATCACTGGTTTCCTGGCTCGCTGCCCGCGGGCGCGGGAGTTGTCGGAGCGCATGCTGCACGACACCGGCACGAGATTCCAGGACTGGGTGGACTCGATCGATGCGCCGCGCTCGGGCGCGCTGGAAAAAGCGCTGCTCGAGAGTGGGTTCGAAGCGAAACAGATCGATGGCCTGGCGAAGGACGCGACGGCGTACCGGCACGACGGGGCGATGTTCCCGGTGATCATCCTGCACGGCGGCGCGGAGACGCGGGTGCGCGTGAAGGTGGACTCGGTGTCGGACTTCCTCTTCGCGTGGGCGGTGCCGAACGACTTCACGATCGAGGGCGAGCCGGGCTCGCCGTTCCGGCAGTCCAAGGCGTTCGAGGGCGACAAGGCTGAGCTGTGGGCGGTCGAGCGTCACGGCAACCGCGGGTTCGCGGCTCTGAAGGGCGACGCGACGCGCGCGGTGCGCGCCGAGCATCACCTCGAGTGTCTGCGGCGGCGCAAGCGCGACTTCGAGAACGATGCGGACGGCTTTGCGCGGGTGAACATGCTCGTGGACAAGGCGATCGCGGACTTGGGCGTGGACTGGGCGTGCGATGTGTTCTTCGAGGCGGAGCGTGATTACTGGCAGAGCCGGAACAGGGCCGCGAAGGTGCAGAAGGCGCGCCAGGATTCGCTGGGCCTGGGCTGGGCGAACCACGATCACCACACGTACCGGTCGTCGCGGGAGTGCTTCAAGCACCTGATCGCGCTGCTGGAGAAGCTCGGGTTCACGCTGCGTGAGCGGTTCTACGCCGGCGCGGAGGCGGGCTGGGGCGCGCAGGTGCTGGAGCAGCCGGTGGCGGGCATCACGATCTTCGCCGACGTGGACATGACGCCGGAGGAGCTGCTCGGCGATTTCGCGCACGAGGGGCTGCCGGAGCGCGAGGACCTCGGCACGGTCGGGCTCTGGTGCGGGCTGCACGGGGATTCCGTGCTGCAGGCGGGGATGCACCACCTCGAGTGCCAGTTCGCGCACGAGGCGCTGCGGGATCAGCTCGCCGCGGCGAACATCGGGACGATGAAGCCCTTCACCGCATTCCCGTTCCTGCGTCAGGCGTTCACCGAGGGCGAGCGCTGGCCGGTGGCGGAGTGGCGGCTGCAGCGGCTGCTCGACAAGGGTCAGATCACACCGGCGATGGCGATCCACTTCCGGATGGACGGTGCGATCGGCTCGCACCTCGAGAACCTCGAGCGCAACGACGGGTACAAGGGGTTCAACCAGCAGGGCGTGAGTGACATCATCGCGCGCACCGACCCCCGGAAGCAGGACAAGAAGATGCCGGCGCTGGTCGGGGCGTAGACCATCCGAGCCGCCGGCTTCCAGCCGGCGCGCGGTGCGATCACCAGCCCATGCGCGCGACGAGCGCACGGGCCATCATCTGTCCGGCGCGGTTGGGATCATCAGCCTGCGCGAAGAAGAGCTGGGGCTCGACGACTTCGAGCTCGATGACCGCGGGCGCGCCTTCCCATTCGAGGAGGTCCACGCGCGCGTAGAGCAGCGGGTGTGACTCGGGAGCTTCGCCCGCGGCGCGCATGGCGGGCGCGATCGCCGCGAGCACGCGCTCGGCCTCGTCGCGCTGCGCCGCGTCGGCGTGCATCGGTTCGTAGGAACCGCCCCAGTCCATCTGGACGCGGTAGTCGCCGGGCTTGGGGCGCTTGCGGAGCGCGTGCGAGAACTGGCCGCCGAAGTAGACGAGCGACGACTCCCCCACTTCCGTGACGGTCGGGACGTAGGGCTGGATGATCATGTCCTCGTCGAGGAGCGCGGCGTCGAGGTGCGCCTGCGCGGCCGCGAGATCGGCCGGGTTCGCACCGTCCACGCGGATCTGCCGTCGCGCCGTGGCGCCGATGACGGGCTTCACGACAGCGCGGTCCCATCCTCGTTCGGCCATGGCGGCGCCGAGGTCCATGGCGCCGCCGCGCTCGACGATCTCGAATGGCACGATGCGGACGCCGTGGGCCGCGAGCCCGTGCAGGTAGCGCTTGTCGGTGTTCCAGCGCAGCGTCGCGGCGCTGTTGAACATCGGTGTGGCCTTGTCCACGCGCGCCGACCAGGCGAGGAACTCGGCGCGTTTGGTCGTGTAGTCCCAGGGCGTGCGGACCACGCAGGCGTCGAACGACGCCCAGTCCACGGCGGGGTCGGACCACACCGCGGGGACGTCCTCGACGCCCATGGCGCGCAGGGCGTCGCGCCACGGGCGCTCGTCCGCGATCAGGTCCGGCAGTGCTGCGCTGGTCGCCAGCGCTACGCGACGCGCCATCAGTCTTCGTGCCTTTCGCGCAGGCGCGGCGAGAGGCGGAGCATGAGCTGGATGCGCTCGAACTCGTTGACCCAGTCGGCAAGCGTTCCGGCGAGCTCATCGTCGGGGATGGGCGCCCCCGGGAGCGGACACGCGGCGCCGAGCTGCTTGGCGGCGACGGCGCGATAGCGGGTGATGGAGCGGTCGCCCATGATGCCGACGAACTCGAAGTCCTCGGCCATGAAGATGACGGTGGGCACGCGCAGGCCCTGGTTGATCTTGATGCGCTCGCTGAGGTCCGCGTGCTCGTCGCGGTCGACGAAGCGGAGGTCGATGTGGTTCGAGGCGTCGGCGATGCGGGCGAACATGGGGCACTGCGCGGAGCAGTCGCCGCACCAGAGGCCGGAGGTGACAAGGACCTTCATGTCGCGCTTGAACGAGCGGATGAGTTCGCGCTGCGTGTCGGTGAGTCGGACGCGCTCGTGGACGGCGGCCCACTTGGCGATCTGCTCGGGCTTGCCCTTCTCGACGTAGCGGGCGAACGTGTGGCCGCGCTCGAAGTGGCTCTGCAGGAAGTGCGGGTGGAGCATGTGGGTTCCGAACGGGTCGGCGATCGTGCGCATGGGAACAGTCCTTGTTCGATGCGGGTGATGGTGGTTAGTGGCACTCGCTCGGCGACTGGGGCGCCAGGGGCCAGGGATCAAACTTGCGGCCGTTGACGCTCGTGCCCGCCTGCTGGTTCTGCATGGCGCGCTGGACGAACTCGTGCGGGAAGGGGAGCTTCGGCGCGGTCGCCTCGTCGAGGCGCCGCATGTCGGCGGGGCTCAGCTCGAGCGCGAGCGAGTCGAGGTTGGCGGTGAGCTGGTCCATCGTGCGGGCGCCGATGATGGTGGAGGTGACGCCGGGCTTCTGCCGGACCCAGGCGAGCGCGACGTGCGCGGGGGTGGCGGGCTTGCCGTTGACGCGCTTATCGGTCGCGATGGACTCGAGCATGTCCACGACGGCGAAGGTGCGGTCGTTGAAGTGGTTGGCGACCCAGGCGCCGCGCTTGGCGTCGGACTCGGTGCTCTTGCGGTCGTACTTGCCGGTCAGGACGCCGCCCTTCAGGGGCGACCAGGGGGTGACGCCCATGCCCATCTCGCGGGCCATGGGCATGAGGTCACCCTCGACGGTGCGCTCGAGGAGGGAGTACTCGATCTGGAGCGCGATCGACGGCGTCCAGGCACGGAAGATGGCCTCGTACTGCGCCTGCACGGCCTTCCACGCGGGGACGTCGCTGAAGCCGATATGTCGGACCTTGCCGGCGCGGACGAGGTCGTCGAGCGCGCGCATCGTTTCGTCGATCGGCGTGTGCGGGTCGTAGCAGTGGAGCCAGTAGAGGTCGATGAAGTCGGTCTGCAGGCGCCGCAGGGAGTGCTCGCAGGCGTTCATGAGCGCCTTGCGGCCCGCGCCGCCGCAGTTGGGATCGCCGGTGCGCAGGCCGCCGAAGAATTTCGTGGCGATGACGGCGCGTTCGCGCTTGGCGGGGTCGCGTCCGATGTGGTCGCCGATGATCTTCTCGGAGTGGCCCTTGGTGTAGATGTTGGCGGTGTCGATGAAGTTGCCGCCGGCGTCGAGGAAGGCGTCGAGGATCTTCTTTGAGTCCTCGACGGTGGAGCCCCAGCCCCAATCGGGCCCGAAGGTCATCGTGCCCAGGCAAAGGGGCGAGACGCGCAGGCCGGAACGGCCGAGGGTCACGTAATCGTTGAGCTGCATACCCCTACGGTAGGGGGCGAAGCCCTTCCAACGGCAAGCAGAGATTGTTAGATTCCCGCCGCCGATTGCTGAGGAGGCGGCGCGTCATGGGCATCGATCTCTTTGTGGGCTCGCTCTCGCGGTATTTCTGCCATGACTGGGAGACCACCCAGCAGCGGGCGTGGCGGGCAATGGGCATGGCCGAGAAGATGAGCGTGGTCACGCCGCAGGGCGTGCGGAAAGCGCTGCAGGGACGCGAGGCGCAGCGGGTGCGCGAGGTGGTCGTCCGGTATCGGAATGTGATGGTGCAGCAGTTCCAGCGGAGTGGGTCTCTCGATGGTCCGCCGGGCGTGGGCGTGCAGGGGATCGCGTGGAACGAGTCGCACGAGGCGCCGCACTTCGTGGAGGGGCCGAACCGATACGAATACGCGGCGTTCCTGCTGTATTGCGCGTACGACCATCACCCGGAGTTGATGCCGACGTCGATCGACTACGAGCGGTACCCCGAGGATTCGGCGCTCCGCGCATGCGCGGACGATCTCGCGGGGCCGTACTCGCACCTCGTGACGGGCGTGACGCTCTGGACGCCGCTGCCGGTGAAGCAGCCGGTGCTGGCGCCGCATCCGAACGGGACGAAGTGGCGGGTGGCGTCGCTCAAGCACGCGCTGGCGCAGCTCGAGCGGCTGAACAAGCGCGGCTGGGGCGCCGCGCCGAGCGATGTGGAGCGCTGGCTCGGGGGCAAGGTGGACGCGTCCACGGAGTTCGAGCAGTTGGCGCAGCGAGGGTTCGCCGTGTTTCAGGTGCAGATCCGGCGTGCGCTCGACAACAACGTGTGCGCGGTGCTCGACACCTGACCAACGGCTCGACGCCCTCTAGCCGCCCGCGCCGTCCACCATGCCCCTGAGCTTGCGCAGCGCATCGAACGCCTCCAGCGGCGTCATGCGCTCGATCTCGACGCGCGAGAGTTCCTCGACGGCCGGGTGAGGCAGGAATTCGCGGAAGAGGGCGAGCTGGCCGGCGTCGTCGGGCTTCTTCTTGCGCGAAGATGATTCCTTGAGCGCCTGGGCGTCGCGGCCCTCGTGGGAGACGGCGAGGGAATCGAGGAGTTCGCGGGCGCGGGCGACGACTTCGCGCGGGAGACCGGCGAGGCGCGCGACTTGGACGCCGTAGGAGCGATCGGTGCGCCCCGCGAGGATGCGATGGAGGAAGACGATCTGCGCGTGCGCATCGCCCGGGGGCCACTCGCGCACGGCGACGTGGAGGTTCTGCACGCGCCCGGGGAGAAGTTCTTCGAGTTGAGTGAGTTCGTGGTAGTGGGTGGCGAAGAGGGTGCGCGGCTGGGGATCGGACGCGAGAAACTCGCCGATCGCCCAGGCGAGGGCGAGGCCGTCGAGCGTGCTGGTGCCGCGGCCGATCTCGTCGAGGACGACGATGGAGCGCCCGGTGCGGTGG
>JBGTSD010000067.1:0-17932 GCA_041940385.1 Phycisphaerales bacterium | reverse complement strand
TTCACGAAGTCGCTGCCCAGGACGCGCTCGGGCAAGATCATGCGCCGGCTGCTCAAGGCCATCGCCGAGGGGCGCGAGCAGGTCGGCGACACGACGACGCTCGAGGACTATTCGGTGCTCGCCAAGCTGCGCGAGAGCGACGAGGGCTGAACGCCGTCATTTCGGGAGATCGATCATGAGCGTGGAGCAGCTCGAACACACGACCGATCGCTGGGACGCGCTCCAGGCGTACACCCGGGAGGTCTTCGGCGCGCAGGACGAGCAACTGCGCACGCTCATGCCGCGCGCCATCGCGGCCGGAATTCCCGACATCGCCGTGGACGCGTCCGTCGGGCGGCTGTTGCGCACGCTGTGCGCGATGACCAACGCCGGGAAGGGCGCCGCCGTCGCGATCGAGCTGGGCACGCTCGCGGGGTATTCGGCCATCTGGATCGCGCGCGGCCTGCGGCGCGATCCGGCCGGACGTCTCTACACGATCGAGCCGGAGCCGCACCACGCGAACTTCGCGCTTCGCGAATTCAGCGCCGCCGGCGTGGCCGACCGCATCGAGATCAGGCGCTCCACCGCGCTCGAGGAACTGCCGCGACTGCGCGATCAGCTCGGCGATGAGTCAGTGGACTTCGCGTTCCTCGACGCCATCAAGACCGAGTACACGGACTACTTGCTCGCGCTGCGCCCGATGATGCGCCGCGGCGGACTGATCGTCGCCGACAACGTGCTCGGCGGATCCAAGTGGGTCACCGACCCG
Source organism: Phycisphaerales bacterium (assembly GCA_041940385.1). GTDB lineage: Bacteria > Planctomycetota > Phycisphaerae > Phycisphaerales > UBA1924 > JACVCK01. The sequence goes on along the minus strand of JBGTSD010000067.1, from coordinate 17,184 downwards.
CCCGGCTCGAGCGACTATCGCGACGCGATCGACCGCTTCAACCGGACGGTCGCGTCGGACTCGTGGTTCGAGACCTCGTGCGTCCCGCTGCGCGAAGGGCTGATGATCGCGCGCCGGCTCGACTGATCAGCCGGCCTTGTTCTTCGACGAGGACTTCGGCTCCGTCGACGACTTGTTCTGCGCCTGCTTGGCCAGCGACGTGAACGCGGCGAATCCGAAGGGCTCGTCGGCGTCTTCGCCGGCGACCTGTTTCGCGGCCTGCTCGATCTGCCGGATGAGGTCCTCGGTGAGCGTGTGCACGCCCCGGATCTCTTCGAGCGGCAGCGTGAAGACCTCGCCGGTCGGCGTGCGGATGTTGAAGACGGTGCACTGCACGGCCATGCAGAGCTGCATGGTTTCGGGCGAGGAGACGCTGCACGGGAAGAGCGGCTCGACGCCGCCGATCGGGATCCGCTCTCCGGCGCGGGTCAGCACGGCGATGCGTCCGTCCATCATCTGCGGGTGACGCGCGGCGAGGGCGGGCAGGCCGACGAGCAGCTCGCGGACGACGTTCTGCCAGAAGACCGAGCGGGTGTGCTCGAGGCGCTGGACGGGCTCGACGGCGGGCGCGGGCCGGCCCAGGAGCGGCGCGAGCGCGGGGACGCCGGCGAGCGGCGAAGCGGAGGGATCGGGAGCGGCGTCGGCCATGGCGAGGGCAGTCTATCGCGCGGGACAAAAGAAGAACCGGCCGACCCTTTCGGGCCGGCCGGTTGAAACTGCAGATCAGATCGCAGTCAGGAGCGGCTCAGAAGAGCAGCTGGAACTGAGCGCGGATCGTGAACTCGCCCTCGTCGGCGGAGCCGAGCAGGCCGATGCCGGTGTTGCCACCGGTGGCCACGCCGTTGACGTCCGTGTTGCCGGAGACGAGGCCCATGGCGCCGAGGGACGACATGGTGGTGGAGTCGATGTAGTAGGCGACGTCCAGGGTGAACTTCGCCGCGTGGCCGTGGATGTAGTAGTTGATGCCGGCCGTGATGGTGTTGAAGGTGTCATCCGCGCCGACGCGATCGTCGTCGGGGATGAGGATGTCGTACCGGCCGAAGAGCTCGAGCTCCTCGGTCAGGTAGACGCCGCCCTGGACGACGAAGCCGAAGTCATCGGCATCGACGCCGGCGCCGCCCGGCAGGTCGTTGTCAGAGTGCTGACCGACGAACGCGCCGAAGAGGTTCCAGCCGTCACCCTCGACGGAGATGTCGAGCGTGTAGGGCAGGGCCCAGGGCTTCGGGTTGCCATCGACGTCGGGGGCCTGCTCGTAGTGCACGGCGGCGCCGAGCATGGCGGCGAACTCCGAGCCGCGGGGGCTCGTGAAGTCCTTGAACTGCTTCCAGTCGCCGGCGAAGAGGATCTCGACGCGGCCGGTCAGCGCGAAGTCGGCGGGGTCGGCCTGGAAGTTGGTGTTCCGGGAGCCGAAGCCGTCAGAGAACGCGAAGTAACCGCCGAACCAGTCCTGCTTGTACGAGAGCTCGATGCCCTGCGAGTAGTCCTGATTGAACTCCTCGTTGAGGACCGAGCGATCGACGGCGAGCTGGTACTTCGAGGACACGAGCTCTTCACGCAGGAACGGCAGCTTGAACTGACCGGCCCGAGCGGAGAAGCCATTGTCCCAGTTGTAGCCGAAGAACGCGTTCTCGAGGCCGAAGTTGCCGCCGTTGCGATTGAACGCGCCGGTGACCTCGTAGAACATGTTCGGATCGAAGATGTGGCCGGCGAAGGTGAGCTTCGTACGGCGGTTCTCGAAACCGAACTCCAGATCGTCCACGCCCGGCGTGTCGTCGTCGAGGAACGACGCGTAGTACCGGAACTGCATCTGGCCGCTGACGTTCAGGCGGAAGTTGCCGTCGGTCGACGCAAGGAAGAACTTGCCATCGTGACCGGCGGTCGATCCGCTCTGCAGCAGGCTCGAACGAGTCTGCGCATCAGCCATCATCTCGGCGACAAGGGCACGCACCTCGTCGACATTCGCGCTCCACGCGGCCTGCTCAGCAAACGCAGCGCCGCCCAGGCTGAGCGCAGCGCCCGCGAGCACCACAAGGCTCTTGGTCTGACTCATCTGAGACGTCTCCTATTCGAGCGCCTCCATCGGCGCCCATCGTTCCACCCGTCCTGTCTCGCGGAGCGGATCAACCAAGACCACGCTCCCGGACGGCGTTGCACGCACATTGCTCTTTCCCGGAACGGCGGGTTCCTCACAACCGTTCCGGTTCGGGCCTCCAGCCCGAAGCGAGTGCTCACTATACCAGGCGAGGATAGCAAACGCAAACTCGCCAACCCCACTGTTTTCGGCTCCACCCCATGGACGAGTTGAGGAATCATCCTTTTCGGCCCGCTCAAACACCGAACGAACCCTGCCGGCGGGCCTCCGGAGCCCCCTCGAACATCCCCATGATCCGGGCAACGCCACCACTTCTCGGACCCACCGACGAGGATTAAAGATTCCGTCAAGACCTTTACGTACCACCCGAACTCGCGTCCCGCACCGATACGATTCCGCCCAACGCCCGCCGAAACGCCTTCCCGATAGGGACCACTTTCATGCGAGATTCGCCCCGCGTCCTGGTCGTGGATGACGAAGCCGACCTCGTCGAGCTTCTCTCCTACAACCTCCGCCAAGCGGGCTACGAGCCGATCCCCGCCTTCAACGGCCTCGAAGCCATCCAGGCCGCGTCCAGACACAATCCGAACCTCATCGTTCTGGACATCATGATGCCGGAGATGTCCGGCGTGGAAGTCGCCCGCCGGCTCCGCGCCGACCCCAAGTCCGCCCGGATCCCCATCATCATGCTGACCGCCCGCGCCAGCGAGCACGACCAGGTCGTCGGGCTTTCCGTCGGCGCCGACGACTATGTGACCAAGCCGTTCTCGCCCAAGGTCCTCATCGCGCGGATCGAGGCCGTCCTGCGTCGCTCGACCGACGCGTCGTCCTCCACCGTCCTGACGCTCGGACCGATCGTCATGGACCTCGACACCCACGAGGTCTCCGTCGAAGGCAAGCCCTGCTCGCTCACGCCCACCGAGTTCCGCCTTCTCGCGGCCCTCATCCAGGCCAACGGACGCGTGCTCACCCGCGAACAGATGATCGCTCGCGGCATGGGCCCGGGCATCACCGTGACCGGGCGGGCGATCGACGTGCATATCGCCGCCGTCCGCCGCAAGCTCGGCGAACACGAACGGCTCGTGCAGACCGTCCGTGGCGTCGGCTATCGCACAGTGACGCCGTCGGACGACACGAGCGCGCTCGAGAACGTCTAATAGGATCGTGCTTCGAAGCCGCCTGTTCTGGGTTCTGACGCTGCCGATCCTCGGCATCGCGGCGGCGCTGACCGTCGGCGCGATCACCATCGCTCCCTCGCCCGGGCGAACGATTCTCTTGCTCCTGATGGGGATCGCTCTGGCGCTCGCCGGGGCAGGGTGGGTCGCGTGGCAGGCGGTGCACCCGGTGCGGCGTTCGTTGACGCGTTTGCGCGCCGCCGCGCCCGCCGAGATCGGCGCCCCGGCGTCATCGTCCAACGAAGCGATGGAGCTGGTCGAGCTTGCCTCGGCGCTGGCGGGCTGGCACAGCGCCCGAACGGCCGCTCGGGACGCGCAGCGAGGCCGGCTCGACGCGCTGATCGATGCGCAGGACGATCCGGCGTTCCTCGCCGATTTCGAGGGCCGCATCGAGCGATGCAACGGCGCCGCGATGCGCGTCTTTTCCTCATCGTCCCGGTCGCTCGCGGGCCGGTCGCTGCGCGAGCTGTTCACGCGGGCGGACGTGATCGAGCTCATCGGCGCGGCGCAGAGCGGGCGCCGCGCGCGTCAGCGCACGCCGCTGCCGACGCCGACGGGAGAGCGCGTGTTCGAGATCGTCGTGACGCCGCTGGATACGCCGCGGACCGGCAATGCGCCGATCGCGATGATCCTGCGCGACGTCACCGAGCTTGCCGAGACGATGCGGGTGAAGACGGATTTCGTCGCGAATGCGTCGCACGAGCTGCGGACGCCGCTCGCGGCGATCCGCGCCGGTGTGGAGACGCTGGTCGAGGGCGCCAAGTCCGATCCACGCATGCTGGACCGGGTGCTCGAGATGATCGCGGGGCACGTCGCGCGCCTCGAGGACCTGACCCGCGACCTGCTGGATCTCTCGCGTGTCGAGCAGACCGGTCTGACTCTGCGCGTCGAGCCGCTGATCGTCGCCAAGCTCGTCGACGGCCTGCGCGCCGAGCTGGACCCTGCCGTGCGGAAGCGCTCGCTCCAACTCGAGTTCGACATCGAGCCGACCATCGACGGCGTGGAGACGGACCCCCGCCTGCTCTTTGTCGTGCTGCGCAATCTCCTCGACAACGCCACCAAGTTCTGCCACGAGCGCACCACCGTCACGGTCCGCGCCCGGTGGAGCGAGGCGCCGTCGCCGGAGCCCGATCGGCGGGTCGCCCGGTTCGAGGTCCGCGATCGCGGCATCGGCATCCCCCTCGCGCAGCAGCAGCGCGTATTCGAGCGCTTCTACCAGGTGGACCCGGGCCGCTCGGGGCTCGGCGCACAGCGCCGGGGCACGGGCCTGGGCCTCGCGATTGCGCGGCACGCGGTCCGGGCCCTCGGGGGGCGTATCGGCGTCGACTCTGTCTGGATGCAGGGCTCCACATTCTGGTTCGAGGTCCCCACGCCGCCCATCGTCGATGGCGCGGACGCCCATCTGCCCTGAGGGCGTACCAAATCGGACCACAGCGCACGCCCGATCCGGCCGAAGGATGTTCGGGTGGCGCCCGGCTCCGGCGACTACCATGTTTCGACGCACCGCACGCCGCTCGACGCGTATCACCGTCGGGAGAGTTCACATGCAGCGACGACACCGAATCATTCCCGGACTGATTGCCCTCGCCGGCGCCGCCGCGGCGTTCGCCCCGGCCGCCCTCGCGCAGGACGCCCTCGGCGACGGCCGCGCCCTCGACCGCAACCAGCGCGTCGGCAGCGGCGGGTACAACACCCCCGGGCGGGATGTCCGGCTCCAGGCCAAGCTCCAGAACGCGATCGTCACCAACAACGCCGCAGGAGGCGTCGGCTTCCGAGGTTCGCTCGGCTACAGCGCCGAGAACGACTTCCGCGGCGAGCTGGGCTCGAACGACCTCTTCAGCTTCGAGCGTGATTCCTTCTATTCCGGCCTCGCGGCGCGGAACGTCCGCTCGATCGATGCGCTCCGCCAGCAGATGCAGTTCGCGACGGGCCTCGGCCCGTCCGCGGCGTCGGCTCGGGCGCTCTCGGGGCCGGTCGTCCTCGATCGCGCGGGCACGGGCGCTACGGCGGGGAACATCAAGCCGCCGTCGCTGGAGCTCGACAAGCCGATTGGCATCGACCCATTCTCCGCGCGGCCGCGATCGCTGCGGGCCACGAGCGAGTTTCTGACCGCCAACACCCTCGAGCCCGTCTACTTCGCCGGCGCCCAGGGCCAGGAAGGTCAGCAACTCCTGATCGGCGCCACGCCGCTGCGCGGCATCGTGACCACCGAGGCGCCGACCTTCTCCGAGGAATCCGACGAGGACGCCGATCTGGAAACCGCGGCGCCGCGCGCCCGGCTCGACAGCAACGCGGCGCCGTCCGAGGTCGTCTCCGCGGAGCCGGCCAGCTCGCGCGTGACGGACCGCGTGGAGCCGGCCCGATCGACGTACGACGCCGTCATGCAGCGCATGATGGACACCTACCAGGGCAAGTCGCCCGACGTGGTTCCGGTCGAAGAGCCCGCCCCGGTCGAGCCCGAACCCGCCGATGGCGAGGAAGTGGAGATCGATCCCGCCGACGAGTTCGCGCAGAGCCGCGCCGACTTCGCCGCGCGCCTCGAGCGGCTCCGACAGTCGCTGCTGAACGAGCCCGTGTCGTCCGGAGACGCGGCCGCTGTCACGCAGGGCGAGCGGATGTCGGCGGACGAGATCCGGCAGGAGACGCGCGAGCTGTTCGGCGCGGAGCGTCCGCTGGTGAACTCCCTGGTCAACGAGAACGCGATCGAGGGCGCGTACAACGAGCGCATGAAGGACGGCCAGCGGCTGTTGGCGCTGGGCTTCTGGTTCGACGCGGAGGAGCGCTTCGTCAGCGCCCTCGGCGTGCGACCGGGAGATCCCTTCGCCGCGGTCGGACGCATGCATGCGGCGCTGGGCGCCGGGCTGTTCCGCTCCGCGTCGTCGAACCTCATCGCGCTCTATCAGGCGCACCCGGAGCTGGCGGGCGTTCGCTTCGACGCGGCGCTGCTGCCGACCGAGCCTCGCCTGGGCGAGGTGTTCGCGTATCTCCGCGACGCGTCGAGCAAGCGTGACGACATGTTCGCCCGGGACGCGGGCCTGCTGCTGGCGTACCTCGGCTATCAGGCGGGGAGTTCGACCGACGTTCGCGCGGGCTTCGAGGCGGTGGACCGCATCGACGCCTGGCTCGACGCGCCGTCGGACCCGCTCGTCGAGACGCTGCGCACGCTCTGGCTCGACGACGCGGCCGCCGACTGAATGTCCGCCGCCCCAGTCTCGATCACCGACTACCTGACCGATGGCTCCCTCGCGGCGCTCTGCGAGGCCGTGAGCGCGCTGGCCGGCGTCACGGTGGAGCTGCACGACCAGGCGGAGCGCGTGATCGTTAGCGCGATGGGCGAACGGCGCTGGGCGGTGCGCGACGGCGCCTCGCCGATCGCGGGCGCGGCGCTGGTCTCGACGCCCCTCTTCAGCGCGCCGATCATCATCGGCGACGGGCCCCTCGGCCGGCTCGTCGTGTACACGACCGACGGCGACATCGCGCCGGACGAACGCGGCCCGATCGAGCGCATCGTCTCGCTCGTCGCCTCGATCGTCAGCGAGCTCTGCGAGAATCAGTCCCAGCTCCGCCAGCGCGTGGACGAGCTCGAGGTGCTCGGGCGGCTCTCGTCGATGCTCGTCTCGGCGAGCGACACGAACGCGCTGCTGCGCGTCGCGGTCCGGGCCGCGGCGGAGACCGTCGGCGCCGACGCCGGCACCATCCGAACCTTCGACGCCGCGGGCAAGGCGCTGGTCATCCGCGCCTGGCACGGGCTGAGCGAGGCGTACGTCATGCGCTCGGTCACCGTCCCCGTCGAGGATGCGCCCGATCGGACGGCGCTCGACGGCGACGTGGTGAGCATCGAGGACATCCTCTCCGATCCGCGTGATCCTCAGCGGGAATCGCGCGGGCGCGAGGGGCTGCGCAGCATGATCAGCGCCGGCCTGGTGTTCCAGGGAAGGCCGCTCGGCATTCTGCGGCTCTTCTCGCGCACGCCCCGCCGATTCACCGACGCCGAGCGCAGCTTGCTCCGCGCCATCGGCCAGCAGAGCGCCGCGGCGCTCACGAACGCGCGACTCCTCGAGACCGAAAAGGAGCACCGGCGCGTCCGGCAGCAGGTGCGCCTCGCCGCCGACGTACAGCGCCGGCTCTTCCCTCGACAGGCGCCGACCTGCGCCGGCGTCGAGATCGCGGCGCGCGCCGTGCCCTCGTTCGAGCTCTGCGGCGACTTCTACGACTTCATCGAGTTGTCCGGGCACACCGGCATCGTCGTGGGCGACGTCGTCGGCAAGGGCGTCGCCGCGGCGCTGCTCATGGCCTCGGTCCGCTCCGCGCTCCGCGCCTACGCGCAGGACCTCTATCACCTCGACGAGGTGATGAACCGAACGAATCAGGCCATGTGCCGCGACACGCTCGACAACGAGTTCGCGACGATCTTCTACGGCGTGCTCGACCCGGCGACGCTGCGCCTGACGTACTGCAACGCCGGGCACGAGCCGCCGCTGCTCCTGCGCCGCGTGGGCGACGGACGCCCGACGGTGAACGACCTGATCGAACTCGAGGGCGCGGGCCTGGTCGTCGGCATCGATCCAAACGAGAAGTACGAGCGCGCGCACTTCGACCTGCGCCCCGGCGACGTCATGCTGATCTGCACGGACGGCCTGGCGGACGCCCGGGACTTCAACGGCGAGAAGTTCGGCAAGGCGCGCATCCGCACGGCGCTCGTCAACCTGCTGGCGACCGAGCCCGACGCGAGCGCCGACCGCATCGCCGATCACCTCATCTGGGAGAACCGGCGCTTCGTCGGCATGAACCGGCGCGCCGACGACACCACGCTCGTCGTGGTGCGCGTCACCGGCTGAACGTCAGGGCAGCGGCTCGGACCAGCGCTCCGAGACCTCGGTCATCGCGCGCACGGCGCCGTCGAACGACGCGGCGTTGAACGACCTCTCCCCTCCCGATGCGTGCCACCAGCCCAGCCGATGCTCCACGTGCGCCGGCTGGCGGAAGTCGATGACGCTGGCGCAGCGGTTCGGCGGCGGGGCGCCGCTGATGACGGTCGTGACGGCGCTGTCCACGAGCAGCACGAACGACGACGGCTCGCGCACCGCGTCGAAGCGGATCGCCGCGGGACGCGCCATGTTCGGCGCGTCGTAGTCGGTCGAGTCCCCCATCGCGTCGCCGGCGTGCCCGGTGGCGTTCATCGCGAAGGTGCGGACCATCTCGCGCGCGTAGTGGGCCGCCGCGGCGTCGCAGACGAGGACCGAATCCTCGGAGTACAGTTCGCCCGGCGCGTCGCCCTGCATCCCGGAGGTCTTCTGCACGACCAGCGCCCAGTTCGGCCAGGCGCCGTAGGGCTGACCGATCGCGGGCCCGACGCCGTCGTTGTCCGCGGCGAAGGCGGCGCAGGCGATGAACGACTGTCGCAGGTTCGCCATGCACGACGCGGAACGGGCCGACGCCCGCGCCGATCGCACCGTCGGGAGCATGATCCCCATCACCAACGCCAGCACCCCCAGCACCACCAGCGCCTCGACCAGCGTGAAGCCCCTCCTCGGAATGGAGCGTCTGCGCCGCACGTAGCGAATGTAGGGGCGCCGGTTCGGGTGGTTGCGGCGAATCCCCGAGTCCGGCGCCTGAATCTGCCCCCACGAACGCCCGATGGGCGTATTCGTGCGCGACGACATGGCCATGCCGAACGATCCGCCCGAGCCGCGCTCCAACCAGCGCCGCGTCGGCCGATGGGGCGTGGACGGGCTGTCGTGCAACAAGGGCGAGATCATCGATCTTTCGGTGCGCGGCATGCGCATCCGCACCAAGCGCGCCTGGGTCGTCGGTCAACGCCGCGAGATCGTGCTGAGCAGCCGGCGCACGCGGCTCGTCATCCCCGCGCGATGCGTCTGGGCCCGCCGCGACGGCCTGTTCTCGTGGACGATCGGCCTGGCCTTCGACGCCGCGAACGTCGAACAGCTCACCGTGGCGGGCGAGCTTGCCCTGATCCACGCGGCCCGGCTCGAATCGGTCCGGCGCGCCGCCTGAATCCGAGTCAAAGCTTCTTCAGAGCGCTCACCAGGCCATCGATGTGCTCGCGCGTGTGCGCCGCGGAGATCTGCACGCGCAGCCGCGCATGCCCCTCCGGCACGACCGGGTAGCCGAAGCCGATCACGTAGACGCCGAGTTCGAGCAGGCGCTTGCTCATGGCGATCGCCTTGGCCGTGTCGTGGACGATGATCGGGCAGATCGCCGTGGGCGAGTCGATCACCTCGAAGCCGGCGCCCTTGATGCCCTTCCGGGCGTAGGCAACGTTGTCGCGCAGGGTGGCGACGCGCTGCGGCTCGCGCATCAGGATTTCGATCGCCTTGTCGGCCGAGCACGCCACCGTCGCCGGCAGCGCGTTGGAAAAGAGCGTCGGCCGGCCGCGCTGCACGATCAGTTCGATCGCGCTCCGCCGCCCGGAGATGTAGCCGCCGGCGCCGCCGCCGAGCGCCTTGCCGAGCGTGCCGGTGAAGAAGTCGATCTGGTCGCCGGTCATGCCTTGGTGCTCGTGCGTGCCGCGCCCGGTTCGGCCCATGACGCCCGTGCCGTGGCTGTCGTCCACGACCAGGAGGGCGCCGAACTCGTCGCACAGGCGGCGCATCGCCGGGAGGTCCGCGATGTCGCCCTCCATCGAGAACACGCCGTCGGTCACCACCCACGGCACGCCGGTGACGGCCGGGTTGTCCCGCGCCTCCTCGAGGCGCCGGCGCAGGTCGGCGAGGTCGTTGTGCTTGTAGACGCCCTTGTGCAGACCCTTCTTGATGACCGTCGCGAGGCGGATGCCGTCGATGATCGAAGCGTGGTTCAGCTCGTCGGAGATGATCACGTCGCCCGGCTCGCAGAGCGTTGCGAAGATCGCCTCGTTGGCGTTCCAGCACGACACGAAGGTGTACGACGCCTCGTGCCCCATGAACTCCGCGATGCGCCGCTCGATTTTCTCGTGTGGCGAGAATGTGCCGCAGATGAACCGCACCGACGCGGTCCCGGCGCCGAACTCGCGCAGCCCGCGCAGGCCGGCTTCGACGACCTCGGGATGATTCGCGAGGCCGAGGTAGTTGTTGGAGCAGAAGCACAGGCACTCGCCGTAGTCGCGCAGGCGAACGGTCGGCCCCATGGGGCCTTCGATCATCTGAAGGTGCTTGAGCTGTCCGGTCTTGCGCAGACCTTCGAGAACGGTGTCGACGCGGGAGTCGAAGGGGTGGGTCGTCGTCGTCATGCCGGTTGGCGCTCCGTCGATGGTGCTCTCGCGAGTGTAGTGGCGCTCATGCGCGGCGCGCGCTTCGATGCGCGCGAAAGAAAACCGCCGAACGAGGGCTCCGATCCCCGTTCGGCGGCTTATCACGGCCGAGGCCGCGGAAGTGGCTGAACTCCGACTTGGCGGTCGCCGGCGCGGTGTCCCGCGGCTGGCTTCCGTGGCTAGGGTATGCCACCGGATGGAGTCGTCAACGCCCCGCGGGCTCGATTCCGAAGTTGTTGTAAGTGCCTGTTTTGCAGGCATTTACAACACACTACCCGGCGCAACGCCGGGTTTTGACGCCCAAAAAAATCCATCCTATCAAAGACCGAATGACAACCCGGGCGAGGGGTCGCCAACCGAACCGGCGATATCCACACAAATCCCTACCAGACGAAGCGACGGAGAATGATCTCGTCGAGCCGCCGCTCCAACCGTGACGCTTCCGCCACGACCTCGATCGGAGCCTGATCCTCTGGGAAGCCCGCCAGGATGGACCTGACGGCCTCCAGAGCCGCTCGGACGTCGGCCTCACGGCCCGACGCCGCGGTCTTGCCGGCCTCGCTCAGGCGGTCTCTCCACGCCTCAGAGGCCTCCCCCTGGTCCGTCGCCGGCGCGTCCTCGCGGGTCTCGGCCTGGGCAACCGGTGCGGGGGGTGGGGTGGTCTGGGTCTCCGCGACGGGAGGGGGAGAGGGCTCGGCCGGGGCCGCGGGGTTCCAGGACTGGCGGATCACGAAGATCCCCCCCACCGTGGCCAATCCGACGATCACGATCGCCGCGACCAGGCCGATCGATTGCGAACCCCTGGCGCGAGCTCGCGAGGGAATCGGGACGAATTCCGGGAGCACCGGACCGGCGAACGCGTGCTGGGCGCCAGCCGGCGCGGCGCGCATCGGCGCAGCGGTCTGCGTCACGGGCGAAAGCGGCGATTCCTGTCGCGGCGCACCGAGCGCACGGGCCGGCGACAGCCCGAGCGACTGGCGATCGGTCGGCGCGGCGAACGATTCGCCGCAGTGCGAGCAGACGCGGTCGTCCGCGTGCGCCGTCGCCCGGCATGCGTGGCACTGGCCGAAGAAGTGCGAGAGACCGGGCGTCTCGTCCGCCCGCCGCCAGAACTGGTGCGTTGTCGGGCCGCGCACGACGGAATCCGCCCGAACGCGGCCGCGGGCGACCAGGGCGCGAAGGGTCTCGAAGGAGCAGCCCGGCGTGAATGGGTTCGACTCGTCGCGGACCTGCCAGGGGCCCATGGAGTTCTGCGTGGCCTGGCGCGAGAGCGGCTCGAACAGGCCGCGGCACCTGGCGCACTGCCGCCCTCCGGCCTGCGCATGGCCGCAATATGGGCAGAGGATGGTCTGAACGTCGGTCGCTTCGGTCATGCCGTTGGTGGTCCGCGTGGATCGGGCGTTGACAGCTCGCGGGGCCGAGCGTGTGATCTCGGCGTGAAAGACTACGACATCGTTCGCCGCACCCCGTCTCATCGACGGCGGATCCGCGGCATGGCGCCACTATTCGCGTTGATCGGGCTCCCGGTTGGGGTTTTTTCCTGCCAGAGCAGCGAAGAGGGCGCGATGGGCGGCTCGGACGCGGGGCTCCGCCGGTCGGAGCAGTACGTCGCGGGCAACCGCGGCGAGCCGGCGCCTTCGGACCGAACGCCGGCGGCCATGCTGCGGGGGGAGGCGATCACGTGGGCGGAGCTTCGCCCGGTGCTGGCCGAGGCCGCGGGAGGACGGGCGCTCGAGGAAGTCGCGCTCGACCGGCTGCTGGAGGCCGAGGCACGATCGCGCGGCGTGGTAGTCGGGGCGGAGGCGATCGCCAGAGAACGCCGGCTGCTGCTCGACTCGCTCGGACCGACGCTCGCGAGCGACGCGCAGCGTGTCGCGGTGCTCGAGCAAGTCCGGCGCAGCCGCGGTCTGGGGAACGTGCGCTTCGAGTCGCTGCTGCGGCGCAACGCGATCCTGCGGGCGCTCGTGGAGAACGAAGTGCTCATCGACGCCGATGCGGCGCGGCGCGTGTACGACCTGCGCTACGGCGATCGCATCTCGGCGCGGATCATCACGACCTCCACGCTCCAGGAGGCGCAGGAGGCCGAGCGGCGTCTGCGTGACGGCGAACCGTTCAGCGAGGTCGCGGCGAGGATGTCGACGGACGCGAGCGCTGCGCGCGGCGGGATCATCGAGCCGGTGCATCCGTCGGACGCGAGTTACCCGGCGGCGATCCGACAAGCGCTCCTCGGCGCCGCGGACGGGCGGACGACGCCCCCGGTCGCGCTCGAGCAGGGCTACGCGATTCTTCGGCGCGAGGGCGTGCACTCTTCGGGGGCGCCGTCGTTCGAAGAGGTCGAGGCGGCGATGGAGCGCGAGGCGCGGCTGGTGCAGGAGCGGGCGCTGATGGACCGCCTGGCGCGCTCGCTGCTCGAGTCCGCGGGCCTGACGGTGCTGGACGGTTCGCTGGGCTGGTCGTGGTCGAACCGGACGGGAATCGGGGACAGCGCCGGCCGATAAGCGGGTCGGACCTTCAGGGGCTGGCGGCGCGGGCCGATGGCCAGCGATGCGCCCCGGTGCGGGCGCTGGAGGCCGACTTGCTGAGGGCGACCAAGCCCATCTCGGACCTGTTGCCGCGCGCCCTTTGGCGCCGCCGGCGGCTTCCCCGTCTGTCCCTCGAGGCCAAGGCGCTCTTCGGGCTGACGGCGATCGTGATCATCGCGCACCTGATCGCTGCGACGGCGCTCTCGATGGCTGTCGATGCGCGGATCGACAGTTTGCTCCGCTCCGACGCTGCGCTCTCCACGCGGCGGATCGCGAACGCGCTGGCCGGCGCCGCGCCGAACGGCGAACTGGGCGCGATCCAGGCGGAGCTGGAGCGCTCGCTCGGCGACCGGCGCGTGATGTACGTGATGACCACCGACGGGCGGGGGCGCATGACCGGCTGCGCGGTGCGGGACGAGCGCGCGTGGATCGTGGCCGGCGGCGGCAAGGCCGGCGCGCGGACGCCGCTCATGCACGGCGCTCCGCTGTACGACGGCGACACGCTCGTGGGCGTGACCAACCGCGCGCCGATCTGGGCCGCGAAGCACCCGGGCGGACCCGCCGGCTACGTGACCGTCTGCTGGTTCGATCCCACGCTGCAGGATGCGCGCCAGAAGGCCATGTCGGCGCTGCTCGTCGCGGTGCTGGCGGCGATGGTGATCGCCGCGCCGGCCGTGGCGCTCTGGATGCGGCGCATCACCCGGCCGCTGCGCCGCATCGTTCGCGCCACAGAGGACCTCGCCGCCGGACGCCGCCCCGGGATGGTCGAGACGATCGGCCCGCCGGAGATCACCCGTCTCGCGGCGTCGTTCAACCAGATGGCGTCGCGCCTGAGCGATGCGCGCGAGGCGATGATCGCGGCGAACCGCGGCCTCGAGGACGCCGTGCAGTCGCGCACCGGCGAGCTGCGCCGCGCCAACGAGCTGCTCCAGCTCGAGATCAGCGAGAAGGCCGAGTTCGTGCGCCTCATCGGGCACGACCTCCTGGCGCCGCTGCGCAACATCGAGGGCATGGTGGACTCCATCCTGCGCAAGAGCGACGGCCTCTCGCCGGACGACCTGCGCGATCGCCTGGCTCGCGTGCTGGCCAACACCGAGCTCGAGCAGAGCATGCTGACGGACGTGCTGGAGCTCAGCCGCATCGGCGTGGCGCCCGAGCAGCCGGAGGTCGTCGACAGTCTGGAAGTCGCGCACGAGGTGGCCGGTGTGTTCGAGCACGACCTGCAGCGCCTGCGCATCACGCTCTCGATCCGCGAGCCGATGCCGGTGCTGCTGATCGAGCGTGCGCGGCTGCGCCACGTGCTGCAGAACCTCGTGGACAACGCGATCAAGTACATGGGCGAAAGCACGGAGCGGCGCATCCACATCTCCGCCAACGCCGGGCCGCTCGGCGCGTCCTTCACCGTCTCCGACACGGGGCCCGGCATCCCCGAGGACGAGCACGAGAAGGTCTTCCAGCTCTTCCGCCGGGCGTCGACGGCGCCCGAGGGCGTCGCGGGCAAGGGCGTGGGCCTGGCCTCGGTGAAGGCGATGGTCGAGCGGTGGAACGGGTCGCTCACGCTCATCAGCCGCGAGGGCGAGGGCTGCCGCTTCGTGTTTACGGTCCCGCCCGAACGGGTGGCCTCGGGAGACTGGGCGGAGTCCGCGGCTCACGCGGCCTGATTCGGGGCCGGGGCGCGGGGGGGCGATCCAGCGGGCTCGGGATTCATCCGATGCTTTCACGTCCGGCCTGTGCACGAACGGACGGAACGCCCGAGAACGCCCACGCATGACCGACCGACATCCCACCCCCGACCAGCCCGACACCGGCACGCCCCGCGTGCTGATCATCGAGGACGACGCCGACACCGCCGCACTGGCGCGCGAGGCGGTCGAGGACCACTTCGGCAAGCCGTGCGTCACGCACGTCAACCGCCTCGCGCTCCTCGCGAAGCAGCCGCTCGATCGGTTCGACGTCATCCTCTGCGACTTCAATCTGCCCGACGGCACGGGGCTCGATGCGCTGCGCGCCATGCGCGAGCGCGGCGTGGAGGCGCCGGTCGTCATGGTGACAGGCCAGTCGCAGCCGGAGACCGCCGTCGCCGCCGTGCGCGAGGGCGCCGCGGACTACATCGTGAAGACGCGCGAGTTCCTCTCCTCGCTGCCGCTGGTGATCGAGAAGAACCTGGCGACGGCGCGCATCCTGCGTGAGAACCGGCGGCTGCAATCGGCGCTCAACGCGTCGCTCGCCGAGCTGCGCCAGCGCAACGGCGATCTGCAGGAAGCCGTGCTCAAGCTCGAGCAGATGGCGCTGACCGACGACCTCACCGGGCTGTCCAATCGTCGGCGCGTGCAGGGGCTGCTCGGCCAGATGTTCGCGCAGGCCGTCCGCTACAAGCAGGACCTCGCCTGCGTCATGGCGGACCTCGACGGCTTCAAGGCCATCAACGACTCGCTCGGCCACCAGATGGGCGACAGCGTGCTCAACATCGCGGGGCAGCTCATCGCCGAGCAGGTCCGCAAGTCCGACGTCGCGGCCCGGTTCGGTGGCGACGAGTTCGTGCTCCTGCTGCCCCACACGAGCTGCGACACGGCGGCGTTGCTGGCCCAGCGCCTCAGCGTTGCGTTCGAGACGCGGGTGGAGGCCCTGGTCGGCAAGGGGCCGCGCTGCTCGATGTCGATCGGCATCTCGTGCCTGAATCTCAGCCAGCCCTCGAGCCCGGAGCACCTGCTTGCGCACGCGGACAAGGCGCTCTACGCCGCGAAAGGCGCGGGGCGGCGGCGCATCATGGTCTACGGCCCGAGCGGCGAAGCGACGCCGGTCGAGCGCGTGGTCCCGGGCTGTTCGCCCGCGCACCGTTGAACGGCGGCCCCCGCCCGTCTACGCTCGCCGCCGACCCATGGCGAAGCGCAAGGGCCATTCCGACTCGCCGACGATCGAGAATCGCCGCGCTCGCCACGAGTATCACATCGGCGAGACGCTGGAGGTCGGCGTCGTGCTCCAGGGCTCGGAGGTCAAGAGCATCCGCGACGGCAAGGTCTCGCTGGCGGAGGGCTACGTCCGCGCCGTGGAGGAGCCGCCGGAGCTGATGCTCCATAGCGTGCACATCGACGAGTACCCGCCGGCGGCGGGAGTGCACCAGCACGACCCGAAGCGCAACCGCGTGCTGCTGGCGCACAAGAAGCAGATCCGCAGCTTCGCCCGCGAGGCGATGCAGAAGGGCACGACGATCGTGCCGCTGAAGATGTACTTCTCCGGCGGACGCGTGAAGCTGCTCATCGGCCTCGCGACGGGCAAGGCCCAGTACGACAAGCGCCAGGACCTTAAGAAGCGCGAGGCGGATCGCGACATCCGGCGCGCCCTCTCCAAGCGCGTCTGAATACACTCCGCCATGCCCGACGCGCGCCCCGTGCTGACCATCGGCCACTCGCCCGACCCCGACGACGCGTTCATGTGGTGGCCGCTCGGCGACGCCACGCCGGGCGCAGAACGTAAGCCGTCCATCGACACCGGTCGCTTTCGCTTCCGGCCCGTCCCCGCCGACATCGAGGCGCTCAACGAGCGCGCCGGCGCCGACGCCGACCTCGACATCACCGCCATGTCCGCCCATGCGTACCCGCACGCGAAGCGCGCGTACCGCATCACGTCCTGCGGCGCCAGCATGGGCGACGGCTTCGGGCCCAAGGTCGTCGCGCGCGAAGCGCACGATGTGGACTGGCTCCGGTCGCCCGACCGGCTCATCGCCGTGCCCGGGGTGCGCACCACGGCGTATCTCGCGCTGCGCCTCCTCGCCGGTTCGAAGTTCCGTCACGCGGTCGCGCCGTTCGATCAGATCATCGACCTCGTGGCCCGCGGCGGATCGAACGCGCCCGACGCGGGGCTGGTCATCCACGAGGGACAGCTCACCTACATGCGCGAGGGGCTCGAGCAGATCGTGGACCTTGGCGCCTGGTGGAAGGAGCGCACCGGCGGCGCGCTGCCGCTCGGGCTCAACACCGTGCGACGCGACCTCGACGAGCGATTCGGCGCCGGCGCCTCGCGCGAGCTTGCCGCCACGCTGCGCCGGTCCGTCGAGCACGCCATGGCGCAGCGCACCACCGGGCTCTCGGTGGCCATGGGCTTTGCGCG
>JBGTSD010000066.1:0-18190 GCA_041940385.1 Phycisphaerales bacterium | reverse complement strand
GCTCCAGGCGCTCACCGGCCCCGCGACCGTCATCATCACCGGCATCGCCGAGGGCATGAAGTCCACCTGGGCCTCGCTCATCACGGTCGTCGTCGCCATCGCCGCGGCGTTCACCTTCGCCGGCGGCGCCGAGAACTTCCTGATGGGTCTCTACGGCGTGGGCATCGCCGCCGTCGGCATGCTCGCGACGCTGGGCATCACGCTGGCGACGGACGCCTACGGCCCGATCGCCGACAACGCCGGCGGCAACGCCGAGATGACCAGCCAGCCCCCCCACGTCCGTCAGCGCACGGACATGCTCGACTCGCTCGGCAACACCACCGCCGCGACGGGCAAGGGCTTCGCGATCGGTTCGGCGGCGCTGACGGCGTTGGCGCTGTTCGCGGCGTACATCCAGGTCGTGCAGGCGCAGCAGACGACGCAGGCCGTGTCGTTCGTGAACTCCACGAGCTACATGGAGCCCATGACGCCGCACGTCGTGTACGGCGGGTACGGCAAGTTCGCGCTGGTGATCCCGGGCGCGGACGTGGACTACGTGGACGGCGCGATGCTCGTCGATCGCACGCAGATCCCGTACGACTCGTACAAGGCGATGGAGAAGGGCCAGGTGTTCGAGGTGTTCCGCGCATTGCCGGCGGACGGCTCGGGCGCGGACGTGCGCACGATCGCCTCGACCATGGACCGCAGCTTGCTCGTCATCGGCGAGGCCGGCGGCCAGCCGGTGGCGTTCGAGGTCATCGCGGCCCGCAACTCGTACATGGCGGACGTACTGGCGTTCTACGACGTCACGCTGACCAACCCGCGCGTGCTCGGCGGCCTTTTCATCGGCGTGCTCCTGGCGTTCCTCTTCTGCGCCCTGACGATGAACGCGGTCGGCCGTGCGGCCAACGCGATGATGGTCGAGTGCCGCCGCCAGTTCGCCAAGATGCGCGAGGGCTTCCGCGCCCAGGGCATGAGCGAGGCGCAGATCGCCGACCCCGAGCAGTGGCCCAAGCAGATCACGCACGAGGGCGTGAACTACCCCGACTACGCCCGGTGCGTGTCGATCTCGACCGCGGGCGCGCAGAAGGAGATGGTGGCGCCGGCGATCCTGGCGATCGTCATCCCGATCCTGGTCGGTCTGCTGCTGTCGGTGTCGGGCGTGGTCGGCATGCTCGCCGGCGGCCTGACGTCCGGCTTCGCGGTGGCGATCTTCATGGCCAACGCGGGCGGCGCCTGGGACAACGCCAAGAAGCTGCTCGAGTCCTACGGGCGCATCACGGCGGATGACTTCGTGAACAACGCCGAGGCCCGGAACAAGGTGCCCGTCGAGATCCGCGAGGACATCGCCAAGCGCGCCGAGGAGTACATCCGCGCCGGCAAGAACAAGTCCTACGTCTACGGCAAGGGCTCCGACGATCACAAGGCGGCGGTCGTCGGCGACACCGTCGGCGATCCGTTCAAGGACACGTCCGGCCCGTCGCTGAACATCCTGATCAAGCTGATCTCGATCGTCTCGGTCGTGTTCGCCGGTCTCACGGTGAAGTTCGGCCCGGCGCTCGGCGCCCTGATCGGCCTCGACTGAGCCGAATCGCATCCAGCAATCCCGAGGCCCCGGCCCGCAGCGGACCGGGGCCTTTTTCATGTCCTGACCGGCGGTGGATCGCGCGCCGCGAGCCCCGTACCCTTGACCCCGCATGTCCGAACCCACGCCTCCCCCACCCCAGCCCGGCAAGGACCACGAACGAGCGCGACGCGTCGCCATCGACGCCGCGGCGTCGCTCTCCGACGACAAGTGCGAGCACGTCGTGGTGCTGGACCTGCGCGGTCGGAGCCAGGTGGCGGACTACTTCGTGATCGCGACGGGCACATCGGAGCGGCAGATGAAGTCGGCCGCGAACACGGTGACGGAGATCGCCGAGGAAGCGGGCGTGCGCCTGTTCCGGTCGAACAAGGATCAGCCGGGCCAGTCGTGGGTGCTGCTGGACTTCGTGGACGTGGTGGTGCACATCTTCGAATCGCACGCCCGGTCGTACTACGATCTCGAGGTGCTGTGGGGCGACGGCCCGCGGGTGGACTGGATGGCGGCGCGCGGCCCGGCGCGCAAGGGCCGCCCGGCGCCCGGCGTCGCGAGCGGACGAACGGCCGACTGAACCGGATCGAGAACTACACGAGCATGCTGCGCAAAGTCCTGTACGCGAAGATCCACATGGCGACGGTCAACGCCGCGCGCCCGGACTACAACGGCTCCATCATGGTGCCGTCGGACTATCTCGAGTCCACGGGCCTGCGGGTGAGCGACGCGGTGCTGGTGGCGAACTGCAACAACGCGGCGCGGTTCGAGACGTACATCATCCGGGGCGAGTCGGGGTCCAAGCGGTTCGAAGTCAACGGCGCCGCGGCCCGCCTTGTGAGCCCGGGCGACCGGATCATCCTCTTCCACTACGCGTGGATGACGGACGAGGAATATCGCGTGCATCGTCCCCGGATCCTCGTGATGAACGAGGACAACACGGTCGCCGAGTCGTTCCGCTATGAGCCCGGGCAATGAGCGCGAACCGAGCGCCCGTTCGGCCCTGAGCGCCATGTTCCGGGGCCTGAGCCTGGCGCGCAAGTGCCAGCTGCTCTTCGGCGCCGCGATCGTGCTCATCATCGCCGCGGCCTTGTGCGTGCCCTGGCTGCGGATCGGCGACGTGCTGGACGCGGGGGAGATCGACACGTGCCGGCAGCTCGCGCTGTTCGCGGCGCGGACGGGTGCGCCGGACTTCGATCACGCCGACGGGCCGGACGACGAGCCGCAGACCTCCGTGCAGCGAATGACGCTGGAGCAGTCGGTTGCGCTGGCGTCGTCGTCGCCGTTCGTCGAGAACGCGCTGGAGGCGTTTCGGGCGCCTCCGAAGGGTGATCGCGCGCCGACGATGGAGCGTTCGGAGTCGCTGCGGACGGGCTTCACGCGCACGTACCGCTACGCGCGGGCGATCCGGGACGCAGGGACGGGCGAGCTGCAGGGCGTGGTGTACGTGGAGCGCCGCTCGCCGCGGGCCGCGGGTCGATTGCTGCTCGACCGCGTGTACCTCGTGGCGGCGGGGATGTTCGCGGGCGTCTTCGCGGTGCTGGCGTTCTATCTGATCACGACGCGGATCATCCTGAGCCCGGTGCGCGCGCTCCGCCGGACGGCCGAGCGCGTGCGCGAGGGCGACCTCATGATCCGCTCGGAGATCGACACCGGCGATGAGTTCGAGGACCTGGCCGACGCGTTCAACGGCATGCTCGCCTACATCGCGGACACGCAGGACAAGCTGCAGTCGAGCAACCGGAGTCTCGACCTGCGGCTGAACGAGCTGTCGGCGAGCAACACGATGCTGCACGAGTCGAACCGCCTGAAGGGCGAGTTCCTCGCGAACGTCTCGCACGAGCTGCGCAACCCGCTGAACTCGATCATCGGCTTCGCCGAGCTGCTCCAGGCCATCGCCGAGACCGACGCCGTGCGCGAGACCGGGCCCGAAGAGGCGGCGCGGCTGGCCAAGCGCAGCCGGTACCTCGAGAACATCGTCACCGCGGGTCGCTCGCTGCTCGAACTCATCAACGATCTCCTCGAGATGGCGCGCATCGAGGCGGGCAAGGCCGACCTGCGCATCGAGCCGATGAACGTCGCGGAGTCCTGCGACGGGCTGCTGGCGCTGATCCGGCCCCAGGCGGAGCGCAAGCACATCCGGCTCTCGCTCGAACTGCCCGGCGGCGACGGCGCGTCGCTGCCCGTCATCCGCACCGATCCGCGCAAGTTTCAGCAGGTCATCTTCAACTTCCTGACAAACGCCGTGAAGTTCACGCCGGAGCGCGGCGCCGTGACGCTGCGGGCCGAGACGCTCCAGTCCGCCGACGGTCAGACGCGCGTCCGCGCTTCGGTGCTCGACACGGGGCCGGGCATCGCCGAGGCGGATCAGAAGGTCATCTTCGACAAGTTCCGTCAGCTCGAGTCCGCGCACACGCGCACGCAGCCGGGCACGGGGCTCGGGCTCGCGATCGCCAAGGAGCTGGCGTCGCTCCTGCACGGCGAGATCCAGCTCGTGAGCGCGCCCGGCAGCGGTTCGATGTTCTCGCTGATCGTGCCCGTGAGTCTCGACGAGCGGCGCGAGGCCCACGCCGGCGACGCCGCGCTCGCCTAGACGCGCACCGCCCCCACGTGGTGACGCACGATCGGCCGGCCGTTCTGCGGCCAATCCACGGCGACGATGTCGATGCGCCGCCCGCGCTCGCCCCAGCCGTAGCGTCGGCACGCGGCGTCGGAGAGCGCCGCGAGCTTGCGCCGCTTGCGCGCATGCACCGACGCCTCGGGCGCGGGACGCGCGCCGTTCCCGCTCAGCACCCGCGTCTTGACCTCGACGAACACCACCGTCTCGCCGTCCTTCGCGACCAGATCGATCTCGCCGAAGGAGAAGCGGAGGTTGCGCCGGAGGATGCGGTAGCCCTTGGATCGGAGCACCCGCGCCGCCTCGCGCTCGCCGCGCGCCCCCAATCGTTTCGTGGGATGCAGCCCGCGCCCGAGCAGGCGCGTCCACCACGACACCACCCCCGCGGCGCCCGTCATCGTGTCACCTCGTCGTCGACGGCGCCAGCGCGGGGAAGTAGCGATCGACGGCGATCTGGAGCAGGCGCCGCTCCATCTCGTCGAAGTTGCTGATGCTGGCGCGCTCGATCAGCTCGCGGAAATAGCGGCCTTCCTCCTCGGCCAAGCGCTCGGCGCGGAGCTCGCCGTGGATCGCGAGCTGCTCGTCGTAGAGCGTCTTGGGCGGCGGGGCGTCGATGCTGACGAGCATCAGCCACACGTTGCTTCCCCGGTGCACGAACGGACCCGTGATCTCACCCTCTGACAGGGCCTGCGCCTTGGCGTTGAGCTCCTCGTCGCCGAAGACCTTCGCCGTGGCATAGTCGCGCTGATCGAGCGTGACCTCGTACAGGCCGCCGAGGGACGCGTTGAACGCGCTCTCGCGCGCCGCGACTTCCTCGAACGGCTCCGTACGCTCAAGCGCCTCGCGCACGCGCTCGGTCCGCTCGGCGTCGGTCTCGGGCACGCGGATCATGCGGAGCACGGCCTTCGCGGGCGGGGCGAAGCGGTTCGGATCGCGCTCGTAGGCGAGCATGACCTCGCGCCAGGGGACGTAGGCGCGGTTGCTCAGGATCCGTGTGATCTGGGCGCGGATCAGCTCGCGGTCGCGCTGGGCCTTGAGCTTGTCCTCGATGGTCACGCCCTCTTCCTCGAGCAGCCGGCGCTTGGCCAGCTCTTCGCTGCCGAAGTTCTCGCTGACGAGGTTCGAGCGCAGCGTCTCGACGAACGCCAGCACGCCCAGGCGCTGCTCGGGCGTGAGCGAGGCCTGGAATTCCGCGAGCAGCAGCTCGTCGCGCATCCGCTCGAACAGGGCGGCGCGGATCTGCTGCTGCGCGCTGCGCACCCAGTCGCGGGGCTCGAGCGTGCGCGACTCGGCGCGCAGGCGAGCGTCCATCGGCGCGAAGAACTCGGAGGCGAAGACCGGCCGGCCGTTGATCTGCCCGACGAGCGCGTCGACCAGTTCGCCGTTGTCGCGATCCGCCGGCGCGCTGGACCACGCGGGCGTCGGCGCCGCGTCGGGGTCCGTCGTGGCGGGAGGAACCGGCTCGGCGGTTGCGGGCTGGGCGGGAGCGCCGACGTAGACATCGATGTCCGACATGCCGCGCGACGCCTCGACGGGACCGACGCGCACCAGCGGCGCCGCGGCCTCGGTGTCCTCGACGCGCTGCGTCTCGGCGGTGACGGTCTTGAGGTCCTTGCCGGTGAGCTCGGGCAGGCGAGAGCCGGACGCTCGCCCCTGCGAGCAGGACGCAACGGCGGCGACGGCCAGGGCGAGCGCGGCGCCGACAAGTCTTCGCGCCAAGGCCACATCCATGCGAATCGGCACGGGCATCCTCCTTGCGGCGCAGGGCGGCATCCCGCCAGGCGCCGAACAGCGGTCTAGACTAGCGAGAAATGCCCCGCCCGCCGAACCGGGCCGAACCAAGAAGGACGACATGCCCGACCCCGCCGAGAAGCCCAAGATCATCATCGACTCCGACTGGAAGTCCCAGGCGCAGGCCGAGAAGGAGCGCCTCGCCGAGCAGGAGCAGAAGGCCCCGCCCGGAGGCCGCGGCGGCCCCGACGACATGCCGCCCGCCGACTTCCGCGCGCTCGTCGGCTCGCTCGCGACGCAGGCGCTGCTCTACATGGGCGCCTTCCCCGACCCCGAGACCGGGCGTGCGGTCGTGTCGCTCGAGTACGCCAAGCACGCCATCGACATGCTCGGCGTGCTCGCGGACAAGACCAAGGGCAACCTGAACGACGAGGAGCAGCAGGACCTGACCGAGGTTCTGTCGGAGCTTCGCCAGCGCTTCGTGCACCTGACCGGGTACGTCGCCGAAGCCCGTCGCAAGCAGGCGTCCGAGGCCGGCAAGACGCCGGGCGGCGCTCCGCCCTCGTCCACCTGACGCCCGCTCGCACCGGGCGACGCGCGGCGGCATCATCAGTCGTCCGCCGGCGCTCGAACCGACCGGGGGACGATCGTCCATCGGATCGCCATTCCGCCCTTTCGTTCGGCTTCTACAGGAGCTTCCGACGTGTCATCCGAGTTCGAGGCGCCGACGCCTTCCTTCCTGGAACGACATCACTTCCTGCTGCGTCGCCTGCACTCGCTGACGGGCGTCGTCCCGATCGGCGTGTTCCTGATCGTGCACCTGATCACGAACTCGTCCATCGTCTGGGGGCTGGTCGCGGGGAGCGGGCACGGCGAGGGGCACGCGGGCGTGGAGACGTTCCAGCACGAGGTGAACTTCATCCACTCGCTGCCGGCGCTGCTGCTCATCGAGATCTTCGGCCTGTGGCTGCCGATCGCGTTCCACGCCATTCTCGGCGTGTACTACGCCACCACCGGGAAGTACAACAACGCCGCGTACCCCTACCAGGACAACTGGCGCTACACGCTCCAGCGCATCAGCGGCTATGTGGGCGTGCTGTTCATCTTCTATCACGTCGCGACGCTGCGCTGGGGCTGGACGTTCCTGGTGCCGGGCGGCGCGGAGTGGTCCAGCGACTACGCCGCGTCCACGCTCGCCATGGCGCTGCGCGGGCACGAGACCGACGTGACGCTCCTCGGGCTGCTCGTCGCGGCGTTCTACATGCTCGGTGTGTCGCTGCTGGTGTTCCACCTGGCGAACGGCCTGTGGACTGCGGCGATCACTTGGGGCGTGACGATCTCGCGCGAGGCGCAGCGGCGCTGGGGGCAGATCTGCGTCCTGATCGGCGCCGGCCTGATGCTGGCCGCGTGGTCCGCGGTGATCGGCTTCGTGACGCTCGACCCGGCCGAGGCGCGCGCCGTCGAGGAGCGGATGCTGGCGCCCGGCGCCCAGAACGACCTGCCTCATGCGCCGTAAAGCGACTCCGAACCTTCTGATCCGACGAATCCAAGAGCGAGAGCAGACTTCAGCATGGCTTCCAGCACGAAACAGCGCGTGATCGTCGTCGGGGGCGGGCTCGCCGGGCTCGCCGCGACCATTCGCATCGCCGAGTCGGGCGTTCCGGTCGATCTCTTCTCGATCGTGCCCGTGAAGCGGTCGCACTCGGTCTGCGCTCAGGGCGGCATCAATGCCTGCAACGAGGTCGCTCGTCAGCAGGGCTACTCGGAATACGAGCACTTCGACGAGACGATCTACGGCGGCGATTTTCTCGCGCACCAGCCGCCGGTGTACGAGATGGCCCAGTGGGCGCCGCGGGTCATCGATCTGCTCGACCGCATGGGCGTGCCGTTCAACCGGACGTTCGAGGGCTATCGCGATCTGCGTCTCTTCGGCGGCTCGCTGTACAAGCGGACGCACTTCTCCGGCGCGACGACGGGCCAGCAGCTCATGTACGCGCTCGACGAGCAGACGCGCCGCTGGGAGTCCGAGGGGCGCGTGAACAAGTACGAGCACTGGGAGTTCCTCTGGCCGGTGATCGGCGAGGACGGCGCCTGCCGCGGCATCGTGGCGCAGGACCTGCGGACGATGCAGATCCGCGCCTTCCGCGCCGACGCGGTGATCATGGCGACGGGCGGCAACGGGCTGGTGTTCGGCAAGTCCACGAATTCGGTGATGTGCACCGGCGCCGCGGCGTCGCGCTGCTATCAGGCCGGCGCCAAGTACGCCAACGGCGAATTCATCCAGGTGCACCCGACGGCGATCCCCGGCGCGGACAAGCTGCGTCTGATGTCCGAATCGGCGCGCGGCGAGGGCGGTCGCGTGTGGGTGCCCGCGATCAAGGGCGCCGGCGGTCAGTGGACCAAGCACCCCGACGCCGGACGCGATCCGCGCCAGATCCCGGAGAGCGAGCGCTTCTACTTCCTCGAGGAGCGCTACCCCAAGTACGGCAACATCGTGCCGCGCGACATCGCGACGCGCGAGATCTTCAACATCTGCATGGACGGCCTGGGCGTCGGCGGCGGGAACATGGTGTACCTCGACCTGACGCACCTGGGCAAGGAGTATCTCGAGCGCAAGCTGCTCGGGATCATGGAGATCTACCGCAAGTTCGTCGGCGAGGACCCCGTCGAGATGCCGATGCGCATCTTCCCCGGCGTGCACTACACGATGGGCGGGCTCTGGACGACCTACACGCCCAAGCCGGACCTCAAGGGCATGCTCGCCGGCGCGCCGAACTCCATGATGTGCTCGATCCCCGGGCTCTACGCCTTCGGCGAAGTCAACTACCAGTACCACGGCGCCAATCGGCTCGGCGCCAACGCGCTGCTTTCCTGCATCTTCGACGGCCTCTTCTGCGGCCAGGGCGTCGTGTCGTACGTCAAGAACGCCACGAATTCCGCGGCCGACGAGCCGCAGGCCACGTATGACGCGATGGTGAAGCAGGAAGAGTCACGCCTGAAGGCGCTCACGAACGCCAGGGGCGATCAGAATCCCTACGAGATCGCCCGCGAGCTTGGCGAAGAGATGACCGCCGCGTCCACCGTCGTGAAGTCCGGCCCGCGCCTCGAGAAGGCGCTGCAGAAGGTCGCCGAGCTGCGCGACCGCTACGGGCGCATCGGCGTCGCCGATCCTTCCGGCTGGACGAACCAGAACCTCGCGCACGCCCGCGCCACCGGCGACATGCTCGCGATGGCCGAAGCGATCCTGCGCGGCGGGCTCGAGCGGCGCGAGTCTCGCGGCTCGCACTATCGCACCGATTTCCCCGAGCGCGATGACGCGAACTTCCTCAAGACCACCGTCGCCACGTGGGACGCGCAGCAGAAGAAGGCCAAGCTGACGTTCGAGGCCGTCGAGACGGGCCTCGTGAAGCCCCGGGCGCGCACCTACGGCAAGACCTCCGGCGACTCCGCACCCAAGCAGGCCCCGTCGCGCCAGGCCGCGGGCGTCGCCTGACCTCAAACACAACCGACCATGACGACTGCCCCCGCGAACTCCGCATCATTCACCAAGCCCACGAGCTCCGCGCGAACCGTGCGCATCCGCATCCAGCGCTGCGACGGCCCCGGCAAGCCCTCGCGCTGGGAGGCGTTCGACGTCCCCGTCGGCCCCGGCTCGAACATCATCTCGTGCCTGCAATGGATCGCCGCGAACCCCGTCACCGTGGAAGGTCAACGGACGACGCCGGTGGTGTGGGATTCCGGCTGTCTTGAAGAGGTCTGCGGCTCGTGCACCATGCTCGTGAACGGGCGTGTGCGCCAGTCGTGCACCGCGCTGATCGAGAACCTGTGCCCGCCCGGATCGGACGCGCAGGAGGTCACGCTCCAGCCGATGACGAAGTTTCCCGTGGTGCGCGATCTGATCGTCGATCGGCAGCGGTTTTTCGACGATCTGAAGCGAGCGAAGGCGTGGGTGCCGATCGACGGCACGTACGACCTGGGCTCCGGGCCGCGCGAGACGCCGGACGATCAGGCGGAGCGCTACGTCCTCTCGACCTGCATGACCTGCGGCTGCTGCCTCGAGGCGTGCCCGCAGTACCTGAAGGTGGAGGACGCGGCCCACGCGGAGGGCGAGTTCGTCGGCGCCGCGGTGATCTCGCAGGTGCGCCTCTTCAACGAGCACCACACCGGCGCGACGCTGGCGAAGGAGCGCCTCGAGTTCATGGCGGCGCCGGGTGGCGTGAGCGACTGCGGCAACGCGCAGAACTGCGTCAAGGTCTGCCCGAAGGAGATCCCGCTGACCGAGTCCATCGCGGCCGTCGGGCGCGCGGTGACGATCCACCGGATCAAGAAGTTCTTCGGGGTGAAGAAGTAGGCCTACAGCGCCGCCATCAACCGCCGCGCCACCCCGTCGGCCTGCAAGAAGCCCCGATCCGTCAGGCGCACGCGCCCCCCACTCACCTCGACGAGCCCGATCGCTCGCTCGGCGTCGATCGCGTCATCCAGTCCCGGCAGGTCGGTGAGCGCAAGCCCGTCGCGGACGCGCAGGCCCATCATGATCCGCTCGCGGAGCGCTCGTTTGGGGGCGGGCGTCTCGACATCGACGACTGGCGAACAGCCGGCCCGCTCGACGGCTGCCATCCAGTCCGTGAGGCGGGGGATGTTCTTCCAGCGCAGACCGCCGCGTGATGCATCGGCGCAGCGCAGGTGCCCGCTCGCGCTCGGTCCCGCGGCCAGCCAGCTCTCCTGGCGCCAGTAGGCGAGGTTGTGGCGCGACTCGGCGTTCTTTCTCGCGAAGTTGCTGACCTCGTAGCGCTCGAAGCCCTCGGCGCGAAGGCGCTCCACCAGCCACTCGTACATGTCCGCCTCGAGGTCCTCGTCGCAGCGCTCGAACTCGCCGTGCTGGAGGCGCTTGGTCATAGCCGTGTTGGGCTCGTAGGTGAGCGCATAGCACGAGAGGTGCTCGACGCCCGGTTCGAGGGCGAGCGCCGTCTCGACGTCGCGCCGCCAGTCGTCCATCGTCTGGCCGGGGATGGCGTAGATCAGGTCCACGCTGCGCCGCTGGATGCCCGCGTCCGCCGCGATGCGCAGGGCGCGCTGCACGTTCGAGGGATCGTGCCAGCGCTCCAGCGTCTTGAGGTGGCGCGGGTCGAAGGACTGGGCGCCGATGCTGATGCGATCGACGCCGCCCGCGCGCAGGGTGCGCAGCAGCTCGGGCGTCGCGGTCTCGGGGTTGCACTCGACGGTGAATTCGCCGCGCCCGGCGCGGATCTCCGTCAGGTCGAACAGCTCCCCCAGCGCGTCGAGCAGGCGCCGCCAGAGGTCCTCGCGCAGCAGCGTGGGCGTGCCGCCGCCGACGAAGATCGTCCGCAGAGGACGTTTCGCGAGTGGGGCGAGCGTGCGCAGCTCCGTGACGAGCGCGTCCGAGAACGCGCGCTGGCGGTCCTGCGAATCCACGAAGGAGTAGAAGTCGCAGTAGTGGCACTTGTGGAAGCAGAACGGCACGTGGATATAGAGCGACGGCGCGTCCTCAAATGAGCCGTTCATCACGTCGCGCAGCGTGGGCGCCGGGCCCGGAGCGGGGTCGCTCCGGGGGCTGCCGATGACCGCGATGGGTATATTCTCTCGCACGGCGCTTTCCCCCCGGCCAAAGTCGGGTCACGATAGGGCCGCACGTGTCTTCCCCTCCGCGATGCCCGGCCCGGAGTCTGCCCCTGTGAACGTCACCCTGGTTGGATTCGCACCCGACGGCTCCCGGCGCGAGTTCCGCGTCAAGGGCGGACGCTTCCTCATCGGGCGCAAGCCCGAGTGCGATCTGTGCATCCCCCACGCCACCGTGTCGCGTCAGCACGCCGAGATCGTGGTGGACGGCGAGGAGGCGCGGGTGCGCGACCTCGGCTCCTCCAACGGCACCTTTCTCAACGACGTGCGCGTGCAGGAGTCCGGCCTGCAGGCGGGCGATCGCGTGACCATCGGCCCCGCGGCCCTGGTCATCCAGATCGACGGCGTCCCGGCCAACATCGTGCCCGACGCCATCCCCGACGCGTCCGACGATTCCGGTCCCGACGGCACCAGCCAGTCGGACGCCATGCCCGATGACGACGAGCCCGTCGCCTCGAAGGCGAGCGCCGGCGACGACGACGAAGACGACAGCGACGATCCGCTGGGCAAGCTGATCTCGCGTCAGAAGGACGACGAGAGCAGCATCTTCGATTTCGATTTCGGGGAGGACGAAGAAGACGACATGCGCTGAGCGGGCCGGCTTACGCCGCTTCCTGCTCGGGCGCGCCGCCCTTCTTGCCCTGCGCCGGGGGCTGCGCGGGGGCCTGACCGTCCTGCTCGGTCTCGACCGGGGCGACGGCCGGGGGCTTGGCGGGGATCTTGATGTTGGTCCCGCAGTTTCTGCACCGGACGGTGCGGCCACGCGCTTCCGTGGGAACGGCGAGGATTCGCCGGCACGTCAGCTTCGGGCACATGATCCGGATGACATCTTCGCTCATCGACCGCTCCCTCGCGCAGGGCGTTTCCCAGCCCATCAAATCGGACCGCCGGGGCCTCGGCTTGACCCGGCCGGGCGACGCCGAGACATTCTCATTCCGTCCGATAGGCATCGATCGACCCCCTTCCGCCAGGGCCCCATGACCAATCCAGCACCAGCCGCCGCCGACGCGCGGGCCGCGCTTCCCCCGCCCGAATGTTCCGCCGTGGTCGGCCTGCAATGGGGCGACGAGGGCAAGGGCAAGGTCGTGGACCTCCTGACTGCCCGTCACGACGCCGTCGTCCGCTACAACGGCGGCGCCAACGCCGGGCACACCGTCATCATCGGGGGCCAGCGCTTCGCGATGCATCTCCTGCCCTCCGGCATTCTCACCGCCGGCAAGAAGGCCGTCATCGCCAACGGCGTCGTCGTCGATCCCGAGGCGCTGCTCAAGGAGATGGACGCGCTCGGTTCGCGCGGCGTCGATCTCTCGGGCCTGGTCCTCTCCGATCGCGCGCACGTCGTGATGCCGTACCACAAGGACGAGGACGCGATCCGTGAGACGATCCTCGCCGGCGCCGCGGAGGACGAAATGACGCCCGCGCGCGCCGATCGCTCCATCGGCACCACGCGCCGCGGCATCGGCCCCGCGTACGCCGACAAGGTGCACCGCGCCACCGCGATCCGCGTCGGCGATCTGCTGCGTCCGGACCTGCTGCGCGAGAAGCTCGACACCGTTGCGGCGCTCAAAGGTCGAACACTGCCGCGGATCTCGAACAACGCGCCGATCGATCTGCACTCCCACTGCGATCCTGTGCGGCTTCTGGACCAGGCGCTGCCCTGGGGCGAGCGCCTGCGCCCGCACATCACCGACACGGTGTACCTGCTGCACGACCTGCTGCGCTCGAACAAGAAGCTGCTCTTCGAGGGCGCGAACGCCACGTTGCTGGACATCGACCACGGCACGTACCCGTACGTCACGTCCTCGTCGTGCGCGGCGCTCGGCATCGGACCGGGCTCGGGCGTGCCGGACCGGTGCCTCAAGCGCGTGATCGGCGTGATGAAGGCGTACTCGACGCGCGTCGGCGGCGGGCCCTTCCCCACCGAGCAGAAGAACCCCATCGGCGATCGCATCCGCGAGCGCGGGCGCGAGTACGGCACAACCACAGGTCGCCCGCGCCGCACCGGCTGGCTGGACCTTGTCGCCGTGCGCTATTCGGCCATGCTCAACGGCGTCACCTCCGTCGCCGTCATGCTGCTCGACGTCCTCGCCGGCTTCGACGAGCTGCAGGTCTGCACGGCATACAAGGTCAACGGCAAGGAAACGCGCCAGTTCCTCCCCGACGCCTCCGCCCTCGCCGGCGCCGAGCCCGTCTACCAGAAGGTGAAGGGCTTCAGCGAAGAGGTCACCGGCTCCACGAAGCGCGGCCAGCTCCCCGACGCGGCCCGGCGATATCTCGACCTCATCGAGCGGGAAGTCGGGCTCCCCGTGGATCTTGTGTCCGTCGGACCCGACCGGGCCCAGACCATCGTCGACGGCTCGCTCGCCGCGTAACAGCCCCCTTGGAAGGTGGGGCTCCAATGCCGCTGCCTGATTCAAGGCGCCTCCCTCAGGGTCAACCCCGAAAGCAGGGGTCCGCGGCGCCGATGATCCGCCGTTCGCTACCGTGATCGGCGATGAACCGCCTTCTCCTCGTCGCCGCCGGAGGCGCGGTGGGCGCCGCCCTGCGGTACCTGATCGCCTCGGGCACGCAGCGCCCGTTCGCCGACGCGTTCCCGGTCGGGACGCTGGTGGTCAACGTGGCCGGCTGCTTCGCGATCGGGCTGCTGGCGACACTCTTCGCCGGGCCGCTGAAGCTGTCGGAGGAGGCCCGTCTCGCGGCCCTGGTCGGGCTGCTGGGCGGGTTTACGACGTTCTCCGCGTTCGCCCTCGAGACCATGACCCTCGTCCAGCGAGGGCACGCGGGGAGGGCCGCGGCGTACGTCGTGGGGACGAATCTGCTCTGTTTCGCGGCGTGCTGGGCGGGTTGGCGGCTGGCGTCGGTGTGGGCGGCGGCGCCCGATCCGGCATGATGGTTTCCTGCCCGGCTTGCCACGCCGAGGGGGGTCGCTACACTACGCGGCTCGCCTTTCCGGCCCCCCAACGAGATCCGATCGAATGCCCACCATCAATCAGCTTTGCCGCAATCCGCGCCTCCCGCAGACCGCCAAGTCCAAGGTCCGCGACCTCGATGCGAGCCCGCAGCGCCGCGGCGTGTGCCTTCAGGTCCGCACGGTGACGCCGAAGAAGCCGAACTCCGCGCTCCGCAAGGTGGCGCGTGTTCGCCTCTCCAACGGCAAGGAAATCACCGCGTACATCGGCGGCGAAGGCCACAACCTGCAGGAGCACTCGATCGTGCTGGTGCGCGGCGGACGCGTCCGCGACCTTCCCGGTGTGCGATACCACGTCGTGCGCGGCTCGCTGGACTGCCTCGGCGTCGAGGGCCGCAAGCAGGCCCGTTCGAAGTACGGCGCCAAGAAGGGCAAGGGCTAAAGCAGCCCCAAGAGTTTTCGTCGTCATGCGGGGCCGCGCAAGGCCCCGTTTCCATCTTGAAGGCAAGTAATCGCGTCCGCTCGTCGAACAGGGCGCGGTGAACAGAGAGTCCCGGATCGACCGGGACAGATGAGCCAAGGAGACGCATCGACATGCCAGGCCGCATTACCGCTTCCGACGATCAGCTCCGTCCCGACTCGCGTTTCGGCGATCGTCTGCTGTCCAAGTTCATCAACACGCTCATGACCAACGGCCGCAAGACGTCGGCGGAGCGCGTGGTGTACGACGCCATCGACCTGATCCAGGAGAAGCTGGCGAAGGAGACGGACCCGAACGCGCCGAAGGAAGCGATCGACGTCTTCCACATGGCGCTCGAGAACGTCAAGCCGCACGTCGAGGTGCGTTCGAAGCGCGTCGGCGGCGCCAACTACCAGGTGCCGATGCCGGTGAGCAACCGCCGCCAGATCTCCCTCGCGTTCCGCTGGATCCGCGAGGCGGCGCGCGGCGAGAAGGGCCGTCCGATGGCCCAGCGCCTCGCCGACGAGCTGTACGCCGCGGCCCGCAAGGAGGGCAAGGCGATGCAGACCCGCGAGCAGACCCACCGCATGGCCGAGGCCAACAAGGCGTTCGCGCACTTCGCGTGGTGAGCCGAGTCAGCTTGGAATGAATCCCCAAAGCCCCGCGCGAGCGGGGCTTTTTCGTAGGTGAAGGTGTGTTGCCCCCGCGCGGGGGTGCCACTAGTCGGCCACCGAGGAGGTGGCAGACTAGTGCACATGCGCCCAAGTACAGTCGTGCCATGGACGTCTGCCATCGGAAAAGGCTTCACCGCTTCGAAACCCAGGGCGATGTTCGCTTTCTGACGTTCTCGTGCGCGAGGCGAGCGCCGCACTGTCCGCAACGCCGCGGTGCTTGAGCCGCAGCGCGGCGCCAGTTCGTAGCCCCGGCCGTGAGGCCGGGGTCAGGACGTCGAATGCATCTGAGCCGCGGAGCGGCGCCACCAATCTGCTAGCACCCGCTGTTCATCCGCGCCAGCACATGGTTCAGGTCGCCGAAGTCGACCTGCCCGTTTCCGTCGACGTCCGACGGCAGCATCCCCGGCGCATCAATGTCGTTGAACGTGTCGAGCAGGAGCGAAATATCAGCGAAGTCGATGTGCCCGTCGCCGTTGAGGTCTTCCGGGCAACCGGGGCGACGGAAGAAGTTGATCTGGGTGGTGAAGAACGGGCTCGCTCCGACATCGCTGTGCTTCGCGGCCGTCGCGAGATCACCGACGCCATCGCCGTCGAAGTCGCCCCGGACGATGCGCTGAAATGCATAGGTCAGGTCCTGCGGCGGGATTCCGCCGACATCGGTGATCGAGGGATCGCGCGTCGTCCAATCAGCGATGCAGGCGCCATCGGCGAGCGAGATCAGACGCATGTGATCGCGATGCGCGGCGCCGTCCCAGATCAGGAACGGGGCGAGCGCGACGTCCTGCACACCGTCATAGTTGACGTCGCCGATCGGGAACGGCGGAAGATACGCGTCCTCGGCGCAGTCGCCGGCACACCCGCCGAACGGCGTCGCGACCGAGCCGACGGCGGCGCCGTCCAGCGTGCTGATGAACTCGAGCATCGTCACCGGGTTCTCCGGCTGGAACAGCAGACGCGTCCACCCAAGCTCGGGCGCGCCGTCCCCATTCACATCGCCGACCGTCTCGATATGGGTGGAAACGACATCCGGCGGCAGCACGATCGCCGGATTTGGCGCAAGCGCGACGGAGTGCACCACCCAGCACGTCAGCTCGGTGTCCGAAGACTGGACAAGCGCCACTCCGTCGTCCTGACCATCTCCGGAGACATCACTGATGCGCCAGACCTTCCAGATCGGCTGCATCGGAAGCCGGCCGGTCGTGCCGACGATCTCACCGTTCACGCCCGAACGCACGTCGAGTTGACCACCGGCCTGATGGCCGAGGCGGGCGACGAGCAGATCGCGCACGCCGTCGCCCGTCCAGTCGCCGACCCATTCGACGCCGCGACCGAACCAATCCAGAGGGGCGTCGCCGGTCATGGTGTAGAGGACGTCGCCGGTGGACGCGTCGAAGACTGTCACTCGGCCGATCACGCCGTCGGGAACGCCGTCGCCGTCGAGATCGACGCGTTCGCCCGGCGCCGCGATCGCGATCTCGATGTCGCCATCGCCATCGATGTCCGCGGCGGATATGTCTGAGCCGAAGTGCTGGTTCGAGAGAAGGCCGCCGACCCGCGCTGGCGTGGGCGAGACGTACTCGCTGAGCAATTCGCCGGTGCGACCGGAGTACGCGTGCGCCACCGGCCGGCGCAGGTTGAAATCGCCGGCGCCGCCCGTGCCGAAGCAATCGTGCCGCTCGCATTCCGGCATGGCGACGATCACATCATCGCAGCCGTCGCGGTCGATGTCGGCGACAATGATCCAGTCGTAGTTCGCGTGCAGGAGAATCGGCGACGACGTTGCCGGGACCGCGGCGACGACCTCTTGAACCCAATGCGATGACCGCACGACGCCGCAGGTCTGCGCGGAAGCGGACGCCCCCACCGCCAACGCTGCGGCGCCACAACCCAGCGCGAGTCTCATGCTGTGCTCCTTCTCGAAGAAGGCCCCGGACCGTTCCAAGTCCCCGTTGGGCTGCATCAGCATACGAGCGGAGTCAAGCCGCGGTTGCCGCCTAGATCGCCCCCTCCTCGTGCGGCAGCGACGGCGCCGTGCGGCGGACGCCGCGACGGGTGCCCTCGGCGGTCAGTTCGCCCGCTGGGCCGACGACCGTAGGGAGTTCGCAGAACGTCCCCTCGCCGCGCATGTGCTTCTCGATCATGTCCACGATCTCCTCGACCGAGTCGGTGACGCGGAAGAGCTCGATGTCGCGCGGCGAGATGGTCGCGAAGCGCTCGGCGAGCGTTTCGCGCACCCAGTCCACGAGGCCGGTCCAGAAGTTCGTGCCGTAGCAGATCACGGGGAACGGCTCGATCTTGAGCGTCTGGATGAGCGTGAGCGCCTCGAAGAAACCGTAGTCGCCGCGCGCGGCAAGCCAGAGCGCCATGACGATGGAGGAGGTGGCGAGCAGCATGACGAAACCCTTCACCTGCGGATCGTCCCACAGTTTCTCGCCCGCGCCTCGGAGCGTCTGCACGTAGAGCGCGAGCGGCACCGCGCCCGAGATCATGAAGACGACGGAGGACCAGTGGATGAAGGGATTCTCGAAATAGCCGAAGGAGGCGTCATGCGTGGAATAGCCGCCGGTCGAGATCGTGCTCATTGCGTGGTTGAGCGCATCGAAGGCGGTCA